>DATEGX010000304.1:0-8825 GCA_035279875.1 Binataceae bacterium (SeqCode)
CCAATGCGCGCTCCGCCACCACCTCGATCTCACCCGGCGTTCGCCGCAATATCCGCAGGGTCGGCAAGTCGTTCGCCGGATCGCCGCGCCGATAGAGCCGCAGCGTCGCTTCGAGTGCCGCGAGCGTTAACTTGTCGCAACGCAGCGCGCGCTTGAGCGGATTGGCCCGGAGCCGCTCCACCAAATCCCGCCGTCCTACTACAATCCCGGCCTGCGGACCGCCCAGCAGCTTATCGCCGGAAAACGTCACCAATGCCGCCCCCGCTGCGATTCGCTCGCGCACGATGGGTTCGCGCGGCAAACCGTAAAGGCTCATATCGATCAGCGCGCCCGCGCCCAGGTCTTCCATTACGTCGATTCCGTGGGCGCGGCCGATCCCGGCCAGCTCCGCCAGACTGACCTCGGCGGTAAACCCGACTACCCGGTAATTCGACGGATGAACCTTCAGCAGCAGGGCGGTCTCGGGGCCGATCGCGCTTTCATAGTCGCGCGCATGAGTGCGATTGGTGGTGCCGACTTCCTTGAGCCGCACGCCGCCGCGCGCCATCACGTCGGGTAAGCGAAAAGACCCGCCAATCTCGATCAGCTCGCCGCGCGAGACTATTACCTCGCGCCCTTCGGCGAGCGTGTTCAGCGCCAGCAGCACCGCCGCGGCATTGTTGTTTACGACCGTAGCCGCCTCGGCGCCGGTGAGAGCGCACAATTCCCGCTCGACCAGGTTGTCGCGTTCACCCCGGCCGCCGGTCAGCAGATCGTATTCGAGATTGACCGCCGACCGTGCTGCCATCGTCAGCGCCTCGATCGCGCTCTCGGCCAGCGCCGCACGCCCGAGGTTGGTGTGGAGCACCACGCCGGTGGCGTTGACAACGCCGCGCAGCGCGGGCTCGTCGGCTTCGGCTAAGGCGTGCATCCGGCCGACGATCGTCGCCAGCATGAGCTTGCGGCTGGCCTCGCCGTCAGCCTCGCCAGAAGTCAGCCTGCCGCGCAGATCATTCTCGGCACTGCGTGCCAGGGTTTTCAGGTAATCGCGGCCGAGGCCGCGCAGCAGTTCGTCGTTATCCGCCGCCCGCAGGCATTCGTCGATCGGCGGCAGCGCGCGCAGCACGCCGACGCTCGCAGGCTCGGCATGCATCCGCGGCTTGGGCGTTTGGGCCATCGCCGCGATTATAGCGGGATTGCGGGTCTGGCGCGCGCATCCGCGTCAGTCCGCGACCGCGCGCGGCAGCGGCACCGCCTCGGTTTGCGCCACGGCAATCAAGCGCATTTGGGTGAATAGCAAGGCGGCGCATCCGAGCGAGATCGCGCCGCAGATGACCACCGCGCTCTCTGGACTCAGACGTTCGCCGAGATAGCCGACCAGCAACGCGCCGAGTGGCGCCAATCCGATAAACGAAAGCGTGTAGATACTCATCACCCGCCCGCGCAGCTCATCGGAAACGAACAATTGCAGCAGGGTATTGGTGCTCGCCATGTGGTTGATAACCCCTGCGCCGATCAGCATCTGGGCGAACAGCGAGAGTGCCATCGATTGCGAGGCCCCGAACACCATCACGGCCAGGGACCCGCAGAGCAGCCCAAAGGTCAGGTTATGCCTCAATCCGTCGGATGATCCGGAGCGCCAGGCCATCCAGACCGCGCCGATCACTGCGCCCACACCTTGCGCCGCCATCAGGAAACCGTAGCCGCGTGCGCCGCCATGCAGAATATCGCGCGCGAAGATCGGCACCAGCACGCTGTACTGGACGCCAAAGCCGCTGTTGAGCGCCACGATCAGCAGCAGGGTGCGGCTCGCGCGATGGGTCCAGATATAGCGCACGCCTTCGCCCAGGCGGGTCAGCATCTGGCCCCCGCCGAGGCGGATCACACGTCGCGGCAACTCCATTGCGAACAGGCTCCAAATCACCGCGAGGAAGCTGACGCCGTTCAGGAAAAAGCACATCGCCGTGCCGGTCAGAGCGATCAGCACACCTGCGATCGCCGGTCCGATAGTGCGTGCGCCGTTGAAAATCATCGAGTTGAGCGCGATCGCGTTGGGCAGATCGTCGATCCCGACCATATCGACCACGAAGGCCTGCCGCGCCGGCATATCGAAGGAACTGACCAGTCCGTTGAAGGCGGCCAGCACGATCACATATTCGACCCGCACTACACCGGTCCAGGTCAGCGCGGCGAGCGCGAATGCGCTCAGCATCAGCAAGGCTTGCGCACCGATTATCAGCCGGCGCCGGTCGACATGGTCGACCACCACCCCGGCGAACAGCGCGACAATCAGGATCGGGATGTAGCTCGCGAACGATACGACCCCGAGCATGATCGAGGAGTTGGTGAGCTTCAGCACCAGCCACGACTGCGCCACCATTTGCATCCAGGTGCCGATCAGCGAGACTAATTGACCGCCGAAAAACAGCCGGAAATTGCGATGACGCATCGCGCGGAAGGCGGCCACCAATCCGCGAGGGGCGGAGGAGCGCTCCGCGTCGGCGCGCGGCTCTTCGCCGCCCGCCAGAGCAGGTTCCGTCGATGCTTCAGACATGGGGTGCGTTCTACTGTGCCAAACGAGCGGCCTCTACGCGAGCGCATCCGCCCCTTACGCGGCTGGTTCAGCTAAAGGCGCGTTTGGGCTACAATCATGTCAGTCAAGACAGGCCAAAATCCCGGGGAGTCGCGCCGGGCGATTCGGATTGCCGGCGGAAAGCAACTTATGTTCGGCGAAATCACACCGCGAGCCCAGACGCCGCAAGCCCCCTTCATCTCGATCGAGGAGGCTCTCGAGGAAACCCGCCGCGGCCGCATGATCATCCTGATGGATGACGAGAACCGCGAGAACGAGGGCGACCTCTGCATGGCCGCCGAAAAGGCCACGCCAGAAGCGATCAACTTCATGGCCCGCTATGGACGTGGCCTGATCTGCCTGCCGATGGCGGCCGAGCGTATCGACCAGCTTGGACTCAGCATGATGGTCGGCGACAACCAGGCGCCGCTCGGCACGGCATTTACCGTGCCAATCACGGCGCGCCGTGCGGCAGGTTCAGGGGTCTCGGCCCAGGATCGTGCGACCACTATCCTGCATGCGGTACGGGAGGACGCGACCGGCGCCGAATTCATCACCCCGGGATACGTCTATCCACTGCGCGCGCGCGACGGTGGCGTGCTGGTGCGCACGGGCCAAACCGAGGGCGCGGTCGACCTGGCGCGGCTGGCGGGACTGAAACCTGCGGGCGTTATCTGCGAAATTCTGAAAGACGACGGCACCATGGCGCGGCGCGACGACCTGGTCGAATTCTCGCGCGTGCATGGGTTCAAGATCGTCACCGTGGCCGACATTATCGAGTACCGCCTGCGCCACGAAACCATGATTCAGCGGATCGCGGAGGCGCGGCTGCCCACCGCCTTCGGCGAGTTCCGTGCATGCGTCTATCGCAACCGGGTCGACCAGAGCGAGCATCTGGTGCTCGTAATGGGCGATATCAGTCCGGAGAGGCCGGCTCTCGTGCGGGCCCATCGCGAATACCTGCCGGGCGACGTCTTCGGCTATACCAAGCGCAATACACGCGGATTGCTTCAGGCGGCGATGCAGCAGATCTCCGAAAGCGGGCAGGGAGTTATCCTCTACCTGAAGCGCGAATCCGAGGCGATCGCCAGCGATATCAAGTCGCGCCGAGTGATGAATCGCGCGAGCACCCGGCTCAACGCCCCGGAGGCGGATTTCCGCGATTACGGCATCGGCGCGCAGATCCTGCGCGACGTCGGTGTACGCAAGATGGTGCTGCTGACCGACAAGCCACCGCGACTCGCGAATCTGCCGGGTTATGGGCTCGAGATCGTCGACCATGCGCCACTTTCGACCAATGGTGAGGCGCCGCTCGATAATTGAGCATTTCCGGCCGGCTCAAACGGGGTTCTTTTTCTGGCGGGAGCGGCGAGATTACCCCTCAGCCTCAAGTGAACGCGGAATACCAGCCATGACGGTCGGAGCTTCGCCCCGGCGGCGTTTGACCAAGGCGTTGACGCTGGCTCTGGTGGCTCTGTGGCTGGCGGTGGCTTGGGGATCCGCGCGGAGTCTTGCGGCCGGCCAGCCGAACGTCGTTACGATCGAGTCGACCCAGCTTTCACGGCCGCTGACTGCCGGCCAGCCCAGCACGCTTTACGTACAGGCGTCGATCGCACCCGGGTGGCACATCAATTCCGACCGGCCGCGCGAGCAATACTACATTCCGACCCGCGTCAGTCTCAGCGGACCGGCCGAGATCCGGACCGGTGCGGTCATCTACCCGGCGGCCGAACAATTGTCGCTTAAGTTCTCGCCCGGGGACAAACTCGCGGTCTTCAGCGGCCGCGTCGAGTTCAAAATTCCCCTCGACGTGAGCGGCAACTTTCGCCTGAACTCCGCCTCGGACGCGGTTGTTCGAATCGACTACCAGGCCTGCAATGACCAGCAATGCCTGCGGCCCACCTCGGTCTCGCAAAGGCTCGATATCGCTGGTATCGGGAAAAGCACCCGCACTTCGCTCGCCGCCGGCCCTGATCCTTC
This sequence comes from Binataceae bacterium (SeqCode), assembly GCA_035279875.1. GTDB lineage: Bacteria > Desulfobacterota > Binatia > Binatales > Binataceae > JAMXLL01. Next base: position 4,532 of record DATEGX010000304.1, read on the forward strand.
CGGACTGAGCGGAGGACAGGCCGCGATCGCCGATATATTCGCGCGCCGAGGCTATTTGCTCGGATTTCTACTGGTTTTGCTAGGCGGACTCGCGCTCAACCTGACGCCGTGCGTCTATCCACTGATCGGCGTGACGATCGCCTATTTCGGTTATGAAGGCGGCGGTCCGCGCAAGGTCGTCGGTCTGGCGATCGTCTATGTGCTGGGAATCGCGCTGATGTTTTCCGCCGTGGGCGTCGCGGTTGCGCTGTCTGGGGGGCTGTTCGGCGCGGCGCTCCAGAATCCCTATGTACTGGGCGCGATCGCGGCGATGCTGCTGGCACTCGCCGCCTCGAGTTTCGGTTTATTTTCGCTGCAACCGCCGCAATGGCTGATGCGGCACGCTGGCGCCGCCCGTCCGGGGTTCGCGGGCGCGTTGCTGATGGGCTTGGGTATGGGCGTGGTTGCGGCCCCGTGTATCGGGCCGATTGTGCTGGGGCTTCTGCTGATGGTGCAGCGAAGCGGGAGCGCGCTGTTCGGCTTCAGCCTGTTCTTTACGCTCGCGATTGGGCTGGGACTGCCCTATATCGGGTTGGCGCTGGCCGCGGGCAGTATCCGGCAATTGCCGCGATCGGGCGAGTGGCTAACGTGGATTGAGCAGCTCTTCGGCTTCGTCCTGGTGGGTCTGGCGCTCTATTTTCTCGACCCGGTGGTGCCAGGCCGGCTGATGACCCGAATCCTGCCCTATTATGCGATTGCGGTCGGGATTTATCTCGGGTTCGTGTCGCCGGTCGGAAGAAATTGGCGACCTTTTTTCGTATTCCGTTCGCTGGTCGGGGCCGGCTCGCTGATCGCCTTGGTTTACCTGCTGATCGGAACCCGTATGCCGCATACTCAACTAACCTTCCAGCCTTTCACTTCGACCCTGCTCGAAAGCGCGCGGTCACAAGGCAAGCCGGTGGTAGTGGATTTCAGCGCGGACTGGTGCGTGCCATGCCGCGAGATGGAGCATACGACCTTTGCCGATCCGTCGGTCGTGCGCCAGGCGAACGACTTCCTGCGTCTCAAGGCGAACTTGACGGCGTCGAATCCTCGCAATAGCGCCCTGATGAAGCAATTCAATATCGAGGGCGTGCCGACCACGGTGTTTATCGATTCGAACGGCAAGGTGCGGCTGACGCGGGCGGGCTATATCGGCCCGGGCGAATTCCTCAAGTATCTGCAGATGGTCGATTGATCGATGATTCATGGCGAATCCGGGCGGTTTCCTTTCGCTTTGCGCCAGCCTTTTGTTATGCTCTCACGGCTTTAGTGCGCGATTGTGCGACTGTTGTAGGCCGCGCGCCGCAAAGCGATTATCGGGCAAAATCAGGGAAGCGGAATTATGAGCAAGACGAGCGTAAACGAAAATTTCGTGCGCGATTTGTTCAAAATGGTCGGTGAGAATCGTTCCTTCGGGCGTCATCCGCTATGGCACAAGATTGCCGAAGGGAAGGTCCCGCGCGACAAAATGAAGATCTTCGCGGCGCAATTCTTCCTGCAAGTACGCGAATTTCCGCGGGCCATAAGCGCGTTGCATTCGCGCTGCTATGATTCGCTAGAGCGGCTGAAACTCGCCGAAAGCCTCTATGAGGAGGAAACAGGCAAAATCTCGGGTTCCGAGCCGCATCCAGAGCTTTTCATTCGCTTTGGCACCGGCCTCGGTATGAAGCGCGAGGAGATGACCGAGGCCAAGCCGCTAGCCTCAACCGCGGCATTGATCGACTGGTTCGAACTGTCGACCAAGGATCGCTCATTTGCCGAGGGTATCGCCGCGATCAACGTCGCCGCTGAGGGCCAGGTCCCAGGAAATTTCGCCCCCTTTGCGCGAGCGCTCGAGACGAAGTACGGGCTCAACAAGGACCAGGTCGCATTCTTCGATATTCACGAGATCGCCGACCGCGACCACAGCGACGTCGGCGACCATGTGCTCAGCCACGCCCACATGACCGAAGAAGAACAGGCTAAAGTCCGCGCCGCCGCCCAGCGTTCTGTTGAATTGTGGTGGCAGTTCTTCGACGGTATGGAGCGGGCCGTCAGCGCTTAGCCGTTCGATTAGCCCGGATTCCGGTTTACAGACTCGACTTCGCGAATCGCGAAGGTAGCTGTCCCTGCGTCTTCGGATTTTGCGCGAGACGACGTTTTATCGAAAACCAATACCAACTTCCTCTGAAGTTGGCTCGGTTGCCCAGTTATCGATCGAATTATTCAGTAATTTCTTTTGTTCTACGTGGCCGCTCGTAGGATACGAACAACGTTTGACAATCGCGCGTGACGCTCATGCGGGGTGGCTTTACTGTGCCGGCTGTCGAGGGTAAAATAATGCAACGGGCTGTGAGGATGTGCAGTCATTTCGTCCGCTGATTTCCTATGGCAAACAAGCAGAGTTCCGACGGTTACGGCGCCGATTCGATCAGGGTTCTGGAAGGTCTCGAGGCGGTTCGTAAGCGCCCCGGAATGTATATCGGCGACACCGCCGAACGGGGACTGCATCATCTGGTTACCGAGATCGTCGACAATTCGGTCGATGAAGCCCTTGCCGGCTTCTGCACCGAGATCAACGTCATAATCCATAGCGATGACCGGGTGTCGGTTGAGGACAACGGCCGCGGAATCCCGGTCGAGATGCATTCGACGGAAAAGCGCTCGGCGCTCGAAGTCGTGCACACCGTGTTGCACGCCGGCGGCAAGTTCGACCGCGGCGTTTACAAGGTCTCGGGCGGGTTGCACGGCGTCGGCGCATCGGTGGTCAACGCGCTTAGCGAGGAATTCGAGGTCGAGGTGCGCCGTGGCGGCAAAGTCTACGCGCAGCGCTACGAACACGGCACGCCCAAGAGCAAAGTCGAAGAGCGCGGCACGAGCAAGGTTAGCGGCACCAAAACCACCTTCTCACCCGACCCGGGGATTTTTCCGGAAATCAAGTTCAAGTACGAGATAATCGCGCGTTACCTGCGCGAGATGGCCTATCTCAATGCCGGGCTGAAAATACGGCTGAGCGACGAGCGTATCGGCAAGCAGGAAGAGTTTCATTACGAGGGCGGTATCCGGGAGTTCGTCGAGTCGCTCAACAAGGGCGGCGACGCCCTGCACGATGTGATTTTCTTCAAGGGTCTGCGCGAGGGCGACGATATCGAAGTTGCCCTGCAATGGACCGACGCCGTCCATGAAGTGGTTTTCACTTACGCTAACAATATTCACACGACCGAGGGTGGCACTCATCTGTCAGGCCTCAAGTCGGCCTTGACGCGCACCCTCAACACCTACGCAAGCAAGAACAATCTCTTCAAGAACAAGGAGATGCGGCTCGAAGGCGACGACACCCGCGAGGGCCTGGTGGCGGTGATAAGCGTCAAGCTGCCCGAACCGCAGTTCGAAGGCCAGACCAAGACCAAGCTCGGCAACTCGGAGGTCGAGGGTCTGGTGGCCGGGCTGGTCAATGAAAAGCTTGGCGAGTTTTTCGAGAAAAATCCCGGCGACGCCAAGCGGATCGTAGCCCGCGCGGTCGAAGCCGCCACGGCGCGGGAAGCGGCGCGTAAAGCCAAGGAACTGGTGCGGCGCAAGGGCGCGCTCGACTCGGGCTCGCTGCCGGGCAAGCTGGCCGATTGCCAGGAACGCGACCCCGCGCGCAGCGAACTGTTCATCGTCGAGGGCGATTCGGCCGGCGGCTCGGCCAAGCAGGGCCGCGACCGCCGGGTGCAGGCGATTCTGCCGCTGCGCGGCAAGATCCTGAACGTCGAGCGGGCGCGGATCGACAAGGTGCTGTCGTCGGCGGAACTACGCACGCTGATAACCGCGCTCGGGATGGGTATTGGCAGCGACAAGGACATCGAAAAGCTGCGCTATCACACGGTTGTTATCATGACCGACGCGGACGTCGACGGTTCGCATATCCGTACGTTGTTGCTGACCCTGTTCTTCCGTCAGTTTCCGGAGATTATCGAAAACGGCCACCTCTACGTCGCGCAGCCGCCGCTCTTTCGCGCCAAGAAGGGCAAGAACGAACGGTATCTGAAGGACGAGCCGGCGCTCGAAGATTATTTGACCGACCTCGGCGCCGAGGCGGTGACACTCGAATCGGGCAAGGGCAAGGAGGCGCGCGAGCTCAAGGGCGCGCCGCTCAAAGTCCTGGTCCGCAAGGCGCTGTATCGCGAGCGGATGTACGAAAATCTCGAGCGGCGCTCGAAGGAGCGGCCGATCGTCCAGGCGCTGGCGACCCTAATCGCCGACAAGAATCCGAGCGCCGAGATCTTCCGCGACGAGAATGCGCTCAAGGAAT
>DATEGX010000305.1:0-12050 GCA_035279875.1 Binataceae bacterium (SeqCode)
ATCCGGAGCCTGGTGGTCGTCGCCGCCGCCATCGCAAGCACGATAAAGGGCTCGGGAAAATGCGCATAATGGTCCGGGATCGGCCCGCCGGCCGGAAAGGGCGTCCTGGGCTCGGCATGGAAGAGCATATGGTCGCCGACCCAGACCGATTCGAGGCCGATCTTCTCGCATTCAAGCGCGAACGCACCGGGATTGGGCGCGCTTTCGTCGACGCGCTTGTAGATCATTGAGATTCCGACTTTCATGGCCATCCTCCCGCTGCTCCCGCGCTCAACGTCCCTTGGGCAGACCCAAAACCCGTTCCGCGATAATGTTGCGCTGGATTTCCGAGGTGCCCGCCTCGATCGTATTGGCGCGAGAGCGCAAAAAATGATGCTGCCAGCGGCCGCTCTGCACCGCGTGACTCGAACCGCGCATTAGCTGGCTGGCGGGACCCTCGAGCGTCATCACCAGCTCCATCATGCGCTGATTGAGCTCCGACCATGCGAGCTTCGAGATCGAGCCGACCGGACCGGGGTCGCCACCCTTGAGGATCTTCGAGAAGGTCCGGTAAGCGGTAAAGCGCATCATCTCGAGATCAACGTAAAACTGGGCCAGTTGCTGGCGAATAACCGGATCCTGGGTGGCCGGCCGTCCGCCGCGGACGGTGGCGCGCGCCAGATCGACGATTTCGTCGAACACGATCCGGTAACGCATTACCGCGGCCAGCGCGCTGGTGCCCCGCTCGTTCATCAGGGTGGTGGTCGCGACCCGCCAGCCTTCATTAAGTGGACCGAGCAGGTTCTTGCGCGGTACATGGACGTCGTCGAAAAACATCTCGTTGAACTCGGCTTCGCCGGTCATCTGCCGCAGCGGCTTGACCGTAACGCCGGGCGTTCGCATTTCGACCAGCAGGTAAGACATCCCGCGATGCTTGGGTGCGTCGGGGTCGGTGCGCACCAGCAGCATGCACATATCGGAGATATGGCCGAGCGTGGTCCATACCTTCTGTCCATTGACGACGAATTCGTCACCCTTGAGCTCGGCGCGGGTCTTGATCGAGGCGACGTCGGAACCGGCGTTGGGTTCGGAGAAGCCCTGGCACCAGATCTCCTCGCCGCTCAGGATCTTGGGCAGGTAGCGTTTTTTCTGCTCGTCGGTGCCATGGGTAATAATCGTGGGCCCGGCCATCGAAAGGCCGAGCACGTTGAGCGGACCGGGGGCGCGCACCCGCGCGACCTCTTCGTTGAAGATAGCCATCTCGATCTGGCTCGATCCCTGGCCGCCGTATTCCTTGGGCCAAGCCATGCCGAGAAAGCCGTTGTCGTTGAGACGGTGCTGCCAATCCCGGAGGAATTCGACCACGCTCATGCCGGCGGGGCGGCTGCCAGCCTGGCCCCATCCGGGCGGCAGGTTGTCGCGCAGAAATTTCTGCACGCGTTCGCGGAAGCGTTCCTCGTCGGGACTAAAGCTCAGGTCCATTTGAATCACTCCGGCGCCCACCGCATGCTCGACGCGGGCGGCGCGGCTTTTTGACAGGTTATTCGAGCGTATCCATCAGGCGGATCAGCTCGGCGCGGCCCCATTCGACCTCAAACCGATGGCGTTGGGCCATTTTGCGCAAGTAGTCGTAAATCGCTCCGCCGGACGGCGCGAGCGCAAGCGCCTCCTCGACTTTGCGCGCCACCCATTCCTCGCCGTGAATTAGAAGCTGAAGGCGGTCGCGGAGACTGGCGGCAGCCGCAACTTTCGCCGCAAACGGCCCGGTCCTCTCCGAGGGGGTGCCGCCGGCGCCCTTGATCAACGTCTCGAGACCACGGACCGACCCGGCTTCGTCCTCCCGCGAGACGGCGAGCAACCGCTTCAGGTCTTCATTTCGCACCTGACCGCCAAGTCCGTCGAGCGCGACCACCCCTGCCCGTTCGGATTCGAGCAGCAGGTTGAGGATTTCCTCGAGAGCCTGCTCCACGGCGCGAATCTACCCGCGCCTACCAGGGTTCGCAAGCCGCGGATTCCTGCGGAAATTCGGCGGCTCCGGACGGCACCGTTTTTTGCACTTATCGCTCATGGCAACCGGGCGCAAAAGCGGCCCGCGACGTGACGCCGGCACAGCAACCAACCTTACGGGGGTTCCGGCCGTTCACGCGAAAAAGGAGCGAGAGTACATGATTTTTCCTCAGCGGGCAGCGTTTATTGGAGCAATTATCGTTGGACTCACGGCGAGTCTCTTGCCAATTTTGGCGTCGGCTCAATCAGTGCCAACACCGAACAGCCTCACCGAAACTGCGACGGCGCTCAGTGTCACATCCGCAGATTCGTTTAGCTGGAGAAATTTTAGCGCGGCCGCGAACGGCGCCGAAAATGGCGTGGGCGCGGTGCCGGCTCTGGCACCTTCGACCGGAATCGAGAACGTTTCCGCGGCGGCCAGCGCCCTGGACTCGCCAAATTCGATGGCCGGCAGCGGCACTGGTTCGAACGCGGAGCTGTTCGTCTTCAACCAGGTGCTTAACGTCGCCCCGACGGGAAGTCTCCGCGACGCTAGCGGCGGTGCGCAGGTTGCGCTCGCGGACAACGCGCTCAGCAGTGTCGCTGGTGTCGTGGCCCTCAACCAGGCTGCGGGCGTCGCGAATCAGCAGGGGAGCATCGTCCGAGCCGTCGCGGCGGGCAACGGAATCAGCCCTGCCGGAGCGGCTAATTCGGTCAATGTCGAGAATCAGCAAAGCTTGAACGTCGCCGGTCAGATCGAGGCAGTCGGCTCGGGCGGCTATTCAGCCTCGATCGGCGGCAACGCCCTGCAGAACGTCACCGGTGTGGTTGCGATCAATCAGGCTGCCGGGGTCGCGAATCAACAGGTCAGCACCGTGCTGTGGTACGGCGCGGGTCCATCTTCAGGGGCTATAGGGGCTCAGCGCTAGCGGACGGAACGGGCTCAGCCGCCAGAGGCGCGAGCCGATTCAGCGCGTCGAAATTGCGAGACGAAATCGATAGTTTCCTGCGCCACCCGCTCCCGTTCGCTGTCAACCGTGATTACGTGGAAGCTCTCGTCAAGGGCGACCAAGCGCTTGTCGGCGCTGCCCAGATGGCCCATCACGAACTCGACGTTGCGCGCAAACGGGCAGGTATGGTCGCGGCGCGCGTGAATAACCAGGGCCGGCTGCACCAACTCGGACAATCTCGGGCGTACCAGCGCCGATAATTCACTCAGATTCAGGGCTGCTCGCAACGGCATCAGATGGTTGCCCGGATGAACCCGGCGGGCGTCGGCGTCGTGGATATCCGAGCCGCCGGGCTTATGGAAATAGACCCGGTTGCCTGGATTTATCGATCGCCGCAGCATTCCGAGCGCGGTATGGGTCCAGAACGGCAGGTAAAAGGCCGGCGCCAGCATTACCACCGCCGAGACCGCTTCGCGCTGGTCGATCGCCAGCCGCGCCGCCAGCACCGCCCCCATCGAGAGCCCGATTACCACGTTGGGCTCGTTGTGAGCCCGCACTTGCTCGAAGCCGTCGACCACACTCTCGTACCAGTTCGCATGGGTGACTTCGCCAAGCTCCTCCGGCTCCCCGGCATGGCCGGCGAGGCGGACTCCGTGAACACGGATGCCGGCGTCGGCCAGTTGTTCACCCAGGTAGCGCATCTCATAGGGCGTTCCAGTCAGCCCATGAATCAGGAGCGCGCTCAGGCCAGAGCCGGGAAGGAAGAATTCGCTGGTATCTAACTGCGATAGGTGAGGATCGTCGTCGGACGTACTCATAAAGGCTTTTTGCGCCTGGCCTCGCTGGTTTCCTCGCTACATCTGCGAGGGTTCTGAAGACTGGCCGATCAGGTCGGGGTTAACCGTAATCGGAGTCCGCAGCTTGAGGTCGTTGACAAAATTCACCCAAGTGGCCGCGCGACGCTGCTGGAGGAATTGCTCGGTGAACGCCGGTCCTTCGGCCTTCCACTCCTGTTCGCTGGGCGCCGCACGGCTCACAACCTCAAAAATGTAGGAATTCCCGCCATTTTCCAGCACTCGGTCAAACACGCCCGGAATCGCCGGAACGCTGGCCGCGGCTTCGGTCGCTTCCGGAAACTCGCCGATCCCTGGAACCTCGCGACGAGCCCGCGGGAACTCCGGGGTGGTACGAATCTGCAAATGATCAGCGCTGGCGACCGAATGGAAATCGGCTGCCGATTTAATCCGTTTGAACGTGGAGCCCGCCGCCGCGGCCGCCAACAGAGCCGCCTGCTGCCGTACATAGGCCTCGCGCACCTTGTCCTTGATTTGATCAAAGGAGGGGGTATGCGCCGGTTTGCGGTCAACCAGCTTGACCAGATACGGCTCGGAGGTATCGGTAATCGCGCGGATCTCGCCCTTGTCCAGTTTGAACGCCTCGGCGAGGAATTTCGGGTCGTTTTCCGCGCCCTTTACGCTATCGCCCGCCGCGACATATGGTGTTTCGACCGCCATCAATCCGCGCTTCTGGGCCAATTGGCTGAGCGTGCGCCCCTCCAGGGCCGCCGCCAGGTCCTGCTCGACGTCCTGCTTGGCGAGAGTCATCCCCTGTTTCTGCCTGAGCGCGGCAATAATCTTGGGTTTCGCCTGCTCGAGCGTGTCTTCAGACGCGGGCTTCACTTCCTCGACTTGGATGATGTGATAGCCGAATTGGGTCTGTACCAGCGTGAATTGGCCCGGTTTGAGCTGAAAGGCCGCGTCTTCGAACGGCTTTACCATCTCACCTCGGACAAACGTACCGAGTTCGCCGCCGCGTGTCCGGGTACCGGAATCGTCCGAATACTGCCCCGCCAGCTTGGCGAAGTCGGCCCCAGCTTTGACCTTGGCCAGGATATCTTCGGCCTTGGCCTTGGCTGCGGCCTGCTCGGTGGGCGAAGCGTTGGCCGACAAAGCAATAAGGATATGACGGGCGCGGACCTGCTCCGGATGGGAGAATTGCTTCAGATTGCGGTCATAGAACGACTGGATTTCATCGGCGGAGGGGGTTTCGTTGGCGGCCAGCGGAGCAGGGTCGTAGCGTACAAAATCCAGCTGAAAGCGTTCCGGCTCGCGGAATTGTTCGCGATTGTCCTGGTAATATTTGACCAGCTGCGAGGCGGTCGGATTCACTTTCGAGGCGAAATCCGAATAGGAAAATTCAAGATAGGCGAGGGTTAGCTTTTCGCCGAAGCGATTGAACTCGCGGCGGACCTCGGCGGGACTGGCCTGAATTGACTGCGTGACCATCTGCCGCATCGTTTCGGTCAGCATTTGATTGCGGGTCTTGGTCTCGAACACCGAGGGCTCGAGTTCATTGTCACGCAGGAGAGCATTGTAACGTTCGACGTTGAAACGGCCGTCCACCTGGAAGGCGGTCTGCGTTTCAATCGCCCGGGCGAGTTCGTCGTCGCCGATCGAAAGGCCCAGCCGCCGGGCCTCGCGTTTGATTAGAATCTGCTCGATCAGTTGCTCGACCGCCAGTTGTCTCAAATTGACACTCTGAAGCATCTGGGGCGCGTTCTGACCATATACATTCTGGAATTGGCGCCGCAGGTCGCCGGTTTCGTCGTCGATCTGCTCGGGCATGATGGTTTGACATCCGGGCAGGGTAATGACGCCGAAGTAGGTGTAGCATCCGACCCGAGCCACCGAGCGGTAGCTGCCGCCGACCAGGCTGCCGACGCCGAAGGCGCCGAAGAACAGCGCGAAGATGCCGCCCAGCATGACCAGTAGGACGCGCGTCACCCAGGAATAACTATTCTTGCGAAAAACCTGCAACATACCGTCTAATAATAATTCAGCTTGATTTGATGGTGCAATTACATCTGTTACTTGCGCAAGCCAAATGATGTCTGTTAACTTCTACAATCGCGCGGGTTCTTTTGGCTTCCGCATAGGATCTATCGAGCGGTGACGGCAATCGCCGAGGGAGTTGCGGGCAGGCGGGGTGGTGCATCAAAGCCCGGATCGGGCAACGCGAGGGGCAAAAATCGGTGGTCCTAAATTCAATCTCCGGATGGTTTTCGAACGATCTCGCAATTGACCTCGGAACCGCCAATACCCTGATCTACGTCAAGGGTGAGGGGATCGTATGTAACGAGCCCTCGGTGGTGGCGGTGCAGAAGGATTCGCGCGGCGGTCGGCGGGTACTCGCGATCGGCGCCGAAGCCAAGAAAATGCTTGGCCGTACGCCCGGCTCGATCGTCGCGATTCGCCCGCTCAAGGACGGGGTGATCGCCGACTTCGAGATAACCGAGAACATGCTGCGACATTTCATCGAAAAGACCCACAATCGCAAGATGTTCGTGCGCCCGCGCATCGTTATATGCGTGCCATTTGGTATCACGGCGGTGGAAAAGCGGGCGGTGCGCGAATCCGCCGAATCGGCCGGCGCCCGCGAAGTTTACTTGATCGAAGAGCCGATGGCGGCGGCGATTGGCGCTGGTTTGCCGATTACCGAGCCGGCCGGCAACATGATTGTGGATATCGGCGGCGGCACCACCGAGGTCGCGGTGATCTCGCTGGCAGGGGTGGTCTTCTCGCGCTCGGTGCGGGTCGCCGGCGACAAGATGGACGAAGCCATAATCCAGCACATCAAGCGCAAGTACAATTTGCTGATTGGCGAGCGCACTGCCGAGTTGATCAAGATCACGATCGGTTCCGCCTATCCGGGCAACGAGATCCAGACGATGGAGATCAAGGGACGCGACCTGGTGGCCGGCGTGCCGAAGATAATCGAGATTACCGACGAGGAAATTCGCGAAGCGTTGATGGAGCCGGTGCATCAGGTTGTCGAATCGGTGCGTATCGCGCTCGAACGCACCCCGCCGGAACTGGCCTCGGATATCGTCGAGAAGGGTATCGTGCTGGCAGGCGGCGGTGCCTTGTTGCGCAACCTCGACGTCCTGCTGCGCGAAGAAACCGGCCTGCCAGTGACTCTCGCTGACGATCCGCTGACCGCGGTAGTGATGGGTGCCGGCAAGGTGCTTGATGAAATATCACTATTGCGCGACGTAACCGTGGATTGAGCCGTGGCCGCGCCGGTCTCAGCATAGTCCGCAAGGAGCATTTACCGTTCCCGGCGCGAAAGTGAGAGGTTCCTTCCTCTGGCGCAACCGGGTGGTGCTGACCACCGGTGCGCTGCTGATTTTTGCATTGCATATGCTCTCCGCGGGTGTCCGGCCGGGGGCACGCGCGAGCAAGCCCTCAATGCTGCTGATGGAAGCGCTCAAGCCGTTCCAGTTGGTCGAGGCCGAGATGAGCGACGACGCGAGCGGCTTCCTGCACAACTATTTCGACCTGGTCGGTGTGCGCCAGGAAAACCTTCAGCTCAAGCAGCAAATAGCGGTTCTGGAAGGTCAGCGGGCGCGGATGGCCGAGCTCGAAGTCGAGAATCATCATTTGGGGGACCTGCTGGAACTGCGCGACGCGCTGGCGTTGCCGGCGATCGCCGCCGACGTTATCGGCAGTGACGCAACCGGGCTTTCGCGTACGCTGGTGCTGTCCGAGGGCGAGAACCAGGGCCTCCGTCGCGACATGGCGGTTATCTCGACCGACGGCGTAGTCGGCAAACTTATCGCGGTGTCGCGCGGCGCATCGCGGGTGCTGCTGATCAACGATCATAACTCGGCGCTGGACGCGTTCGATCAGCGCAGCCGCGCGCGTGGAATAGTCGCCGGCGTGGTGGAAGACGGTTTGACGATGAAGTACGTGGATCGCGCCGAAGATATCAAGCCGGGCGATACTATCGTGACTTCAGGGATGGACGGTATCTTTCCGCGCGGGCTGTTAGTCGGCCAGGTCGCGAGGGTCTCCCAGGAAGGACCGGGCCTTTTTCTCAATATCGAGGTAAAGGCGGCGGTTGACTTCCGCAAGCTCGAACAACTCCTGATTCTCACGACCCGGCCGCCAGTGCCGTCAGTCGAAGGCAACGGCTGAGGGGGTCCGTGCGATTGCTGCTTTTGTTCTCCTTGGCCTCCTTTATCGCACTGGCTATCCAGACCACCCTGCCGCGGCTTCTGCCGCTGGGTATTCTTGTGCCTGACCTGGTGTTGATCCTCGCGGTCGATTTAGGCCTGCGGCATCACGATGCACTGGCCGCGCTGATGGCCTTCGGGATGGGCTACGCCGTAGATTCCTTCTCCGGGGTTGAGCTTGGGCTGAACGCCTTGATGCTTACGCTCGTGTTCCTGTTCGCCTATTGGCTCTCGCGTTCGCTGCTTTCCAACAGCACCTCGATCGGCGTGTTAGCGGTATTCCTCGGGGTGATTTTGAGCGATATCGGTAACTACGTCGTGAGTTCCGGATTTGCCGGACCCGGCCGGCTCAGCGCCATGCTGCCGCCGGTGCTGATCCAGGCTGGCATTACCGCGTTGCTGGCGCCGTGGGTGTTCGGCGTGATGAAACGGGGTACGCGGATGGTCGGATTGCGCCCGCACGCCGATGGCGATTAGATTTTAACGGACGGCGCGATGGCGAAGTTCACGCCCCGCAAAAAGACCCGCCCGGTTCCCAAGCTGGAACCGCGTATCGTGGCACTGATGCTCTTCATCGGCGTGGTGCTCACCGGAGCCGCCGTACGCCTCTATTACCTCCAGATCATCAAGCATCACGACCTTGCGGAGCTGGCTGATCGCAACCGCATTCGTATCCAGAGGCTGCCTGCCCTTCGCGGACTGGTCTACGACGTCCACCACCGCCCTCTGGTCGACACTCGGCCGTCCTTCGATGCCGTGATGGTGCCGGAAGACGCTCCCGATGTGCCGCAGACTGTCGAAAAGCTCGAAAAGCTGCTCGGCGAGGACGGCGCGGCGAAGAAGCTCGAAGACGCCGAAGATCAGGGACGGCCCGAATTTGATCCGGTGACGGTCGAGGAGCGTCTCGATTGGCCGCAAGTGGTCGCGCTCGAGACCCATCAGCTGCAGCTTCCGGGCGTGAGTCTCCAGGTGAATCCGCAGCGTCATTACATTTACGGTTCGCTCGCGTCGCACCTACTGGGATATGTCGGCGAAGTGACGGAGAAAGACTTGGCGCGCTTGCCCGACTATCGGATGGGCGATGAAATCGGCAAGTTCGGCCTCGAGCGTAGCTGGGAAGACACTCTGCGCGGCGATAGCGGTGGCCAGGAAATCGAAGTTGACGCGGTTGGCCGTCGGCTCAGGCTGCTTCGCGAGATCCAGGAGAAGCCTGGCGCCAGCATCATTATGACCATCGATCTCGACCTTCAGCGCGCCGCCGAGGACGCTATCGGCGATCGTGCCGGGGCGTTGGTCGCGCTCGATCCGAACACTGGCTATATCCTCGCGATGGCGAGCCGTCCGGCCTTTGACCCGAATATTTTCGCCGGCGGTATCACTAACGCGCAGTGGCGCGGGCTCACGACCGATCCCCAGCATCCGCTTGAAAACCGGGCCATCCAGGGCACCTACCCGCCCGGTTCAACCTTCAAAGTCATCGATTCGATTGCCGCGCTCTCAGACCGCACGTTGACACCGCAGACCACCTACTATTGTCCGGGCGGCCTCTACTTTGGCGGCCGCGAATACCGCTGTTGGCGCAAACAGGGGCATGGCACGCTTTCGGTACATCGAGCGATTGTCGAATCGTGCGACGTGTTTTTCTACCAGGTCGGTGAGCATCTTGGCATCGACCGGCTGGCCGCATGGGCGCACGCGCTCGGTCTTGGCAAGAAGTCCGGGATCGACCTCGCCAACGAAAAGGCGGGCGTGATGCCGTCTTCCGAATGGAAGGAACGCCGTTTCCGTGAGCGCTGGTATCCCGCTGAAACGTTGTCGGTGGCGATTGGCCAGGGCTATGTTTCGGTGACGCCGTTGCAAATGGCCGAAGTGGCCGCCGAAGTGGCCAATGGTGGAACCCTTTATCAGCCGCAATTCGTCAAGGAGATCGACTCGCTGGACGGTACGCCGGTAAAGGTTTTCCCGCCTACCGTGCGTAGCCGCGTTCGGATTCCCGAGGCGGTGCTCGACGACGTGCGCGCGGGAATGGTCGGTGTGGTCAATTCTCCCGACGGCACGGCTCACGGCGCGCGGCTCGACAACGTAATTGTCGCGGGCAAGACCGGCACTGCCCAGGTCGTCAAGGAGGCGCAGGGCGTCCGAGTCAAGGAAAACGCCGGTCCTGAGCGCTATCGCGACCACGGATGGTTTATTGCGTTCGCGCCCGCCGACCATCCGCAGATTGCCGTCGCCTGCATTATCGAACACGCCGGCCATGGCGGCAGCTCGGCCGGCCCCGTTGTAAAGTCCGTGATGCAGGAGTTTTTCTCGAAGAATCCGCCGCAAGGGGGAACGCCCGCGCAAATGACTCAAGGCGCACCCGGTTCGCTGGTTCCTGCCCACGAGCAACTCGATGCGCAGACCGAATAGGATGGAGTGTTGATGGCTCTCGATCGGCGCATGCTCTATCACTTCGACTGGACGGTCTTCGTGCTGGTATTGGCGCTGGGCGGCGTTGGCTTGCTCAGCGTGCTGAGCGCGACCTGGGGCGGTTTCCATCATGGGCTCGACCCCCTGGTGGTGCGGCAACTCGCCTGGATTGGGGTGGGCACCGCGCTGATGACGGCGGCGGCGCTCTTCGATTATCGCGCCCTCAGCTCTTATGCCTACCCGTTCTACGCGGTCGCACTCGGGCTCCTGATGGTGGTAGCGGTGGCGGGTCAGAGCACCGGTGGTTCGCGCCGTTGGATCAACCTCGGCCTGCTCAAGCTCGAGCCATCGGAAGTCGCCAAGCTCGCGGTCGTGCTGGTCATGGTGCATTACCTCCGCGAGGAGCCGCCGCGCGGCGGATGGCGAGCGCATCAGATGCTGGTGCCGGCGATCCTGCTGGCGGTCCCGGCAGTACTGGTGCTCAAGCAGCCCGACCTGGGCACGGCCCTGATTCTGGTCCTGATTACTGCGACGCTGGTATTCGTCGGCGGCCTGAACTGGCGCACGATGGCGGTGGTGATGCTGGCTGCGGTGCTGGCGGCGCCTGGCGCCTGGCACTACATGAAACCGTACCAGCGCGAGCGGCTGGTCAGCTTCATCAACCCGCAATCCGATCCGCTCGGCTCCGGCTATCACATAATACAGTCGGAAATCGCTATCGGCTCGGGCGGCGCATGGGGCAAGGGCTTGTTCAAGGGCACCCAGGCGCGGCTCAATTTCCTGCCCGAGCAGACCACCGATTTCATCTTTTCCGTCTATGCAGAAGAGTTCGGCTTTGCCGGATCGATGCTGCTGATGGCCTTGTATGCGGCCTTGATCGCGCGCGGCGCATGGATTGCGCGCCACGCCCGTGATCGCTTTGGTGCGCTGCTCGCGGTCGGCGTCACCGGCATAATTTTCTGGCAAGTCGCAATAAATGTCGGGATGGCGAGCGGGATGCTGCCCGTGGTCGGCATCACGCTGCCGCTGGTCAGCTACGGCGGCTCATCGTTGATCGCGATGATGGCGGCGTCGGGCCTGCTCATAAGCATCAATATGCGCCGCTACCTGTTCTGAGCGCGTCGCGCTAGTTTCATTCCATGTTCGGGAGCGCTTAGCTCGGGGAAACGATATGCCACGCGCAGTTAAATTCACCAATCCGCGCGATCAGGAGATCGCCGACGCCCATCGCCAATATATCGAGACCATGGAGGCACGGCTCGAAACGATTAGCGACGACACCAAGGGGCATTATCTGAAGGTCCTGAAATCGGTAACCGAGAAACTTGCGGTGCCTGGCAAACCGCTTTCCGAAGTAGTCGGCGAGATGATGTCCGAGGCTGCTCCGCTGTTGTTCCAAGCGATGCAGCGCTAAGGATCGCGCCGCGCCCGCTATTGCCGGGTGCACTGACCCGAGAACGGCACGAAGTCCCCGCCCGAGTCGCTGCTGGCCGCGCTGTTGTAATCGTCGTTACTGGTGAAGAAAAATTGGGCGCCCGACCCGGTCGTCACGAACGCGATCGATAGAGTCACAGCGGCGGTGCCGAAGATCGCTGAGCAATCGAAGTCCCCATCCGCTTCAGTCGGCGTGCCGAGCTTCAACGCGATAGTCCCGGTCCCGTCACTTTTCAACGAATAAGTAGAGCCCGGCAGTATCGGGAATTGGCACCATT
>DATEGX010000306.1:0-2249 GCA_035279875.1 Binataceae bacterium (SeqCode)
CGTCCGCACGTCCGCGGCCTCGGCGATAGCGGCGGTGGAGTCGGTCGAACCATCGTCGACCACAATCACCTCATAATCGGGATAGTTGAGCCGCTTCAGCGACTCGAGGCAGCGGCCAATGCTCGCGGCCGCGTTATAGGCGGGCACGATTACCGAAGTGCGCGGCGCGGCCTTCAGTGCAGGAGGCAGCATCTCGCGGAACACCGCGCCGACCGCGGCGAAGGCCGGCTTGGGCATCCGCTCGCGAGTCGTGATGCCAAACGCCCAATCCGTGATCTCTCTGCCGCCGGTAAACCATTCGTCAGTGAAGGCAAACGTCACCATTCCCGACAGTCCCAGTTCGAAGGCCGCGCGTGATTGCCATCCGAGCAGTTCCGCCTGATGCTGCTCACCCTCGCGAATTGTGTCCATTCCGGTTTCGCTCAGCACCAATGGACGGTCGCCCGTCGCCGCCATCAGGTGAGTCAGGTAGCGGCGGAAGTCGTTTTCGTCGTGGAGGTAAACATTGAAGCTGGCGACGTCGAGAAAACCCAGGTCGAGATATTCAACCGAGGGGTAGTTCGAATAGGTAAACATCGCCTCAGGATCGAGTTGCTTGCCAATATCGTAGAGTTCAGCGAGAAAGCGGCTGACCGCGCGAGGACCATGCCACCGCACGATATCAGCGCGTATTTCGTTGCCCAGGCTGTAGGCGAAGATCGATTCACCGTATTGGCGCAGCGCCGCGATTTCCCGGCGCATGGTGTTACGAATCTCGCGCGTCATCTCTTGCGAATCGAGGAAGGTCAGGTGAAACGGCCACGGTATCCCGACCATCAGGCGGAGTCCGTGCTTCGCCGCCTGTTCGAACAGCCAGGGCGGCGGGACCACGTAGGTCCGTACCAGATTGGCGCCCAGCTCGCGCATCAGCGCGAAATCCGCGGCGACCCGATGCGGCTCGGGATACGATTCACCCCGTGAGTTCGGCGCGAAAGGACCATAGGAGACCCCGCACGCGAAAAACTTCCGCCCGTCCTCGTAAATATACTTGCCTTGTGCGGAAAGACGGCCCATGCCGATGAGCTAAGCGTAAAGGGCGCAGGCAGGCAACGAGGACGCCTCGCTGTTTGCGGGCATTGGCCGCTCGCCTATGATGGCCGGATGTCCAGCGGAATTCCCGGCAGCGAACCTCGCGATGGCGACCTCAAGGTAAACGGCCTCCGGCTTCATTTCATCGACTGGGGCGGCCAGGGCGAGCCGATTCTGATCGTCCATGCGACCGGCTTTCTCGGCCGGATTTATGCTCCGATTGCCGAGGCGCTGCGTCCTTTGGGGCACGTCTATTCGTATGACCAGGCCGGCCATGGCGACAGCGAGAGGCCCGCGCTTGAGCAGGTCGGATGGGATCGCACGGCCGACGACCTCGAAGCATTCATCCTCGCGATGGGTCTCAGCGGCGTCCGCGCGATCGGACACTCCGCCGGCGGCACCGTGATCGCTGCGGTTGCGGGCCGGCGCGCCGATTTAATCTCGTGCGGCGTGCTGGTTGACCCGGTAATCGTTCACCCCGCAAGCCCGCTTGAAGCGCCCGCGGACCTGCGTGAGCGGACTTTGAAGCGCCGGCGCACCTTCGATAGCGTCGCAGCCGCATACGATAACTTTGTACGCAAACCGCCCTACGACACGTGGCAGCCCGAGATCCTTCGCGCTTATTGCGAATACGGCACGCGCGCGAATCCGGACGGAAGCCGGACGTTAAAATGCCCGCCCGAAATTGAAGCGCAAATCTACGCGACCGGGCGCGATTTCGACGGTCTCGAATTCGTCATGCGATGCGACGCGCCACTCCTGGTGATGTTCGGCGAGGGGACAAATTCGCCGGGAATCGAGTTGGCGGCGCAAATTGCCGACGCCAATCCGCGCCGGAAGGTCACGATCGTTCCCGGCACGACGCATTTCATCCCGATGGAGCAGCCGGAAATCGTCGCGCGGATGGCAGCCGATTTCTTCAGGGAACAAAAGCGAGAAGGTCAGGCCAAGTAAGAAATTCCCTTCGTATCGATAGCAAATGCAGGTGATTTTTTACTTTCGCGCGTCTGGATGTGGAATCATGCGCTCTATTTGTTCATGAAGCAGATTATTCGACGCCACAAAGCCCTTAAGCTTCACCGAGGGCTTATTGAAGCGCATTTCACTGCCGTCGATATCCGTGATGCGGCCCCCCGCTTCGACGATTAGCGCGACCCCCGAAGCAATGTCCCATTCGCTCT
>DATEGX010000307.1:0-11564 GCA_035279875.1 Binataceae bacterium (SeqCode)
GAAAAGGCTACCGAACTGGCGCGCAAAATGGTCTGCGAATGGGGTATGAGCAAGGAACTCGGTCCGATGACCTTCGGGCGGCGCGAGGAGCAGGTCTTCCTCGGGCGCGATATCGCTCATTCCAAGGACTATTCCGAGCACACCGCCGTCGAAATCGACCACGAGGTGCGGCGCATCGTCGACGACTCATATCAGAAGGCCCGCTCGCTCTTGTCCGAGAATATGACGCTGCTCCATGCGCTGGCCGAGCGCTTGCTCGAGAAGGAAGTGGTCGAGGGTGCCGAGGTGGCCGAGATGGTCAAGGCGTACCGCGAGGGGCGGGCGTTGCCGCCTTCGCGCGAGCCGATTGCGGCCAACAATCCGCCTGCCGGTGGGGTGCCCGCGCCAAAGGAAAAGCCCCGAGTTGCAGCCGAGGAAGACGCGCCGGTCGCTGGGCTCAACCCCAAGCCCTCACTGGCTTGAAGCAGCGCTCACGCGAGCGCGATCTGATGGCAATCTGAGTCCTGGCGGCCATCCTCGGTATGCGGCATGACCGTGGCCGAACAGCATCGCCGCGTTGATTCGCTCCCGCTTAACGACGGCCGGGTAGTCCCACTTCCCGCCGTGATGGGCGTGCTCAACGTCACGCCCGATTCGTTTTCCGACGGTGGCCGTTTTCTCGACCCGGATCGAGCAGCCGAGCATGCGCTCGCGATGGAGGCTGCAGGCGCGGCGCTAATCGATATCGGCGGCGAATCGAGCCGCCCGGTTGGTGCGCAGGAAGTTTCGTCGGAGGTTGAACTCGCGCGGGTTTTGCCGGTGCTCGAGCGCCTGCGCGGACGCCTAAACGTCCCGATCTCGATCGACACCCGCAAGGCCCGGGTGGCGCGGGCGGCGTTGGACCACGGAGCCTCGATTATCAACGACATCAGCGCGCTATCGGGAGACCCGGCGATGCGCGAACTGGCGGTCGAGCGGCGCTGCCCGGTCGTCCTGATGCACATGAAGGGCGGGGCGGCCGACCATATGAAGTTCGCTTCGTATCGGGACGTAGCCGAAGAAGTCTTCCAGTACCTCGAGCAACGGGCCGCGTTCGCGATAAGCGCCGGAATCGAGCGGTCGCGGATTATCCTCGATCCGGGCCTGGGCTTCGCCAAGACTGCCGAACACAACCTCGCACTATTGGGTAGTTTGGAAAGGCTTTGCGCGATAGGCTATCCGGTGTTGGTGGGCGCTTCGCGCAAGGCCTTCGTACGGCGAATCGCCGGGGCCGGCGAGCGTGAGGTGTTATTCGGAACGGCGGCGGTCAACGCCGTGGCAATCGCGGCGGGCGCCGCGATTATCCGGGTGCACGACCCCGGACCGATGCTGGCGGTGATGAAGATGGCGGCGGCAGTGGCGGCGGCGCGCCGACCTGGCTGAACGATGCACGGTTTCCTGCACGTCATACCGCGCCTGCGCTGGCAGGACGCACTGGACATCCTGATCGTCGCATACGTGATCTACAGGATCGCGCTGCTGATCCGCGGCACGCGAACGATGCAAATGGTGATCGGTCTGGGGATCCTGGCCGGCGCCTTCGTCGGCTCGCAGATGCTCGGGCTATTCACGCTCAACTGGTTGCTCAATAACTTCCTCGGCTCCCTGATCATAATTCTGGTGGTGATTTTCCAGGCGGATATCCGCCGCGCGCTGACCGGCGTCGGCGCCCGTTCGCTCTTCAGCTCGCGCGGCGAGGTCGCCGACATCGCCGAGGAACTGGTGGTGACTTCGGCCTGGCTCTCGGCGCGCCGAATCGGCGGGCTGATCGTGATCGAGCATGAGGTCGGGCTGCAGGACGTCGTCGAGACCGGACGCATCGTCGACGCGCGAGTGTCGCCGGAGTTGATCGAGACTATCTTCATGCGCGGCTCGCCGCTGCATGACGGCGCGGTGATTATCAAAGGCAACCAGGTCCTTGCAGCGGCATGCCTGCTGCCGCTGTCGACCAATCCCGACGTGAGCCTGACACTCGGTACCCGTCATCGCGCGGCGATTGGACTGACCGAAGACAATGACGCGACAGTGATCGTGGTTTCGGAGGAGGACGGCACGATCTCGCTCGCTCGCCACGGGCAATTGACGCGCGGCTTGAAGCAGCAGCAATTGCTCGCGGCGTTGCAGAACGTCGAGGCGTGGGACGCAATGCGGCCGGAGGTGGCGTAGATGGCGATGCCCGCGATCAAGGGGCCGTCACGGCCGCCCGTGGTGCTGAGCCTTATCCGTCCGGCGGAATTGCGCCGCCGCTATTCGTTGCGCGTGTTGCGCCACCGCCTGCGCCAGAACCTCGGCCTCAGGATAATTTCGGTGCTGTTGGCGCTCGGCCTGTGGGTGTTCGTCAACGCCGGTCAGCACAGCTCGCTGCAATCTTTCAATGTACCGATCGGCTACCGCGCGCTGCCGTTCGATTTCGTCATCACCAACCCGCATCCCGACTTTGTCAAGGTGCAGTTGTCGGGACCGCCGACGCTGCTCTCGCTGGTCGATCCGAACCGCCTGACATTGCGGCTCGACCTGAGCGGCGTCGGGGTTGGGCAGGCGTCGTTCAAGATCGGTCCCGACTCCTTCAACGTACCGCGCGGGACCGCGGTCAGCAGCATTTCACCGTCGCAAATCGTGCTGGACCTCGACAAGGTCATCGCGCGCGAGGTTCCGCTGCATGTTGCGAAGACCGGCCGGATTGCCGATGGCTACCGGATCGCGTCGATCCAGGCTACCCCGTCGAGCGTGAGGGTGCGGGCGCCGAGCAGGCAATTGGCGCGGATCGACACGATCAATACCGAAAGCGTCGACATCAGCGGGCTGTCGGGTCCATTCACCCGCGCATTGGCGGTGGTCGCGCCCGGCGGGATGGCCCGGGTGACCCCGACCGAGGTGATCGTCAGGATCACGTTGACGCCGGTGATGGCCAGCAAGGACTTCCACGGTGTGCCGATCGTGGTGCGCAACACCGATCATCAAACCAAAGTCGAGCCCGAGCGGGTCAACCTGACCCTGCGTGGCCCCAAGCTGGTGCTCGGTAAGCTGGATCTCAAGGGCGCGGTATACGTCGACGCGGACGGGCTGACGCCGGGTTCGCACGATGCGACCGTGCAGATGCAATTGCCTGAAGGAGTGGAGCTGCAGCGTCAATGGCCCGAGAAGGTCAGAATCAGGATCAAGCACGCGCTCAACGGCTGAGCCCGGCGCGTCAAAAGTTGTTCGGCACTGACGGCGTGCGCGGCGTCGCCAACCTCGAACCAATCACCTCGGAAACCGCGCTCAGGCTCGGACGGGCGCTCGCGCATGTCTTTAAAAATCGTGGCGGACGTCATCGGCGCATCCTGATCGGCAAGGACACGCGGCTTTCGGGTTATATGCTCGAAACCGCGATGGCCTCGGGCATCTGCTCGATGGGCGTTGATGTTTTGCTGGTGGGGCCGCTGCCAACGCCGGGTATCGCCTTTCTAACCCGCAGCATGCGGGCCGACGCCGGCGTGGTGATTTCGGCCTCGCACAATCCCTATCAGGACAATGGCATCAAGTTCTTTTCGCGCGACGGCTTCAAGCTCGACGACGAGACCGAATGCGCGATCGAGGAACTGGTTTTCGACGACGGCGCGTTGACCCGCTTTCGTGCTGCCGGCAGCGACATCGGCAAGGCGGCGCGGATCGACGACGCGATCGGCCGCTACCTGGTCTTCCTCAAGACCTGCGTGCCGCGGAGCGTGACCTTCGAGGGCGTGAAGATCGTCATTGATTGCGCCAACGGGGCCGGCTACAAGGTCGGGCCGGACGCGCTCGAGGAACTCGGCGCCGAAGTGATCGCGATCGGGGTCGAGCCGGACGGCACCAATATCAACGAGGGTTGCGGCGCCGTCCATCTCGACCGGCTGCGTGAAACCGTGCTCGCCAGTCATGCGCAGGTCGGCGTGGCGCTCGACGGCGACGGTGATCGTGCGCTGTTCGTCGACGAGCGCGGCGCCCTATTCGATGGCGACGACGTGATGGCCTTGCTGGGCGCGAGGATGGCGGCGGAAGGGCGGCTCAAGGACAACACTGTCGTGGCCACCGTGATGAGCAATTTCGGTCTCGACCTGGCGCTCAAGCGCGGCGGTGCGCGGCTGGTGCGCACCGACGTCGGCGACCCCGCGGTGGCGCGCGAGATGCGCGCCAATTCGTACAATCTCGGGGGCGAGCAATCCGGCCACGTCATTTTCATGGACCATTCGACTACCGGCGACGGCTTGATAACCGCGATGCTCCTGCTCTCGCATATGGTTGAAACCGCCACCCCGCTGAGCGAATTGCGCGCGATGCGGCGGGTGCCGCAGGTCCTGGAAAACGTCCCCGTGCGCGAACGAGTGCCGCTGGAGGGCATACCCGAGGTGGCCCGCGCGATCGCCAGCGCCGAGCTTCGGCTCGAGGGCCGCGGCCGCCTGCTGGTGCGGTATTCGGGCACCGAGATGCTGGCGCGCGTGATGGTCGAGGGGGACGATGAAGGAGGCATCAGCGAGATCGCGCGCCAGATCGCAGCCGCGATTCATCGTCGGCTTGGCGACGGCGCCTGAAGGGGTAAAATCAAGGTGGTGAACCTGATTTGCCCCGGTCTCACCACCTTCGAATGATCAAGCTCGGAATCAATGTCGATCACGTCGCAACGCTGAGGCAGGCGCGGCTCGCGGCTTATCCTGACCCTGCCGAGGCCTCGCTGGCCGCGCAACGAGCGGGCGCCGATGCGATAACCGTGCATTTGCGCGAAGACCGCCGCCATATCCAGGATCGCGACCTTTTTCGCATTCACGAGGCGATCAAGGTTCATCTCAATCAGGAAATGGCGCCGATCCCCGAGATGCTCGAAATCGCGATGGAACTGCGGCCCGATGAAGCTTGCCTGGTGCCGGAGCGCCGCGAGGAACTGACCACCGAGGGTGGGCTGGACGCTGATGGCTTGAAGGAGCGGCTCGCGCCCGTAATCGAGCGGCTGAACCTGGCGAAAATCGCTGTCAGTTTGTTCATCGATCCCGAGCCGCACCAGATCCAGGCGGCGGCGAAGCTGGGTGCGACGTTCGTTGAAATCCACACGGGGAGATATGCCAATCTCGCCGACGCCGACTTTGCGGGAGTCTCTGATAACGGCAATTCTCGCAGCCCGAGGAAGGGCGCCCCGGGCAAAGGCTCGCGCGCGGAGCGGACAAGTGGCGGCTTGAGTGCCGAGACTCGCGCAGAGCTTGACAAGATCCGCTCGGCGGTCAAACAGGCGCGCTCGCTAGGCCTCAAGCCCAATGCCGGCCACGGCCTCAACTACACCAACGTGGCGCCGATTGCGGCGATTCCCGGAATCGCCTGGCTGCACATCGGACATGCGATAGTCGCGCGCTCGCTGATGGTGGGGATGGAGCGCGCGGTGCGTGAGATGGTGGCCCTCATCGCGCCGCGTAAGGTCTCGCGCAAGCGCTGAGCTTCCAAGCCATCATTGTCGCTAAAGGCCGGCTCCCTATGCTGCTGCTTACCGCCTCCCAAAGCCGCGAACTCGACCGCCTGAGCCAGGAGAAATACGGCGTTGATTCTTATGCATTGATGACCAACGCGGGGGAGGCGGTCGCGCGCGCGATCGCGCGGCGCTGGCCTGATGCGATCGCACGCGGAGTGCTGGTGGTTGCAGGCAAGGGCAATAACGGCGGTGATGGATTCGTGGTGGCTCGCCGCCTGCGCCGTGGCGGTGAGGCTGCACGTGTGCTGCTTTTGTCGCGAATCGCCGATCTGAAAGGCGACGCCGCGCGCGCCTTCCGGGAATTTGCAGCCGAGGGCGGCGCAGTAAACGAAATAGTTGACGAAAAGGGGCTCAGTGACGCGTTCGGCCAGGCGCCAGCGGGAGTTATCGTTGATGCGGTCTTCGGTACGGGACTCAATGCCGAAGTGCGCGGCCTTGCGCGCCACGCGATCGACGCGATCAATGCCGCAGACGCGCCGGTGGCGGCCGTGGATATCCCCTCGGGTGTCAATTCCGACACCGGAGCGGTGATGGGCGTGGCGGTTCGAGCAACCGTCACGATAACCTTCGGCTTTGCCAAATACGGCCACGCATCCTATCCGGGGGCGGAATTCTGCGGATGCCTCGAAATTGCTGAGATAGGCTTTGCGCGCGAGGCAATCGGCGATATCGCGCCACGCGGCCGGCTTATCGAGCACGCCGACGCGACCACCCTGATTCGCCCGCGGGGCGAGAATACTCATAAGGGCACCTACGGACATCCGCTGATAATTGCCGGCAGCCGAGGAAAATCCGGCGCCGCAGTGCTGGTTGCACGTGGGGCCCTACGTGCGGGTGCCGGACTCGTAACCGCGGCCATCCCGGAATCGGTCGCGGCGATCGTCGCGGCCGGACAGGCCGAACTGATGACTGAGCCGATGCCCGATCACGAGGGCCATTTCGAGGGAGCCTCGTCAATCGAGCGCATTGCCGAATTGGCCCAGGGCAAGAGCGTTCTGATCGCCGGGCCGGGAATGGGCACCAGCGAGGACACGCGCCTGATAGTCGAATGGTTGGCGAAAGAAGGCACGCGTCCCGACCGTCCGCTGCTGCTCGACGCAGACGCGCTCAACGTACTTGCGCGGATCAGCCCCACCATCCTGAAATCGGCCAAAGGTCCGGTGGTCTTGACGCCCCATCCTGGTGAAATGGCCCGGCTGCTCGCGATCAGTACGAGCGAAGTAAATGCCGATCGGATCAGCGCCGCCCGGCGGCTCGCCGAAGTCACGGGGGCGGGAGTGCTGCTCAAGGGCGCCCGCAGCGTTATGGTGACGCCTGAACTGGACGTTTTCGTTAACTCGAGCGGCAATCCCGGAATGGCCACACCTGGGATGGGCGATGTGCTGTCAGGAATTATTGGCGCGCTAATCGGGCAGGGTATCTCGGCTGGCGATGCGTTGAAGGCCGGGGTCTTCATGCATGGTCACGCAGCCGACCGATTGGCCGCGAGAATCGGCCCGGCCGGCTATCTCGCGGGCGAACTCGCCGATGAGTTACCTTCCGCGATGGTGGCCCGATAGCGGTATGAGAGATGTTGCACATCGTTGAGAATCAGGGCGAAGATTCAGCAAAATAGGCGCTTAGAGCGGTGAGATCCGACGTATCTGCGATTGAAGGCGAGGCCTTCGTAATCGAGAGCAATTCGCCTCGCGAGACCAAGCTCTGGGGTCGCCGGCTTGCTTCGATTCTCAACGGCGGAGAGTTGATAGCCCTGAGCGGCGATTTGGGGGTTGGCAAAACCTGCTTCATCAAGGGGCTCGCGCGAGGACTAAATCTGCCGGAAGAACAGATCCTCAGCCCAACCTTCACGATGATCCAGGAACACCAAGGCAGGCTGCCGCTTTATCATATCGACCTGTACCGTCTCGATACGGCCGAGCTTGATGACCTCGGATTGCGCGAATACCTCTTCTCGGAGGCGGTAGCGGCGGTCGAATGGTTCGAGCGCTTGCGCGAAGCCGAGCAGATGACCCGCCTCGCGGTGAAAATCAGCTATTCGAGCGCGAATACCCGACGCATCGAGCTATTCGCAGTCGGCGACCGTTACGTCGAACTGATTCTGCGGCTACGCTCGCGCTTCTGCTGATGCATGTCGGTGGCTGCGGGCCGGCCATTAGCCTCTGGTCTAAGCTGGGTTTTATCAGCATAATGACGGTTTCACCCGTTAAGGCGGGGAAGTATCGTCCGTGGCACTCATCGTTCAGAAGTATGGTGGTACGTCGGTCGGCTCGCTCGATCGGATTCGTTCGGTCGCCGAGCGGGTGGCGCGCGCGCGGGCCGGTGGCGATCAAATCGTCGTGGTAGTTTCGGCGATGGCGGGTGAAACCAATCGCCTGTTCAAATTGGCCGAGCAATTGAGCGAAGCTCCCCATCCGCGAGAGACCGACGTCCTGGTCGCGACCGGCGAGCAGGTCTCCGCGGCGTTGCTGGCGATTCGCCTCCAAGGGCTGGGCTATCCGACGGTTTCGTTTCTGGCCTATCAGTTGAAAATCATGACCGATTCGCGCCACGGCCAGGCCCGCATCAAGTCGGTCGAATGCTCGCGCCTGCATCGCGCATTGGGAGAGGGCAATATAGTCGTGGTCGCCGGTTATCAGGGCATCAATGACCAGGGCGATATAACCACGCTTGGACGTGGCGCGTCGGATTTAACTGCAGTGGCGCTGGCGGCCGTGCTCAAGGCTGCGGCGTGCGAGATCTATACTGACGTCGACGGGGTCTACACTGCCGACCCAAACATCTGCCCGAAGGCGCGCCGTTTGGATCGTATCTCGTACGATGAAATGCTCGAGATGGCCGGACTCGGCGCCAAGGTGCTGCAGCTGAGATCGGTCGAGTTGGCGCGCCGCTACAACGTGCCGCTGGTCGTGCGATCGAGTTTTCGCGACGATTCGGAGGGAACCTGGGTGGGACAAGAAGACGAAACGATGGAGGACGTGCTGGTCTCAGGCGTTACGCTTGATAACAACCAGAGCAAAATCACCATCAGCGGTGTCGAGGACCGGCCGGGGCTCGCGGCCAAGATTTTCGGCCCGATTGCCGACACCGGAATCGTCATCGACATGATTATCCAGAATGCGAGCGCCGATGGCCGCGCGGATATGACCTTCACGGTGGCACGGGCGGACTTGTTCAGAGCGCTCGAAATGATCCGCAGGGTTTCGAGCGAAATCGGTGCGGCTGGGGTCCGCCACGAGGATCAGGTTGCGAAGGTTTCGATCGTCGGAGTCGGCATGCGGACGCATTCCGGGGTGGCTGCCCGGATGTTCCAGGTGCTGGCGGCCGAAGGAATCAACATTGAGATGATTGCTACTTCCGAGATAAAGGTCTCGGTCGTGGTCAATGCAAAATACGGTGAACTGGCAATGCGGGCGTTGCACGACGCCTTTCTCGGGGCCGTGGGCGCTTCACCGGCCCATTCGGTTTGACGATGGCGGCAGTCAAAAAAATCCAGATCTACGACACCACCCTGCGCGACGGGTGCCAGTCCGAGGACGTTTCGCTGACGGTAGCGGACAAGCTCGAGATTGCCGGACGGCTGGACGAACTCGGCATCGACTATATCGAGGGCGGCTGGCCAGGTTCGAACCCGCGCGACGCGGCCTTCTTCACCGAGGTCAAAGGGCTTAAGCTGCGTCATGCGAAAATCGTCGCGTTTGGTGCTACCCGGCGGGCGGGCATCAAGGCTTCCGCAGACCGTAACCTGCAGTTGATCCTGCGCACCGGCACGTCGGCCGCCTGCGTGGTCGGTAAGACCTGGGATCTGCACGTACGCGAGGCGCTCCGCCTGCCGCTGCCCGAGAACCTCGAAATCCTTCACGACACCATCAAATATCTGAAGAAGCATCTCGACGAAGTGATCTTCGACGCCGAACATTTTTTCGACGGCCATGCGCTGAACCCGCAGTATGCGCTAGCCTGCCTCAAGGCGGTGGAAGACGCGGGCGCGGATCTGATCTGCCTTTGCGATACCAACGGCGGGCGCCTGCCTCATGAGATCGAAGCCTCGGTGCTGGCCGCTCGTGCCGCCGTCGGGACTCCGCTGGGGATCCATTGCCACAACGACTGCGAGGTGGCGGTCGCCAATACGATCGCGGCGGTGCGAAACGGCGCGGTCCAGGTGCAGGGGACGATCAACGGGTTCGGCGAGCGGTGCGGCAACGGCAACCTGGTTTCGATTATCGCGAACCTGCAGCTCAAGCTCGGTTACGATTGCGTTGCCCCCGACAAGCTCAAGACCTTGCAGGAAACCTCGATGCTGGTCTACGAGTTGGCCAACGTCGCGCCCAGCCCGCGCCAGGCCTTCGTCGGCCGCAGCGCGTTTACGCATAAGGCAGGGCTCCACGTCTCGGGAATCCAGCGCAACGTGCGGACCTATGAGCATATTGATCCGGCCACGGTGGGCAACGATCGGCGGGTCATCCTCTCGGAGCTGTCGGGCCGCGCTAACATCCTGTACAAAACCCGCGAATTCGGGCTCGACGCCCAGTTGGATAAGCGCCAAATCGAGTCCCTGCTGAACGAGCTAAAGCGGCTCGAAGGCCTCGGTTATACTTTTGACGGGGCCGACGCTTCCTTCGAACTGCTGATGCTGCGTACGCTCGGGGTTGGGCACGATCACTTCAATTTCGTCAGCTTCCGGGTTTTTGACGACAAGTGGCACGAGGATCAGGTGCCGTTGAGCGAGGCGGTGGTGGTGATCGAAGGGCCTGACCGCCAGCGCACCCGCACCTCGGCGATCGGCAACGGACCGATTAACGCACTGGACGCGGCGTTGCGGCAGGCGTTGGTTCCCTACTATCCCAATCTCGCCAAGATGCAACTGGTCGACTACAAGGTGCGCGTGCTCGACGATGGAGCAGGCACCGGCGCGCGCGTGCGCGTGCTGATCGAATCGACCGACGGCTCGCGGCGATGGGGTACGGTCGGGGTATCCGCCAATGTCATAGAAGCCAGTTGGCAGGCACTGCTCGATTCGGTCGAGTTCAAGCTGCACAAGGATCAGACGAAACCCCAGAAACCGGCTGCGGTTGTCGAGCAAAGCGCCAGGTTAGCCGGCCGGAACGGACTCAAGCCGAACGGCGCGACCAACGGCGCAAAGCCTGCAGAAGCGCGGGTCGGCGCCCGGCCGCGGGGCAGGCGCCGGCATGGCGGGCATTTAGACGCGTAGCCTCGGCACTGGCCGGTGCGCTAGCGTAATTAGCCTGGAGTTCGGCGGAAGTCTGATCATGCCGGCGCAACTTGATCCGCTGCGTCGGGCGCGAGGAGGCAGTCTATGGGTCTAGTAGATCGCATGCGCGAGGATATCCAGGCGGTTTTCGACCGCGATCCGGCCGCGCGCACCACCCTCGAAATAGTGCTGGCCTATCCCGGTATTCATGCTATCTGGTTGCATCGCGCCGCCAACTGGCTGTGGCATCGTGAGCTCAAACTGTTGGGCCGTATCGTCAGCGCCTTCTCGCGTTTCCTGACCGGAATCGAGATTCATCCTGGCGCGACCCTCGGGCGGCGTTTGTTTATCGATCATGGCAGCGGAGTGGTGATTGGCGAAACCGCTGAAGTCGGTGACGATGTGTTGATCTACCAGGGGGTTACCCTTGGTGGCACCAGCCAGAAGAAAGAGAAGCGCCATCCGACGA
Source organism: Binataceae bacterium (SeqCode) (assembly GCA_035279875.1). GTDB lineage: Bacteria > Desulfobacterota > Binatia > Binatales > Binataceae > JAMXLL01. The sequence continues at coordinate 11,170 of DATEGX010000307.1, forward strand.
TCGAGGATCAGGTCATGATCAGTGCGGGCGCGGCGGTAATCGGCCCGGTGCGGATCGGTCGCGGTAGCCGCATCGGCGCGGGAGCGGTGGTGGTTTCCTCGGCGCCGCCATATTCGACTATCGTGGGAATCCCCGGCAAGGTGATCGAAGGCGAAAGCACCCGCCAGGATATCGCCGAACTGGATCATGCGCGGCTGCCTGACCCGGTCGCTCGCGCGATCAACGGACTCGTCGAAAAGCTCAACCAGCTAGGGATCAGGCTCGAGGAAATCGAGGAACGCCAGGATTGTCTCGAAGACAAGGTCATGCCGCATGAAATGGCGGCCAACGGTGCGGCCGGCAAGCCCTCAGCCGGCTGATTTCGCGCCGCACCAGGCCTAAAGCGTGTGGCCGAA
>DATEGX010000308.1:0-16604 GCA_035279875.1 Binataceae bacterium (SeqCode)
GCAGCCGAGGCCGCCGAGTTGCGCTACTAATTCGGCCGCTGTTGGTCTAAACTGCGGCCTCCCGTCGTCCTCGCATCCGCGTTATCGGGATTGCGAAAGGCGCGCCGTCCGGCTTATCCGGGCGGCGCGTTCCTTTTGACGCCGATAAAAGCGCTCTCCACCTATATCGCCGGCAGCGTCTCAGTTTGAAATGAGACGTCTTCGACAAGGATTCAGACGACTCTACGCGACTAGCGATGCCCTTGTTGCATGGGCACCTCTTGGAGGCGATGATCTTGTCCTTCCTGAGCGACGCCACCCGGCGGCCGCCCTCGGGCTTCTTCCGATCACCCAACTGAGGAGTAGCGACCATGCGTAGAGTCAGAACCGCGAGCTTCGTCAGCCTCGATGGCGTCATGCAGGCCCCGGGCGCGCCCGACGAGGACACGACCGGCAGGTTCTCCTTCGGCGGCTGGACGGTCAACTTCCCACTGAGCGGGCTGATGGACGAGGCCATGGGGGAGGACTACGACCTGCTGCTGGGTCGCAGGACCTACGAGATCTTCGCCGCTTACTGGCCTTTCATGGACGACGAGATCGCGCGCAAGTTCAACGCGGTCAACAAGTACGTCGCCGCCGGGCCGGAGACGCCGCTGACCTGGGCCGGCAGCCATCGTCTGGAAGGCGACCTGGCCGAGGCGGTGCGAGCGCTGAAGGCGACTGAGGGCCGCGACCTGCTGATCCAGGGATCGAGCGAGGTGATCCACACGCTGCTGGCCCATGACCTGATCGACCGGCTGACTCTGCTGACCTATCCAGTGATCCTGGGCTCGGGCAAGCGGTTGTTCGACGCCGGGTCGCACCCCCGCGCCTGGGCGCTGACGAAGACACGGCAGTCCACGACCGGGGTGGTGGTCAGCACCTACGAAAGGACCGATCAGCCGCCGCAGACCGGCTCGTTCGGGCAGACGACGCCCAGCGAAGCCGAGCTGGCGCGGCGCGAACGATGGGCGCGCGAGGACCGGGCCTGAAGGTTCGTCGATCTCGGGAACGGCCCGCCCCTGGGCCTCCGGCCACGTCCTTGTGCGAGAGCAAGGAAGACGGCGTCGCGCTGGTAGTCTGAATTGGCTTATGTAGAAGCGGAGGAGGCGAGCCCAGGTCAAACCGGCTGCGCGTTTAGTTCGTCGAGCAGCGCCCTGGCGTCCTTCAGATCGGCGGTGTCGAAGCCCTCGCTGAACCAGTTGTAAATTTCGGCCAGCATCGCGCGCGCCTCAGCGCGATTACCTTGCCGGTCGAGCAGGCGCGCGAGCGACGTTGTCGCGCGCAACTCCAGCGATTTACCGCCTTGTTTGCGAGCTACCTCAACCGCGCTTTCGAGGGCTGCGCGAACCTCGCCAGGACGCGAAGGATCCCGTCTCAGCAGCAATTCGCCCTGAACGCGATAGAGCTCCGCCTCCCACCAGCGCTCCCCGCTTTGCTGCACGAGTTCCAATCCTTCCTTCACGGTTTTCAACCCCTCTTCGATGCTCCCCTTGCTACCATAGGCTTCGGCGAGAGTGGCCAAAAAGAAGCTGAGCCAAAGCCTCGCGCCGCTTTCGGACAGAACTTTAACTGCCTCGCGTATCTGATCCACTCCATCGCTCGGGTTGGTGGCCTGAATCGCCCAACCTTTCACGATCCGCGAAGCTAACAGAACGTAAAAGAAACTGGTTTCCTCCCCCATCGCGATGGCGGCGTCGGCCATCTCCAGGGCATGCCGCGTTTCTCTTTCCAGCAGGTGAAAATGCGCTTTCGTGGCCACAGCCCATATTATTGACGCTGGATCCCCGAGTTCACGCGCCAGTGCGAGCGAATGGGCGGAACTGCGCCGGGCCTGGTCCGGAAAACCGCGCAGCCACGAGAGCATCGCGCCCCATCCATAACCGCACACCGCCGGATGATGGGCCGTATAGAGCGGCACGCGAGTCGAGCGAAGTTGCGCTTCGAAGAGAGCCAATCCATGTTCGACGTAGTTTTGCGCCACCTCCAGCTCGCCGCACGACATCGCAAGCGACCACTCATGATGACTCGCTTCGAGGATAAACGCCGGCTCAGGATGCTGACGGACGAAGTCGCGGGTCGGTTCCATTCGTTCCCGGGCAACTGCCATTTGGCCGCCAACGAAGGCGATTCCAAACCAACCGACCAGGGTCGAGAACTGTTGCTCAGCGGACCCGCAAGCCTGGGCCAGCTCCTGTGCGCGACGAAAGACCCGCTCCGTTTCGGGTGCCGACCATCCCTCGACCATCATCAGCAGCTGGCCGAGCGCCGTTTGCAGGGCGAGCTCCCGCTGGTCGCGTACGGGGCTGGCCGCCTCGCGCCTGAGCAGATCCAGGGCGGCGGTCAGATGTTGCATCGCATCCTGATTGGCGCAGCGCTGGAGCGCTCGCAGCCCCGCCAGTTCGTGATACTCGAGCGCTTTCTGTTGGTTGCCGCTCCTGCCGTAATGATGCGCCAGCTCATCGAGATGATCATCGATCGAATTCGCGTGGAGGTTCTCCAGCGCCGCGGCGATTTGCTCGTGTAACTGCTTGCGCCGCTCCTGCAACACGGAGTTGTAGGACACCTCCTGCGTCAGCGCATGCTTGAAGATGTATTCAGGTTCGCCGACCGCGGGCTGTTCGTAGATGAATTCCCCAAGTTGCAACTCATTGAGGGTACGGTTGAGTTCTTCCTCCGGCTTCGGATTCACCGTACGAATCAGCGACATCGAAAACTCGCGCCCGGCTACCGATAGGATCTGCAACAAATCCTTGGCCTCGTGCGGTAAACGATCGATCCGTGCGGCGAGGATTCCCTGCACCGTTGGCGGAATCTTCAATGCGGAAATCGGCTGCACAAGCCGTGTCATGCCGTTGCGCACCAGCGCGCCCTCGTCGAGCAGCACCTGCACGGTTTCTTCCATGAAGAACGGATTGCCTTCGGTCTTCTCGATAATCACGCGCTTGAGCGCTGCCAGTTCGCCGCCGTCGCCGAGCAGCGCCGATAACATCTCTTGCGCTGACTCCCTGCCCAAGGGATCGAGTCTAAGCTGAGTGTAATAGGTCCTGCTGTTCCACGAATGGGAATACTCGGCACGGTAATTGACCAGCAGCAGGACCCTTGCCGTAGCGATCGAATCCGCCAGCACATTCAGAAAGGCCTGCGTCTCCTCATCGATCCAATGCAGGTCCTCGAAAATAACCATCAGCGGCTGATTGAGACTTTCGCGCAGGAAGATTCGCTTGATTGCTTCCACGGTCCGGCGTTTCTTCACCTGCCCGTCCATCTGCGCAAGCGCGTCATCACCCTCGGCGACGCCGAGCAGGGCAAACAGATAGGGCAGCGTGTCTTCAAGCGAACGATCGAGTGTCAGAACCTTGCCGTTGAGCTTCTCACGCCGCGCACGGGCGTCATCGTCCGAGACGATTCGGAAGTACCCATGCAGCAGATCGATAACGGGCAAATATGCCGACGCCTTTCCATGGGAAACCGAGAAAGCCTCGAGCACCGTCCAGCCCGACTGATTCTTTGCCTTGAACTCGAAGAACAGCCGGGACTTTCCGGTGCCGGCTTCGGCGATTGCGGCCACAATCTGTCCGCGGCCGGACGTGGCGCGTTCGGCTGCGTGGCTCATTACCTCCATCTCGCGCTCACGCCCCACGAACTTCGTCAGTCCGCGCCCTGCGGAACGCTGAAGGCGCGTGCGCAAAGGTCCGAGCCCGGTCACTTCGTAAACATTGACCTGTTCGCTGATGCCTTTGACCCTGGTCGGTCCCAGCGGCTTGAGTGCGAAGTATCCTTCAACCAGTTTGCGCGTCTGCTCGCTGATCGCGATCGAGCCAGTCGGTGCCAGCGCTTCCATTCTCGAGGCGAGATTGGTGGTGTGTCCAATAGGTGTGTACTCGGCTTGTTCCTTTCCGGTCGTTATCGAACGCACCACCACTTCGCCGGTGTTAACCCCGACCCGCGCCTCGATAGGAAGATTTCCGCCTTCGCGCAGCTTGGTTGAGTAGCGGCGCAACTCGTCCTGCATCCGCAGTGCCGCGTAAAGCGCGCGCTGCGGATGATCCTCATGGGCCACCGGCGCTCCGAACAGCGCGAAGATGCCGTCGCCGGTGGATTGCACGACATAGCCGTCATAGCGGCGCACCGCGTCAATCATGAGCCTCAGCGCCGGATCGACGATCGCCCGCGCCTCTTCGGGGTCGAGGTCCTGCTCTAGCTCCGTCGATCCCTTGATGTCGGCGAACAGCGCAGTGACGGTCTTGCGCTCGCCTTCGAGATTTACCGAGGCGGATGTGTCGGATACGCGAATCTGGGAGTCGTTTAGTTTCTTGGCCGAGCCAGCCGCAGGCGCTCCGAGAGCCGATCCGCACTCTCCACAAAAGCGCTTGCCCGCTGGATTATCGGCCCCGCATTGCGGACATAGATTGGCGAGCGCCGTACCGCAATCGCCGCAGAACTTCTTGCCGACCGGATTCTCAGCTTGGCAGTTGGAGCAGCGCATCGGATTATCTGAAAAATAAGCGACCGCACTCTCGTATATCACCCAGCGCCGTGGAGCGACCAGACGAAAACCGATCGTCGTACGTCCCGCGACGAGGGGGAAAAGCATTGCGCAGAATGCGGGAGCCGCAACCGGGCCGGGAAGATGTTGCGGGTAAGCGTCAGACGGTGACGGCGCTCTTCACGAATCTCACCGCCTCGACCGCTTACTTCGCGATCGCGGATAGCGACGCTGCCGCCATGGGCGCGGAAATCTACAACTCGTTTAGCGAGGGCCTCGACATTGCCGATTCGGAAGACGCCGGGTCCTGCGCGAGAGGCTAAACGCAGGCCAGTAGCTGCACCGTCAGGCCCTGCAGATTCTGAATGCTTGGGCGTTCGAGCATCCGGCTGAGCCAGCCATCGATATTCGGGCGATTGGCGAACAAATCGACGCCCAACTCGCGCAGCACCACCAGCCGCGGCACGAAGCCGATATCCGCGACCGAGAATTGCGCGACCAGATATTCCTGTCCCTGCAATTCGTGATTGAGGAAATTGAGCATCCGATCGACGGATTGCTGCACCCGCTGAACCCGGTTGGGGTCGCGCTCGGCCTCCGCCTTGCCCATCTCGGCCATCAATTGCCCGACCTGCGGGGTGAAAGAGGTGTCGGCAAAATCCTCCCATAACCTGGCGCGCGCGCGCATTCCGCTCGAACCAATCGCGGGCAGCAGCGGGGGCTCGGGGTATTCGTCTTCGAGGTACTCGGCGATAACGGTCGAGTCGTAGACGGTGATGTCCTCGTCGACCAGCACCGGCACCCGGCCAAACGGATTGAGCCGCAGAAATTCCGGCCGGCGCTGTTCCCCTTGCGTCAGGTCGACCTCGACCAATTCGTAGGAAAGCCCTTTCTCGGCGAGCACCACGCGCACCTTCTGGCCAAAGGGGCAGGGCAGGAAGTCGTAAAGCTTCATCATCTTTTCAGGTCTCAATCCGTGGCGGCGGTAACGCTGAACTTCAGGTTGGCATCAACTTCCGGCTGAAGTCTGACCGTGACGGTATATTCGCCGAGCTGCTTGATCGGCTCGGCGAGCAGAATCTTGCGGCGATCGACAGAGAAACCCTGCTCGCGCAAGGCGCGTTCAAGGTCGAGATTGGTAACCGAGCCGAACAGTTTGCCTTCCTCACCGGCGCGCGCCGAGAGAGTCAGGTGCAAGGCGTCGACCTTCTGCTTCTCGGTCATCGCCTGTGCCAGGAGCGCCTCCCGTTTGCCCATCGCCAGGCGCTTCTGATGCTCGAAGGCGCGCAAATTGCGCGGATTGGCTTCGACCGCCAGATTGCGCGGCAGGAGGTAATTGCGCGCATAACCGGCGCGCACCCTGACCACGTCACCCGGCCGGCCCAGGTTAGGAAGGTCCTCGTTGAGAATCACTTGAACGTTCATAGCGGCCTCATAGCCCCGGCTTACAGGAAGTTTCCCAGGTTGCGCGCCTCTTCGCTGGGCGGTTTCAGGCGGCGAAAATCTATCCACAGATCGAAAATACCGGCGACGCAGACCAGCACCGCCAGCACCGGTTGGACGACCGTAACGAAATAAATCAGGCCGCGCGCCAGCGGCGGCATGCCGAGAAGCTTGAAATAAAACGCCATTATCGCCAAGCCCTGACAAAAATAGACCGCTGCTACACAAATGAAGCAGTCGAGCGCGATCGTGCCGAGCGGCGCCAGCGAAATAAACAAGCCAAAGCCCGCCACCAGCAGCAGCCAGATGAGCCATTCCGGCGCTGACCATCGCACCAGGTCGCCGAACAGCGTATAGCCGAGACGGCGCTGTTTGCCGCTCAGCCGCCAGAAGATCGCCAGATTCAGCAGGATCGTGACAGCGCTGAACAGCGCGACCAACGCCGGCGTCAGCTTCACAATCGCTTCGACTATAGTCGTACGCGTATCCGCCGAGACGGCCGCCTCGATTCCCAGCGTTTTGTAGAATTTCTCGCCGCGGACCATGCCGGCGATCAATTCATGGTGCAACTGCTGGGCAAGTGCGCTCGGTGAGCCGGCAAAGGCCAGGGCACCCAGGGATCCCGCCACCAGGATGGTTGCGGTGGCGCAGAGCACGATAAGCTCGAAGGGTTGGCGCCGCTCCAGCATGTAGCACATCACGGCCGCAGCTATTCCGAACGTCACGAGGTAGGCTGCCGCCGCGGGAAATCCTGCTACGAGGCTTACCAGCAGGGCGCTAACCGCGACCACCACCGCCATCCGCGCTAATGCGTGCGGAAAGCCCACCGAATAACCCAACACCGGGGCAGGCGCGAAGACCATCGCCGCGCCTCCGACTACCGGCACCACGGCGCCGGCCAGAAACATCACGGCGGAGGCGAACGCGGCCCGCGCCATACCGAAAATGTCCCTGAAAGTCACGGTTGCTGGTCAGCCGCTCCGGGTTAGAATCCGAGAGTGGAAAACGGCAGAAAAGCGAGCACCCGCGCGCGCTTTATCGCTACCGCCAGTTGCCGCTGATGCTTGGCGCAGTTGCCAGAGGTGCGGCTCGGCACGATCTTGCCGCCCTCGGTGATAAAGCTCTGCAGCGTGCGCACGTCCTTGTAGTCGACCGGCAGCGATTTGTCCGCGCAAAAACGGCAGACCTTGCGCCGGCCGCCTTGACGCCGGCGCCCGCCGCGGTCTCCGCCGGGACGTCCTTCGCCGTCACCGCGACCGCGCGGTCCGCGAGGCTGCTCGCCGCCGCTTCCCGGCCCTATCTGTTCAGCTCTGTCTTCATCAGCCATTTCGTTGACCTGAATAATACCATGAGCGGGTTTGCTCGGCGTCACCCGCCTGTAACTTTTCGTGCAGTCTTTTGATGTCGCGGTTTAGTTGAATATAGTTTTTGGCGGCAAATGCGCTTTCCGGGCCTATCCTGGTGTTTCCTCGCACGCTCACCACTTAATTCTGCTCGCCTTCACCATCCGGTGTGTCGGATGCGGTAGCGGCGGGTTCCTCTGCCGCGGCACCCGCTGACGCCGAGAAATCGTCTCCGCCTTCGGATGGAGCACCCTGACTCTCGGCTTCCTCGCTGGGGCCCGCTGCAGCCGCCGCGCGGGCTGCTTCGGCCGCCGCTCTTGCGGCCTCGGCGGCGGCACGAGCCTCGGCGGTGCGACGTCGATGAGCCTCGAGTTCGGCACGGACGTTGGCAGGATCAACCTCCTCGGCGACCAATACCGACAGATAGCGCAGCACGCCGTCCGAGAGCTTCAGATTGCGCTCCACTTCGTTCATGGTCGCGCCATTGCCGCCATAATCGAGGCGAACGTAAAAACCCCGGCGCTCGCCCTTGATATTGTAGGCGAGCTCACGAAAGCCCCACTCCTCGGTTTCGATAATTTCGCCGCCGCTCGAGCCGATCAGACCCTCGAAGCGCTTGATTGAATCTTTCTGTGCGGACTCGCCCAAGTCCGGGCGCAAGATGAAGATAGTTTCGTAGCGCCGCAATGCGCATACCTCCTTGTGGTTCGAGCCCCCGGCAGCGGGAGCAAGGAGCACTGCGCGAATTCTAACAACCGGGCATCCCCCTAACAAGACACGAGATTTGCTTGCGGTTGGCGAGTCTGGGGATTGATGCGAGCGGCAACCGGGCGCAAGCTATTGTGCCAAACGTCACGATGGTATTTAGAAGACGGTAATAGCGCACAGACGAGTTTCCGGAAGGGTACCCGATGGCCAAACCCAGAGCTAAGTCCAGAACGCAGAAAGCCGCGCCGCGCGGCATGGCTCACGCCAAAGTCAAGGCCAAGCCCAAGCTCAAGGCCAAGCCCGCTGCCGCGAAGGCAAAGGGCAAAGCCCGTATGGTGCGCACTCCGGCCCGGAAAGCGCCGGTCAAAGCAGTCGCCAAACGTCGGGCGGTGAAAACGGCGGTGCGGCGGCCGGCACGGCCGGCGCCAATCGTCCAAAATGGCGCAGCACCGCAACCTCATTCGATTGCCGCGAACGTTCCTTCCTACGACCAGTTGCCGGTTCGTGAAGGCGCGCCGGCCGGCTCGGCGTGGGGCGTCTTTGGCGACGACGACCAGGTTGGCACGATCAACCTGATGACTCCGGAGCGCGTGAAGGTGGCGTCCGCGTTCATCCGGAGCGGCCGGGTATTCGCTCTCAATCTGCCGATCGACGTTCCCGATCCACCGCTTTTCACCCGCGGCAAGCATCGCCATACGATCAAGCAGTTCTCGAATTTTATCCTCGACGATTACCTCGACAACTTCTATCCGCAGGCGTCGTCGCAATGGGACGCGCTTTGCCACGTGAAGCATCCACGGCTGGGCGGCTACAACGGAGTTCCCGATAGCGAGATAACCGGCTACGGCGGCTCCAAGCTCGGTATCGACAACCTCGCCCGTCGCGGAATCGCCGGTCGAGGCGTGCTCGCCGACATCGGCCGTTACTACGAGCGCTACAGCAAACCGATCGATTATTCGACCAACGACGTGGTGCCACTCGAGGACCTGGTCGCGACGCTCGAATCGCAGAAGAGCGAGATTTGGCCGGGTGACGTACTCTTGATTCGAATCGGCTGGACGCGGGCCTATCGCGCGATGAGCGAATGGCAGAAGGCCGACTTGGCGCGCGAGACCAAGACCCCCGGGATCGAAGGCTCCGCCCGCACCGCCAAGTGGCTATGGGACCAGCATCTCGCGGCGGTCGCCTCGGATTCTCCTGCACTCGAGGCGGTTCCTCCGCCCAGCACGGGCGACTTCATGGAATCGAACGACCTGCTTCATTTCCACATGCTGTCGTTCTTCGGGATGCCGATCGGCGAGATGTGGAATCTCGAGGAACTCGCCGAGGACTGTGCCGGCGACGGTCGCTACGAATTCTTCTTCACCTCCGCGCCCTTGAATATTCCGGGAGGAGTCGGTTCGCCACCGAACGCCTTGGCGGTCAAATAGCGGTCCGCTTTAGGGACAGTCAGGCAGGCGGAATCAGTTTGCGCCCCCTCCTGTCGTTAACCGCGGTCCGGCGAGAAAGCGGGCTGCGCTCAGTCAAGGGCCTGGGGGTCGCATTTCAGAGTCAGGTCGCGCAACTGCCAGATATTGCGATCCTCTTCCTCGGCGAACTGGCGTAGCCGGTCCGCAACGGCCGCGTCGATACTGGCCCATTCGGCGAGTTGAAAGTGCAACGCCCGCAGGATTTCGACTTGCAGGTCGAGGTCGCTGCGCAGCCGTTCCCAATTGTTCGAACCGTCGTGAGCGGACGGCTTGGGCGTCTGCGGCCACGAGCCATTTTCGAACAGCAGCTCACGCATTGCATTAGCCTGGGTGGCTTCGGCGGCGGTCAGTTGTTCGAGGCCCGCCTTGAGCGTCGGGAAGATACACAGTTCGGCGTGCCTGGCGAGATTCGCCGCCAGGGTTTCGGCTCGGCCCGCGGTCTCGGCGAATTGCCTGAGCAGGCGGATGCGGGGCGACAATGACGAACGGATTCTTTCGACGATTCCCATGACGCTGGCGCAGCCGGTGATAGGTATTCGGATCGTGCCGCGCGCTGTCAAGCATCCGGTGGCGTGAGGTCCGGCTGATAAAGGGTGCGCACCAGGAACGATTCGCGCTTGAAAAAGCCCGCGGTATGAAATGAATCGTCCAGCCTCAGCACGGCGTAATCCAGGTAATGTCCCAACTCGTGCATCAAGGTGCGCAGGAAGGTCTTCGGCTTGACCACGTCATGACGCTGCGCGGTGCGCATCCAGAGGATGATGAGCGGCGCGCGGGGACGCTGCGCCGGTCCACGCGGATAGAAAATTCCGTGGAGTTCACCGCGTGCGTTATGCGGCCGCACGCCGCGCACCTCGACTCGCACCCCGCGCACCGCCACAACCCGGCAGATTCGATCGGCGAGCGTCTGGGCGGCGCGCTCGATTGCCGAGGGCGCGCCGAATTCGAGCGCCGCCATCAGGGCATTGGTCATAGCAAGCGCATCGCGGTCGGGCCCCAGCTCGAAATGGTCGATCGAATCGCTCTTCAGGTAGGTGCGCTGCGCGCGGTCGGAGAGCCGGTAGAAATAAGCCGGCAATTCGGCGCGTTTCGCCGCAATCGTGCTCCCTTTCGGCCCCACCGCCACAGCAACTATTATCCTGTAGGCAAAACGCGAAAAGAGCAACTGTTATGGAACTGAAGGTGGTCGAGATTGCCAAGCCGGATGCGGACCTAAACCTGATCGTCGGGCAGGCGCACTTTATCAAGACGGTCGAGGACCTTTACGAGGCGATCGTGCAGGCGGTACCTGGGGTAAAATTCGGCGTCGCCTTCTGCGAGGCCTCCGGCCCGTGCCTGATTCGTCACACCGGCACTGAGGATCGGCTCGAAGCGGCCGCGGTGGCGGCGGCCCAGGCGATCGGCGCCGGCCATGTCTTCGTCGTGATGCTGGGGAACGCCTTCCCGGTCAACGTGCTCAACCCGATCAAGGCCGTGACGGAGGTCTGCAACGTCTTCTGCGCCAGCGCCAATCCGCTCGCCGTGATCGTCGCCGAGCACAACGGGGCGCGCGGAGTTGTGGGCGTGATCGATGGCAGCGCGCCCAAGGGCGTCGAGGGCGAGAAGGACCAAAACGAGCGGCACGCGATGCTGCGGCGCTTCGGTTACAAGCAGTAACGGCGTCAACTTGGGCGACTGCGCAGGGCCACCCGCTCGGGTATAATTCAGGAGACCGTGTGGGGAGCGGCGGATGGCCGCTACTTTAGGCAGATGGCAAACGGAGGCAGGCGGAAGGGGGACGGGGCAACGGCCAAACGCGCGGCGTCGGGCCAGGCCAGGGCGGTAGCGAATGCCTCCCGGCGGACATGGCTGCTGATGCGGCGGATTGGATGGCGCCGGAGCGCGCTCGTCTTTCTGCTCCTCAGCGCTTTCGCTGGCGGCTTTTACCTCGCCAATCTATACGGCGACATCTCCGTGATGATCGAGCAGCGGCGCGCCGCGCTGACCTCGGCCATCTACTCGGCGCCGCTCGTCATAAATATCGGCGACGAGATCCGTACGCTGCATTTGCTCGACCGGCTCGAGCGTCTGAGCTACTCGCGCGTGGAAAATCCGTCGCATCCCGGCGAATATTCGATGCAGCCCGGTGAGATGACGATCTACGTGCGCGAGTTTCGCATCGGCAGCCGGGGTTATCCGGCCACGCTCGTTCATTTGAGTTTCGATGGCGCACGAGTCGCAGGTATCGCCGACGCGTTCGGCGTCGCGATGCCCGCTGCGTCGATCGAGCCCGAGGTGATCGGACGGCTCCTGCCGGACGCGCCGGCCGAGCGGGTCGAAGTTTCATTGAACGAGCTAAAGCCCTACCTGGTGAAGGGTTTGCTCGCCACCGAGGACCGCTATTTCTACTACCATTTCGGTTTCGACCCGATCCGCATGATCGAAGCGGCGATCATCGACCTCCATTCGCATCGCCTGAGCCAGGGCGCGAGCACCCTGACGCAGCAACTCGCCCGGACCTTTATCGAACGCCATACGCGCAGCTTCCATCGCAAGATTCGCGAGCTGTCAATTGCGCTGGTGCTGGAAATGCGGCTTTCGAAGAACGAGATTCTCGAGCGTTATATCAACGACGTCCCGATGGGTGAATATGACGGCACGCCGATCTACGGAATGCCGCTGGCCGCGCGCTACTTCTTCAACAAGGATCTGCGCGAAGTTACCCCGGCCGAAGCGGCTACGCTGATCGGGATGATCCAGGCGCCCACGCTGGACGATCCGCGGCGTCATCCGGAGGTTTCCCGCGCACGCCGCGATACGGTGCTGGCGTTGATGCGCCGGGCGGGTGCTATCGACCAGGCGCAATATGCCGATGCGACGGCTGAGCCGGTTGAAACGGTCAAAGCGCCGGGTCTCAGGCGCGCCCCCTATTTTACCGATTTTGTGACCGCGCAGGTCGCCAAACTGCCCGAGGTCGGCGGCCGGCTCGCCGGGCTGCGCGTCTATACGACGCTCGATCCCGAGCTCGAAGAGGCGGGGCGCGACGCTATCGTTGAGAATCTTGCGCGCCTCGAGAAGCAGCATCCGCGGCTCCGCCGCAGCGCCCTCGAAAAGCGGCTGGAAAGCTCGATGGTCGCGTTGGATCCGCAAAGCGGCGCGATTGTCGCGATGGTTGGCGGACGCGACTACGCGGTCAGCCAATACAACCGCGTGGTGAGCGCCGAGCGCCAGCCGGGCTCGGCTTTCAAGCCGATCGTTTATGTGACTGCGCTCGATCCGGCGATTTCCCCGCTCGCGCAAACCGTCACCCTGGCGTCGATCCTGCCCGATCGTCCGATGTCGTTCGGAGGGTGGACGCCCGTGAACTACGAGCGCACATATGCAGGCGATGTCACCGTCGAGGAGGCGCTGGCGCAGTCGCTCAATGTTCCCACCGCCTATCTCGGGAGCCTGCTCGGACCGCCCGCGATGATTCGCACAGCGCACTTGATGGGGATTCACGACGACCTGCCCAACTACCTGCCTATCTCGATTGGCGCGGGCGACGTGACCTTGCTCGAGCTGGCCTCCGTGTATTCAGTGTTTGCCGACGGCGGCGTCGTGCGTCCGCCCTATGCGATCGAAGCCGTGGTGGACAGCCATGGTCAGGTGATTTATCAGCATCGGCCCGCGCCGCAGCGCTTGATGAGCCGCGCGATCGCGTACCTGATGACGGGTGCGCTTCAGGGCGTGCTGCAGTTCGGCACCGGAGCGAGTGCGGCGCGGATGGGCCTGGATTTTCCGGCGGCGGGCAAGACCGGCACCACCGAAGACTATCATGACGCTTATTTCCTCGGTTATACGCGGCAATTGGTAGCGGGCGTTTGGGTAGGATTCGACCAACCGCAGGATATCGGGCTGGCAGGCGCGCAGGCGGCGCTGCCGGCGTGGGTGCGGTTCATGGTCGATGGCGTGCGTCAGCCGGCTCTCGGATTCGGCTCGCCGCCGCCGGGAATCACGATGGTTAGCGTGGACCCGGCCAGCGGCGGTCTTGCGACGCCAGCCTGCCCCCGGGTTGCGACGCTGCCGTTTCTGACGGGCACCGAGCCTACCCAGGTCTGCCGGCTGCATAGCGGGCTATTCGCCGCGACCACGCCCGCAGTCGCGTCGAGTCCGGGGGGTACGACAGGTGGCGGCGAAGCGCCGCCCAATTCTGCTCCGCCGCCGAGTCCGCCGGTGGCAACCAACAGCGTGATGGGTGCGGTCGGAAATTTCTTCGGGGCCCTGTTCGGGCATCACTGAGAACGGTCAGATGACTTTTACACGCATACGCGGCTGGGCGGTCGCACCGGCACCGTTCTCGTAGGAGTGGTCATTCTGGGTGAGGCCGCTGCCGTCGGTCGCTCTGACGCGGACGGTGTAGTCACCTGGGGTACCCGGCGAGAAGTGGTATTTCCACACGGTCCAGATATACGGAGAGCGATTCTCGACCAATTCAGCAGGATGCCACGATGCGCCGTTGTCGGTGGAAATCTCGACCCGGTGGATTCCTGAGGGTCCCGCCAGGGCCCAGCCGATCAGATCGACCGGTGCCTTGACGCGGGCGGCGTTGTCGAGCGACAGGATGTCAAAAATTCCGCCCGCCGGGCGCGGAGAGAAGAAGCCGGAATTGACCTTGCGCCAAGCTTCGTTGCTCCATCCGCGCTGCTCCCAGTAACCAAGATAGGGGCGATCGACGAATTCGATCTCGGTGATCCACTTCGGCTGCTTCATGCCGTATTTGCCGGGGATAAAGATGCGCACCGGATAGCCGTGCTCGGCGGGCAGCGGCGCGCCATTCATCAGGTACGGCAGCCAGTTTTCCTCACGCATGATTTCGGCGAGCGGCACCCCGGTCGAATAGCCGTCGGCGGCACGCATCGCGGCGTAGACCGCGCCGGGCTGCACTCCCGCGCGTTCGAGCAACGGCTTGAGCATTGTGCCGGTCCATTCGGCGTTGCCGATCGAATCGCCGTCGGGTGGATTGCCGATACATTCCAGCGTCAAGGTCTGACGCACCGGCTTCAATTGCTGAATATCCGCAAGCGTCAGCGTCAGCGGATGTTCGACCAGCCCGTGAATCTTGAGCCTCCATTCGCGCGGATCGACCCGCGGCGTGCCGCCGTACGAGGTCACATAGAAGTCGCGATTGGGGGTCAGGCCGCCGAACGAGCGTGGCCCGCCGTCAGCGGCGAATGTCCGCGCAGCCAGTGGAGCGCTCGCCAGCGCCAAGGTTCCGGACGCCAGTCCGATGAATTTGCGGCGGGAAATTCTGGATTTGCGCGAAATCCGCATGATGGCCTCGGTTGCGTGACGTGAGTCGCGGCCGGCATTGAGCCGCAGCCCCGATATCTGCACCCTTAATACGTGAAGATCACCACTCTCGCATCAAGGATTTTTCACTCTCGTCCGCGGCTATTCCCCGGCGCCGTACTTTTCTGCCAGGTAGTAGCGATTGGTGCACTGTCGATCGCAAGCGGCATCGCGGGCGCGCAGGCTCGGCAGGGGCCGTTTTTTTTGCCTTCGGGCGACGCGGCGAAAATCGTCACGGTTACGAAGACCGGCGAGGCCGAGGCCGGAATCACGGTGCTGACCGAAGCGGTCGCGGTCAAGGAAACGGGACCGCAGGCCACGGTGAAGAAATTCGGCGAGATTTACGCCTTCAGCCCGACCTTTATCGCCGTGCATCGTGACCAGCCCACGCAAATCGAGTTCTGGAATCTGCAGGGCGACGACGAACACGATTTCGCGCTATTGGGGCCGGACCTCAAGGTGCTGATGTACGAGAAGCTGCCGCCGCTGCAGAAGACCTCCTGGGTCTTCACCTTCCATCGCGAGGGCGAGGTGGATTTCAAATGCCTGCGGCATCAGCCCGAGATGAGCGGGCAGATCCTGGTGTTGCCGCCAGCACCCCGGCACTAGGCCGGAGGGGCCCGCTTTAGAACATTGCGACCGGATTGGCGGGCGAGGCCGTGCCGCGTTCGAGGATCAGCGGCAACAGGCTGAACATGAATTCGTAGCGGCCGTCATGCACACATTTCTCCGCCAGCGGATCGAGATCGGCGTTGTCTATCAAATGCACGCCCATCATCACGAGGGTGCCGGTATGAATCGGCATCCTGAGCGGCGGGTCGTAGGCCGTCGGCAGCACGTCGCTGATAGCGTCGGAACCCAGCACCGCGATTTTGCGTTGATGCAGCCATTCAAGGCAGGAGGCATGCAGCCCCGGCATTTTCATCCCGACTATCGCTTCGGCTCCGCGGGCACGGCGCAGCTTGAAGCGGCCGGTGCGCAGCAGCATCACGTCGCCCTCGGCGAGTTGCACGCGATGGTCGCGCTCGGCGGCTTCGAGGTCCTCGGGGAAAATCGCGTCGCCCGGCTCGACCCATTCGGCCTTGCGGATTTTCGGAATGTCGATGAGTACGCCGCGGCTGATTATACCGTCTCGCGCGACATCGATGGCGCATTTGTGAGCGCCCTGGAAATCGACCTCGGTGTAATCGAACCCGTTGTACATCTTGCCGCGGTAGAAGTGATGGCAAAGCGCGTCGAGATGGGTGGTGGCGAGTCCGTGCGGCTCGATCGCGAAATAATCGGCGCATCCCCAGGAGCCGAGCGGATGGCCGACCTCGCCGCTGCGAATCATCAGATGCGTCACCGGCGTCGGATTGTCGCGCGCGGGACGGGTCGGCAGCGGCAGGGCGAGCGATACGGTCTCGCCGCTGCGCACCAGGCGCGCGGCGGCAGCTCGTTTTTCGTTGGTAATGTAATTCAGCGCGCCACGCTGGTCATCCTTGCCCCAGCGGCCCCAATTGCTGACCCTTGCGAGCAATTCGGCGATTTCCGCGGTGGTGTAAGTCTTTGCCATTTGCGGTTACCTTTTGGCGACTTTCCGGGTCATGCAGATGTTTCCCCGGCTACCTGACTGGCGCGTTGATCGTGATTTAGGCTGCCGCGGGCGAGTTTTCAACCGCCGTGCATCCGGGCGATTGCCTGATTGTGATGCGCGGCTCGAGGGGCGCAGGTTCGCGCTACGATTGGGGGTCTTCAAAATCATCGGGCTCGCGGTCGGCTGGCGTCTCGTCGTCCGTCTCCACTGCGCGCTCGCCAGACGCCGAAGCCGTTATGATTGAGTCG
>DATEGX010000309.1:0-3255 GCA_035279875.1 Binataceae bacterium (SeqCode)
CGTTCCGCCGGCATTTCGGCGTGGCGCCGTCGGAACTGCGCGCGGCGGCGAGGTCGAGCAATTGACCGAGAGCGCCATCGCGGCGCCCGACTCAATCGGACGATGAGGTCCAACTTCATTGAGCTGGCGCGCCCGAGACGATTCGAACGTCCGACCTCGGAGCGCGATCCAGCCATTTTCCCGAGGTCGCGAAAGATCGCCGGAAGCTGTTTAGCTATCCCATACACGCTGGGGCGGAGCTTACGCGCGCGTTGTCAAAGTCGAGAGCTGCGTGGTGTCGTAGCGGTTTCGCAGATCGGCGAGCGCTTTTGGATCCGGTGCACCCTGCGCCGCGAGTTTGGCAAGCTCGTCAAAATAGTGTTCGTGGCCGGGTGGCGAGACGGTCATCAGCACGCGGGCGGGTTTCTCACTGACATTGGTGATGTTGTGTGGCACCCCAGGCGGGATGAACAGATAGGTTCCGGGCGTTGCGCGAACGGTCTTGTCGCCGACGTGCCACTCGCACTCGCCTTCGAGCACGTAGAACGTCTCCTCCTGCACCCGGTGAACATGCCGCCCGGTGGCAAACCCTGCCGGGATCGTCCAGTCGAACATGCTGGTGTGTTTGGTGTCTCCGCCGGTCACGAGAAAGACCATGGGGTGGCCACGCAACGTGACCCCTTTCTTCTCGTCGGGCATGCGAATGACGGCGTTGGTGCTCATGTGATCCTCCGTTGACCAAGTGCTTACGTCTGCAAGCACCTGGGCAGCATCGGCCGCCCGTGCCGGGAAGTCGTGAATCCGTTCCCAAAAATCTGCTAAAAACCTCGAATGACACTCGGGGGCGATCTTTACCAATTCGGCCCGTTCCGCCTCGACCCGCAGGCGGGCATTCTGTACCGAGGAGCCGAGCCGACTATGCTTGGACAGCGCGCTGTCGCGCTGCTGCGCCGGCTGCTCGAAAATGCGGGTGTGCCGGTGTCCAAGGACGCGCTGGTCGAGGCCGGCTGGGGCGGATTGGCGGTTGCCGATAACAATCTGACGGTTCAGATCGCAGCCTTGCGCCGGGTGCTGGCCGACACAGCGGATGGCGAGAGCTGGATCGAAACACTGCCGCGCCGTGGCTATCGCTATGTCGGGCCGGCCGTAACCACGCATGTTTCCGATGTTTCGGCCGCCGACCGCGCCGCGTCGGCACCGATATTGCCTGAGAAGCCCTCCGTCGCGGTCCTGCCATTCTCGAACCTGAGCGGCGATCCGGAACAGGAATACTTCGCCGACGGAATGGTCGACGACATCATCACCGGTCTCGCGCGCATCAACTGGCTTTTTGTCATCGCGCGAAACTCGACCCTCGCCTACAAAGGCCGCGCCGTGGACGTGAAGCAGGTCGGCCGCGAGCTTGGCGTGCGCTATGTCATCGAAGGCAGTGTGCGCAAGGCCGGCGGTCGCCTACGCGTGACCGGACAGATGGTCGATGCGTTGAGCGGCGCGCATGTGTGGGCCGAACGCTACGACCGCAGTTCGGGGGACATTTTCGCGCTTCAGGATGAGATCGCACAGTCGGCGGTCGGCGCGATTGCGCCGAGCATGCGGAAAGCGGAGATCGAACGCGTCAGGCGAAAGCGCCCGGACAGTCTTGATGCCTACGATCTCGTGCTGCGAGCCCAGCCCGATGTCGATTCGGGCATGCCGGAGCAAGTGACAAGAGCATTGGCGCTGCTGGACCGCGCGATCGCCCTCGAACCGGCGTATGCGCTGGCGCATGGCAATGCCGCGATGTGCCACCACTGCCTGTTCCTTCGCGCCGGCTTGCGGGAGGTCAATCGTGCCGCTTCGATCCGCCACGCCAGATCGGCCATCGTCCATGGACAAGACGACGCGCTCGCGCTGACATGGGCCGGGTTTTCCATCGGCATGGATGCGCACGATCGCGCCGCCGCTTTCACAGCATTGGAAGCTGCTCTCGCCATCAGCCCATCATCGGCGCTGACCTATATCCTCGGCAGCGTCATTCTCGGATGGGGCGGCGAAGCGGAGCGCGCAATAGAATGGAGCGAACTGGGTATGCGGCTAAGCCCGTTCGATTCGTGGACCTGGGCCGCGTTTGACGCGCAAGCGATGAGCCATTTGCTGCGCGGACGTTACGAAGAAGCTTGTCGCGCGGCCTACAAGTCCGTTCAAACCAATCCGGCACACAGCATCACGTATGTGCAATTGGCCGGCGCGCTGGCCAAGCTTGGGCGGCGGGACGAAGCGAGAGCGGCTGCCGCCCGCGTGCTCGAACTTCAGCCGGGCTTTCGCTACAGCCGCCAGTTTGCCGGCGTGAATTGTGCGCCGGCGCTCGCGGAGGCACTTGGCGGCGCGTTGCGGGACGCCGGATTGCCGGAGTAGCCCGGCGTTCGACTAACTTACGTCTCTCTGATCGGCGGCGGCCTGTAAAGACCCGCGCGAATTGCGAGGACGTATTCGTTATGTCGAAATTACCAATCCGGATTGACGATGCGCAGGTATCGAATGGTGCGCCCGAGACGATTCGAACGTCCGACCTTTGCCTTCGGAGGGCGATCCAGCCATTTTTCCCGAGATTGACTGAGATCGCCTTTGTGTCCCTACTGGGTTGATGCTATTGCCGAATCTCTGCCTATTGTGGCCCTGACGTTCCCCCGCGTTCGCCAGAAATTACTGCGAGCGACTACCCCGGTGCTACCCGGAGACGGCGGCGATCCGCGCCGGATGTTCTCTGAATGACGGATCACACGCGATCATTGGCTACAATGACCGTCCGATTCTTCTTGTATTTGTTGTCAAATATGACTACATACGGAGCATGAATGATCCGCAACACGCGGAAGGTCAATTGGCTAAAGGCGGCTCTGAAGGACTATCTGGAGTTTCCGAAAGAAGCCCAGGATCGCGCCGCCACAGCGCTCACCTATGTCGCCGAGGGTGCCACGCCGGATATAGCAAAGCCGCTGAAGGGTCTTGGAAGCGGAATTTGGGAGTTGGCGATCAAGTCGCGAGGCGATGCGTACCGGGTCGTTTACGCACTCCAACTGGGAGAGGATATCTGGATCGTCCATACGTTTCAGAAGAAATCCAACAAGGGTATCGCTACGCCAAAGCACGAAATCGACCTGGTGCGCGAGCGAATCAAACGGCTAAGGGAACAATTGCGATGAAAGCTCGTAAGCTCAAGACTGTCAGAGGCAGCGGCAATGTCTTTCGCGACCTGGGCAGAGAGAATGCCGAGGCGCAGCAACTCAAGGCATTGCT
>DATEGX010000310.1:0-4077 GCA_035279875.1 Binataceae bacterium (SeqCode)
TCGGGAGATTAAATTCGACCGCCTGTGGCAGCGTGCTGCCGCACTTGGCGCTGATTTCATCGCAACCGGCCACTATGCGCGTATCGAGCGCGGTGGCGATGGGTCTTACCAGCTCTTACGCGCGCGGGACACTTCCAAGGACCAGTCCTACTTTCTGTTCACTCTCGGTCAGCGCGAACTTGCAAGAACACTGTTTCCGCTCGGCGCGATGACCAAACTCGAAGTGCGAGCGCGGGCGCGGGCGCTTGGCCTGGCCAATGCCGATAAGCCTGAGAGCCAGGAGATCTGCTTTGTCGGGGACGGCGATTACGCGGGCTTTGTCGAGCGCAACGCGCCGGCGGGGCAGGTCCGGGCGGGCCGCGTTTTCGATACGAACGGCCGCCAGATGGGCACTCATCAAGGAGTGCATCGGTTTACGGTAGGACAACGCCGCGGCCTCGGATTGGCGACCGGTGAGCCGTTGTATGTGCGCGCGATTGACGCTGCTACCGCCGACATAACGGTCGCTCCGCGCCCCGGCCTGATGTCCGCCGGTTTGCTCGCCACGCGCGTAAGCCTGGTGAATCCCCAGACAGCCAGCGCCGGTCAACTGCCGGTCGAGGTCAAAATCCGCTACCGCCATCCGACGCTGCCGGCAACCGTGCGGATGCTCGACGACGAACGCGCCGAGGTCCGCTTTCAGCAGAGTGGGCCGGCTGTCACTCCAGGTCAGGCATGCGTGTTCTACCGTGGCGACGAAATCCTGGGCGGCGGTTTTATCGAGGCCGGGCTGGCACTCTGACGATGCGATTCGCAATCGCTACCTTGGGCTGCAAGGTCAATCAGTACGACTCGGCCCTGATCGAAGCCCGGCTGACAGCCTTGGGTGGTGAGCGGATCGGCTTCGACCAGGCTGCCGAAGTCTATATCGTAAATACCTGCACCGTCACCGATCGCGCGGACACCGAGAGCCTGCGATTGGCGCGCCGCGCGCGTCGCCTCAACCCGGCCGCTCGAATAATCATGACTGGATGTCTTGCGCAAGCCAGTCCCGGGCTTCTGGCACGCTCGCACGAAGTCGACGCGGTGGTTGGTCTCGGGAGGCTGGGCGACCTGGAACGCGCGGCGGCCGGCGATATCGGCGAACGCGTGATGGTCTCGAATCTGCGCAAGGAAGTCGCGCCGATCGAAATTGGCGCGGTTACGCTCGACGGTCATACGCGGGCGTTCCTGAAGGTGCAGGAAGGGTGCGACCGCTTCTGTTCGTTTTGCATCGTGCCGATGTCGCGCGGCAAATCACGCAGCGTCGAGCCGCGGAGGATCATCGAGGCGATCGACGGACTCGCCGCGCAGGGCTTCAAGGAAGTTACGCTATCAGGGGTCCACCTGGGTGGTTACGGCCGCGACCTGAATCCGCCGGTTGAACTCGAAGATTTGCTCGAAATGCTCGCCGAGCGTTCGTCAATCACGCGTATCCGCATCAGTTCGCTGGATCCCGAGGAGCTGAGCGATCGGATAATCGCGATCTTGAGCAAAAGTGCCAAGTTTTGCCCCCATTTGCATCTGCCGCTGCAGTCGGGCGAAGACGCCACCCTTGCGCGGATGCGCCGGCGCTACACTGCCGGCTACTTTCGCGACCGGATCGATGCGGTCGTCGCCGCGATGCCGGAGGCCGGGGTAGGCACTGACCTAATCGTCGGCTTTCCGGGCGAGACCGCACAGCAATTCGAGCAATACTTTAAGTTCGTCGAGAGTCTGCCGCTGAGCTATTTCCACGTCTTTCCCTATTCGGTGCGGGCCGGCACCAGCGCGGCCAAGTTTGACGGCCGGGTTGCGCCCGCTGAACTGAAGCTGCGGGCGGCGGCAATGCGCGCGCTCGGGGAGTACAAACGCGCCGAATTCGCCCGGCGTTTTATTGGGATGCGACTTAAAGTATTACTTGAGGAAGTGGTCGGCGAGGGCCGGTTGCGTGGCTACAGCCGCAATTACGTGCGGGTTGTGACCAATGGCGATGCCGAATTGACTAATTGTGAAGTAGAGGTGGAGGGATCGCTTGCGCAAGGCGCTGAGCTGGTTGCCCGGATGGTTTCACCGGCAGAGACGCGCAGCGACGGAAGTTCCGTCGGCTCCGCCGCGTGACAATGGCGACGCCGAACTCGAGCGGACGCTCGACTACCATTTCGCGCGGGCGGAATTCCTGCAGATTGCGCTGACCCATCCGAGCGCCGTGCAAGCCGGCGAGCCGCATTACGAACGGCTCGAGTTTCTCGGCGACGCGGTGCTCGATCTGGCAATTGCGGACCTCTTGATGCGCCGCTTTCCCGAGGCCAAGGAGGGCGCCCTGTCGAAGGAGCGCGCCTCGATCGTTAACGGCCGCACCCTGGCCG
This sequence comes from Binataceae bacterium (SeqCode), assembly GCA_035279875.1. Classification (GTDB taxonomy): domain Bacteria; phylum Desulfobacterota; class Binatia; order Binatales; family Binataceae; genus JAMXLL01. The sequence continues at coordinate 2,367 of DATEGX010000310.1, forward strand.
TCAAAGCGCTCGAAATCGGACTGAGCCGCAAGCTGCGGCTGGGCAAGGGCGAAGAGAAGAGCGGCGGGCGCGACAAGACCTCGATCCTTGCGGCGGCCTTCGAAGCGGTAATCGGCGCAATCTACAGCGACAGCGATTTAGGTTCTGCCAAGCGGGTGGTGGAGCGGCTCTTCGAAACCGACATCGGCGGACCCGCGGCGGAAAGAGACTATAAGACCGAATTGCAGGAAGTTGCCTACCGCAAGTTTCGCGCGCAGCCCGTCTATGAATTGGTGGCAACCCGCGGGCCGGACCATGCCAAGCGCTTTACCACGCGGATTCGGATCGCCGGGCGCGAGCTTGGAGTGGGCGAGGGCGGCAGCAAAAAACAAAGCGAGCAGGCAGCAGCCCGGGCGGCGCTCGGCCAAATCAGCCAGGAGTTGCGTGAGCAGCGATAGTCAACACCGCGCCGGCTTCGTCACAATCGGCGGCCGCACCAACGTCGGCAAATCCACTCTGCTCAATCATCTGGTCGGGCAAAAGGTGGCGATCGTAACGCCCAGGCCGCAGACTACCCGCCGCCGAATTGTCGGCGTGCGCACCGACCCGGATGCGCAAATTATTCTTATCGACACACCCGGACTTCACGAACCGCATCGCCCGCTCAACCGCCGCATGGTCGATACGGCCCGGCGATGCCTGACCGAAGGTGAGGTGATCCTCGCGGTAGTCGAAGCTGGCGGGGTTTTGCGCGCCGAGGATCGTGAGGTGCTCGAAGAGTTGCTGAAACTCGGACGGCCGACCATCGTGGCGATCAACAAGATCGATACGATCAAGCGCGAGGCTCTGATCCAGGTCGCCGAAGAGGTCCATCAAAGGGCCCCGGCCGCGGAAATCGTGCCGGTGAGCGCGTTGAGCGGCGAAAATCTGGACGAGCTGATCCGGGTGATCAAAGCGATGCTGCCTGTGGGCGAACCGCTGATGCCCGGCGAGCAATACACCGACCAGACCGAGCGTATGCTGGCTGAGGAGATCGTCCGTGAGAAGATCTTCATTGCGATGCGCCAGGAGATCCCGTTTTCGACCGCGGTGAGGGTCGAGCATTTCAGCGACGAGCCGGAGCGCAACCTGACCAGGATCTCGGCGCAAATTATCGTCGAGCGCGAGCCGCACAAGGGGATGGTGATCGGTGCGGGCGGCCGCATGCTCAAGGAAATCGGTACCCAGGCGCGGCTCGAGCTCGAACAAATCCTCGACCGGCGGGTTTTTCTCGAACTTCACGTGAAAGTCGAGAAGGGCTGGACCAGCGATCCGCGCAAACTCAAAGAGCTGGGTCTTTGATGGCGCGTGTTGAGAAGAACAGCGGTGGCAACGATATCTTCGGCGCTGCCGGTCATGGGCCGACGGTTATGCTGGTCGGCCGCGCCAACGCCGGCAAATCAACTTTGTTCAATCGAATCGTCGGACGGGGACGCGCGATCGTCAGTCCGATTGCCGGCACTACCCGCGATCTGAATATCGCGCGCGCTTCGCACGAAGGGCGCGACTTCACAGTGGTCGACAGCGGCGGACTGGAGCTGTACGCGCGCGAACCCGCGACCGAGCGCGCCATGGAGGAGGCGCTGCGCGCGATTGGCCTGGCCGATTTGATCGTGTTCGTAATCGACGGCCGTTCGGGAGTCACCAGCGGAGACCAGGAAGCGCTCGCGCTGGTGCGGCAGACGGGCAAGCC
>DATEGX010000311.1:0-8207 GCA_035279875.1 Binataceae bacterium (SeqCode)
TAGCCGGTTGCGCTGCCGAAGAATTGCGAGAGTTGGGCTTCTGGCGGCAGCCGCGCTCGCAATCGCCGGCTGCGCCGCACAGCGGACGCCCTCTTCCGCCATCCAGGTCGCGCCTGATGAGGCCGCGAAAACGCTGGCTGAGCGCGACCACCTGCTCGATTCACTCGAGACCGGGGCGATAATGGAATATTCGGGACCGGCCGGGCATCTCAAGGCGCGAGAACAGCTAACGGTGCGGCGTCCCGCCAGCCTGCGGGTCGAAGCCATGTCGCCGCTCGGTGTCGCGTTGGTGGTAACCGCCGACCGCGATCAAATTGCGGTGTTCGACCCGTCAAAGAATACCCTGACGCGCGGTGCCGCCACCGCCGACACGCTCGATCGCTTCGCGCGGATTCCGATGCCGCCGCAGCAAGCCGTACAGCTATTGCTCGGCCTCGCGCCAGATAGCGGATTACTCACCGGTCCGCCCTCGGCAACCCACAGTGAAGGCGACATGCAGGTACTCTCGTACACCGGTCATGACGGCGCCATTTATGATCTTGGTTTCACGGGCGGTCAGTTGGCGTTAGTGCGCGAGAGCCAATCGACGGGGCAGGTTGCGTATGAAGTTCGCTATAGTGATTACCGCGACATCGGGGCGGTCAAACTTCCGTTTCAGCTCGAAGCGCATTTCTTCGCCAGTGCAACAACAATCAGCTTGCGCTACTCGAGTCCGCTGATCGATCGACAAATTCCGGATTCGATTTTCGTGCTCTCGCCGGGGCCTGGCACCCGGCTGATTGATCTCGGTTTTGCCGGCGCGCCGCTTGCGCCGCATCTATGGGGCTGAGCGCGTGCCGAGTCGCCTACGGCCGATTGCCGCCTTCTTCGTCGCTGCGCTGTTGTTTGCCGCGGGATGTCATGTCAATAGGCCGCTCAACAACCATGCAGCCGCGCAAACGCTCTACGAAGGAATGAGCAGCGACCCCGGCACGTTCAACCCGATTATTGTCACCGATGCGTCCTCTAATGAGGCGATCGGCGACTTGTTTGAAGGCCTGGTCAAAATCAATCCACAAACCACGCTGCCCGAGCCTGATCTGGCGGAAAGCTGGAAAATCACCGACGGCGGCAAAACCATCACGTTCCATCTGCGACACGGCGTGAAATGGTCGGACGGTGTGGCGCTGACCTCGCGCGACGTGCTGTTCACGATGAACGCCATTTACGATCCGCGGGTGCCAAACAGTTCTATTTCCTCTCTGACCGTCGATGGCAAGCCGCTCAAGGTCTCGGCGCCCGACGATTATACGGTCGTGATGAAGCTGCCGCGGCCGTTTGCCCCGCTGCTATACGCGGTGGGCGTTCCGATTCTGCCGGCGCACGTGCTGGAGAAGTCGTTGGCGGATGGGCAATTCAACCGCACCTGGGGGATCGACACGCCGCCGCAAGACTTGGTGTCGCTGGGCCCATATCGCATGGAGCGATACGTGGCCGGTCAACAAATCGCGTTCGAGCGCAATCCCGATTTCTGGATGCGCGACGAACACGGCGGGCGCCTGCCGCGCTTGCTCAGCCAGGTGCTGCTGATCGTTCCAGACCGCAACGCGATGTATCTGCGTTTCATGTCCGGCCAGATAGATGTTTACTCGCCGCGCGCCGAGGAAGTCTGGGAATTACAGCAGAAGGAGGCTGAACTCAGCATCAAGGTCGAACGGATCGGCATCGACACCGGCTCGCAGTTCTTCGCCTTCAACCGCAATCCGCGCCACTATATCCATGGCGGCGTAGTCGATCCCAAGTACCGGTGGTTTACCGACATAAATTTCATGCGGGCGATGGCGCACGCGTTGGACAAGCAGGGCATTATCAACCTCTGTTTCCGAGGGCTCGCGGTGCCGGCGGTGGCGGATATTTCGCCGGCCGACAGGATTTTCCATAACCCCGACCTCAAGGATTACGATTACGATTTGAAACTGGCCGCGCGGCTTCTGGACGAAGCGGGTTACCGGATGCTGCGGCCGGGGGTACGCGGCGACCCGCAGGGCCATCCGCTGGTGTTCGACCTTACGACACCGACTGGAAATCCGATCAGCGACCAGATTTGCGCAATCTACAAGCAGGACCTCGCCGCGATTGGTATCCGGGTCAACTACAGGCCGCTCGAATTTATCGCGCTGGTGAAGGACCTTGATTCGAGTTTTGATTGGGATTGCGTGTTGATCGGCTTTACCGGCACGATCGAACCGAACAACGGCGCCAACTTCCTTCGTTCCTCCGGCAACCTCCACATCTGGAACCCTGCCGAACCGAAACCAGCCACACCCTGGGAGGCTGAAATCGATCACCTGCTGGACGAGGGCACGCGCGTGATGGATCCGCGGCAGCGCGCACCTTACTACTGGAAAATCCAGCAGATTCTGCACGACCAGTTGCCGCTAATCGAAACGGTGCGGCAGATTCGTTATGTCGCGTATCGCGCTTCGCTGGAGAATTTCAACGAAACCGTATGGGGCTTGTATCGACCCGAATGGATTCAGTTCCGAGCACAATAAGCTGCGGCGTACTCGGCCGCCGATCTGAGGCATGACCCGCTTTCTGATCAAACGCCTGCTTCTGATGATCCCCTTGATAGTCGGGATCACCTTCATCTCGTTTTGCGCGATGTCGCTGGTGCCCGGCAATTTCCTGAGCGGATTGGCGATGAATCCGCAAATCTCGCCACAGGTGATCAAGCAGATGGAGGCGGAATTCGGCCTCAATCAGCCGCTGATCGTCCGTTACTTCAAATGGCTTTGGCAAGTGCTTCACCTCAATCTCGGAGTCTCCCTGCAGTACCGGGTCGGGGTCACCAGTCTGATCGGTTCGCGCGCGGTCAACACCATCATCCTTGCGCTGGCCAGCATGCTGTTCTCATGGGTGCTGGCAATCCCGATCGGAATCATTGTGGCGGTTAAACAGAACTCGCTGCTCGATCGCGCGCTCTCGTTCGCTTCTTTTCTGGGCATGTCCGTGCCGGCTTTTTTCCTCGCCTTCCTGGCACTCGATTTCGCCCTCTGGATGGACAAGCCGTGGCTGCCAGTCGGGGGGACCTACTCGCCGGACTACGCGAACCTCACGCTGTGGAGCAAATTAGCCGATCGCGCCGACCATCTGATTTTACCCGTAATCGTTCTCGGCCTTGCCGGGATGGCCTCGCTGATGCGCCTGATGCGCTCGCAGATCCTCGAAATCAAAGACGCCGAATTTGTCCGTACGGCGCGCGCCAAAGGGCTGTCCGAGTGGATGGTTATCGGCAAGCACGTGCTGCGCAACGCGCTCAATCCGTTCGTCACGATGGCAGGGTATGCGCTCGCTGACCTGCTGAGCGGCGCCGCACTGGTCGAGGCTGTGATGAACCTCCAGGGGCTCGGCCTGTTGTTGCTCAACGCAGTCCAGTCGCTCGACGTTCCCTTGGTTATGGGCTCGGTGCTGATGGGTACGGTGTTGCTGTTGGCAGGCAACCTGATGGCCGACCTCGCGTTGGTGGCGGTCGATCCGCGAGTCGATTTCAGCTCGATGGCTTCGCAATGAGCGCACTGCCGCGGCCCTCCACGACCGAAGCTGAAGCCCTCGCCGGGCGGTTCGCGAGGGCCGGACGCCTCCGCCGGACGGGCGCTACGCTGAAGCGTGAGTGGGCTCTCGCGCCATGGACGGTACGGGTCTCGATCCTATGCCTGCTGATGTTTTATCTGTTCGCGGCGGCGTCGCCTGTTATCGCGCCTTATGACCCGACCCGGCAGTACCGCGATCAACCCGACTGCCCGCCGATGGGGCTTCATCTGACGCCGGCGGCCGAGCGTTCGCACGGTTGGTTTTTCGCCTATCCGATGAAACTGGTCGATCCGCTGGCGCGCAAATTCGCTGTCGATCGCAGCCGCAAGACCTACCTGCGTTTTTTTATTCGCGGCCATCTGTTCACTACCGAATCGCCGGATCAGCCGTGGTTTCTATTGGGCAGCGAGGGGCTGGGACGTGATCTCTTCTCGCGCATCGTCTATGGCGCCCGCGTCAGCATGTGCATAGGACTGGTCGGCGTGCTGATCAGCTTCACCTTAGGAATCACGGTCGGGGCCTTTTCCGGTTATGTCGGAGGACCCATCGACAACCTGATAATGCGCTGGTGCGAAATCGAAATGTCGCTACCGCAGTTCTACTTTCTGCTCGCGCTGGCCGCAGTGATCCCATCGGGCCTGAGCACGGTCGTAACCTTTTTCATGATCGTTGCAATCATGGCGTTTATTGGATGGGCCGGTTTCGCCAGAGTGATCCGGGGAATGGCCGCTTCGGTGCGCTCGGTACCCTACGTCGAGGCCGGGCGCGCGCTTGGCGGCTCACGCGGCCGCCAGCTGCGCCGTCACGTAATCCCGTCGGTCATGGGGTTTGCCGCTGTCAGCGCCTCGCTCTCGATTCCCGGCTATATTCTCGGCGAGAGCGCGCTCTCGCTGCTGGGACTCGGTATCCAGGAACCGGCCGCAAGCTGGGGCAACCTGCTGTCGCAGGCGATGGACCCGCAAAATATTCTGCACTACCCGTGGGTGCTGATTCCCGGTGGTTTCATTTCGGTGGCCGTGATGGCATTCAACTTTATCGGCGACCATCTGCGCGATCGTCTCGATCCGGCCAATCTGCGCTGAAAGGCCGCTTTACTAGCGCGCCCTCCGGCGATAAATCTGCTGCGGGTCGAACCCGCTGGAGAAAAGAAATGGCGGAGAATTTTGTCCTTATTCACGGCGCGTGGCATGGCGGATGGTGCTGGGCTGGAGTGAGTCGCCAGCTCGAAATCAATGGCGACCGCGCCTACGCTATGGATTTGCCGGGACGCGGCGACAAACCATTGGAGCACACAAAGGTAACCCGTGAAGTATGGGTTGACAGCGTGGTCCGATTTATCGAGGAGCGCGGCCTCCGCAATGTCGTGCTGGCCGGCCACAGCCTCGGCGGCCTTACGATCACCGGCGTAGCCCTGAAGATCCCCGAACGAATCAAGCGCATCGTCTACGTGACCGCGGTGGTCCCGCCGGAGGAAGGTACCCTCGCCGATGATTTCGCCGCCAATATGCCGCCCACCATGCAAGCCGCGATGGAACAGCTCAACGGCGGCATCTCAAGCGTGGTGGGCGCAGAGTACTTTCGCACCAATTTCATGCAGGACGCCTCGCGCGACCTGCAGGATTACGTGCTTTCAGGGTTGGCCCCCGAAGCCATGATCCCGGTGAGCGAGCGCGTGCCAATGCGTGAATTTTACGCGCTCAAGCTCGCAACCAGCTTTGTCATCTGCGAAGACGATTTGGTAATGGGCGACCCGGCGAAATGGCATCCCGGCCAGTCCGGGCGGCTGCGAAACCCGACCACACGGTCGATCAAGGCGGGCCATGAGCTAATGTTCACCCGACCAGTGGAGTGCGCACGCGCGCTTGCGGAGTTGGCCCGCGAATAACGATTCGCATTTGAGCGAAACAGACCGAAGCGCGAACCAGCGTCGCCCGACACCGGTTTCGCACGCGTCCACCGGCGGCAAAACCGTTCTGGCAGTCGGTGCCGGGTTGGTGATCGCTTTTGCGATGATGCGATGGTTGCTGCCGCCGGTCGAGACTCCGGGATTTCAGGGTAGCGACGCGAATTCGTACTTCGCGATTGCTGCCGGGCACCCGCAAGACGCTTACTACTATTACGGTGGGCGAATACTGTATCCGCTCGCCGCGCGTTACGGCGCGGCGGTTACCAGGCTCAGCCTGCCCGACGGATTTCGCCTCTTGTCTTGCCTCTCTCTGGTCGTGTTCATCGGAGCGCTGTGCCTGATCGTCGGCAACGTGGCGTTGCTGCCATTCCTATTAGTACCGGGATTCATCCTCGCATTCCGAGCTTACTACTTTCCGGAACTGTTCTACGCAGCGCTAACGGCAGTCTTTTTTTTGGTCTTATCGGCTAACGTCTGGCTTGCGTTACCCTTCCTCTTTGCGCTCCATATCACCCGGGAATCCACAGTACTGCTGACCGTCACACTTGCACTGGTGATGGCGCGCCGGAACAGACTCTACGCGCTGGCTGTCATCGTGGTGGGGATTGCCGGCCTATCGATAAGCTCAGCCCTGGCCGCGCGAGGTCTGCCGAATCATCACGGAATTCAAGGACCCTTGTTCGATCTGCTGAAGGTTCTCTATAACATCGCGCACAATCTGCTGGGCCTGGTCTTCTGGACGGACACCAACGCACTTACCACGGATTGCCGGCCGGAATGGCTAATCCGGGTGCATATTGGCTCGATACGGCAACTTGGATTTTGCGGGTTTCAGTGGAAAGAACCAGCAACTACGATCGTCGCTCTGGCTTCGAGCTTCGGTGTGCTCCCGTTGTTAATTATTCGCGGCCGAGCGCGCCTTTTCGAGGGCACGGCAATGTCTGAAGTTGCAACCTGGTATGGCGCATTGAGCCTGATTGCGGCGCCGTTGATCGGCACCGCAGTCGCACGATACACGTTGTACGCATGGCCGCTCTTCTGGATTCGCGGCGGAGACTTGCTGAACCTGCTCGAGCCGCGCGAGTACCTGCTCTTTGCGCCGCTCGTCTTGTTATCCGCGTGGCTTCCGGTAGTGGTCACTGGGACGTTCTCCATATTGACCGTCGAGGCGCTGCTATACTGGCTGGCGTATCCTGTTGTTGGCGCCGAGGTAGCACCTTCTCCCGGGGTATAGCGACGCCGCGGCCTGAAGCGCCCAGGCCGCGGATTATCGCTTGCTTGGCGGGTTGCCTCATCCGAGTAGCGGATTGCATTGATCAGACGACGTGATTCGCGGCGTTCCCGATTGTTGCAGGACCACCGGGTGCGAAAAGCAATTACCTTGTGAGATGACGTTGCCTCCGCTGACGGAAACGTTGCCCAGGTCGATGAAATTGTTGGTCAGGTTGACCATCTGACTCGGCCCGCCGTTGAATGCGAGGTTGACGTTGTTGCCGAGATAGAAGAAGAACGAGTTGCTGACGGTTAGTGAACCCGCACTGGTGAAGTTGATAATCGGAATGTTGAAGGCGGAGCCTTTTTCGTCCACTCCCGTCATCGTAACCATCATCGGGTCGGTTCCGGTGCGAAGCAACGCTGAGTTGCCTTCGGACGCAATGTCGGCGATCGCGACCGGATTCGGATAGCCACGCGACGCCGTATTCGACGAATTCTCCAGGTCGAAGTTGACATCGTCTATGGTGAATGTCGTGCCGACAATTTTGAATGCGCCCCCCTGGGAATAGACACCGATCGGACCGCCCTCGACGACTCCTCCGATGATCGTGTGAAACGCACTGCTCGGATGGGTAAAGGAATAGGCTGCGTGCCCGAAATTGGCGATGGTGACGTTGTCGAAGAAGCCCTGATCGTTGGCATTGTTGGCACCAGTGGTATCCACGAACTTGATGCCGTCGATAACGTTGGTCGAGGCGGGGCTCCCGATATTGACGTTGCGCACCGTCAAATGACTCGCCGGCCCATTGCCGTCCGAGTCGCATTCTATCCCGGCCGACGCCGGATTTTTCGCCTGGCCCCACAACGACAGGTTCTCAACCTTGTTATCGACCCCATCCACGAATTGAAGCAGTGGCTGGGTGGCCGACCAACTCGATTGGACGGCGGTCGCATACTCGCCGTCACCCAGCAGCCGCACGCCTCGCCCATGGGACACGACCAGGGGTTGCCCTATACGGTAGATCCCTGCGGGGAGATAAACCGTATCGCCATTCGTAGTGGCGCTGTTGATCGCCGCCTGGATAGCCGGCCCCGAGTCGAACGAATTGCTGCTCTTCGCGCCGAAATCCAGAACGTTGACGAATGCCATCGCATTTCCGGCGCTCCCACAGACCAGCGCTAGTACGATTAACCCTGCAAGCGCGCTCCATCCAGTGAAAATTCCTTTGCAGTTCCAATCCCGTCTGGTAGTCCAAATACTCATTGCTGTCGTCCTCCCTCGACAGCACTTGAGCAGCATTCGAACCAAGCCAAATTTCCCTTGCTGCAAGCGGATAATTCGACTTTTTCACGCATTTAAAGGGGGAGTTGCGAGCGTCCCGCTTCCGTTGATACGGGGGCCCTTCAACGGATTTGAGAAAGCTTCCCGTCGCATTTCCGCAGACGCAAAACTCAAGCGGCGGGCCGTCTTTCGAGGCGGCGGCGCAGGATGCTAACGTGGGCGGCGAGTGCA
>DATEGX010000312.1:0-5488 GCA_035279875.1 Binataceae bacterium (SeqCode)
CGATTTGCTCGCGCAGCGGCACGGAGAACTCGCACTGCGGATGATTACAGTTGGCGACTGTCAGTCCGCATCCGCATTGGCAGGTCAGCGCCTCACTGACTTCCTGCAGCGAGGTCCTGGCGGCAGCGCCAAAGGCCATCACCGCACCGCCGGCCAGTATCGCGGCGAGCGCGCTCGCCGCCAGGATACGGAGCCAGACGGACTTGCGGGTCACGGCTCAGTCACCCCCGGGCGCGGCCTGGGAGACGGTTTCGAGTGCCGCGGAAACCGGCCTGACGGCGGCAGCGATCGCCGCCCGTTCGCGGACGTTCGGCCACATCACGATAACCGTGCCTAAGGCCATGATCAGGCCGCCCGCCCATAGCCAAAAGACCAGCGGAGTCAGAAAAGCCTGAAAGGTCACAAGGCCGGTGTTGTCGTCGATTCCGGCGAGCACGAGGTAAAGGTCGCTCTCCGGCGTCGAACGAATCGCAACGCTGGTGGCGGGCTGCTGCGGGCGTTTATAGAACAACTTGGCCGGCTGCATAACAATGAGCGGCTTGCCGCCACGCAGCACCTCGACCTGCGCCCGAGCACTGTCCATATGCGCGTTGGAGGTATCCTTGAGGCCCAGGTAGACCAGTTCATAAGGGCCGACGTCGAAGGCCTGACCTTCCTTGACGCTCTTCTTGACCTCGGTTTTGAAGAAGGACGAGCCCACGATACCGACGAAGGCCAGGATCACGCCGACGTGAATCACGTAACCGCCATAGCGGCGGTTGTTTTTCGCAACGAGATTGACCAGGGCCTTGGCCGGCCGCTCCGAGACCATATGCTGACGGGCGCTGACGCCCCGCCGGAACTCGACGATTACGGTACCAAGTACGAATGCGGCCAGGGAGAAGGCGGCGAGTACGTACCATTCGCGGAGCCCCGCGATCAGAGCCCCAAGACCGGTGACCACGCCGAACATCGCAGGCGCGGCGAAGGTCTTGGCCAAGCTGTCGAGCGAGGAGCGCCGCCATGCGATCAGCGGTCCGACGCCCATCAGGAATACCAGCGCGAGCGCCAGCGGAGCATTCACCTTGTCGAAAAACGGCGGGCCGACGGTGATTTTGACTCCGCGCACAGCCTCGGAGAGCACCGGGAACAAGGTTCCCCAAAAGACCGCGAAGGCGATTCCGACCAGCACCAGGTTGTTGAACAGGAAGGCCGCCTCGCGCGACAGATACGACTCGAACTCGGCCTCGGAGCGCAGTTGGCGGACCCGCGAGACCAGCAACGCCGTGTACAGCACCGCGACCGTGATCAAAAAAGTCAGGAAATACGGCCCTAATCCCGATTGAGTGAAGGAATGGACCGACGAAATCACGCCGCTGCGGGTAATAAAGGTGCCGAATAAGGTGAGCCCGAAGGCCATCCCGATAAGCGCAAGGTTCCATACTTTGAGCATGTCCTTGCGCTCTTGAATCATGATCGAGTGCAGATAGGCCGTCATAACGAGCCATGGCATGAAGGCGGCGTTCTCGACCGGGTCCCACGCCCAATAACCGCCCCAGCCGAGCACCTCATAGGCCCAGCGCGCGCCGAACAAGTTGCCCAGCGTCAGGAAAAACCACGAGAAAATCGCCCAGCGGCGAGTCGAGCGGATCCAACTGTCGTCCAGCCGCCCCTTGATAAGCGAGGCCGCGCCGAAGGCGAACGGCACGCTCGCGCTGACGTAGCCGGTGTAAAGCGAGGGAGGATGGATCGCCATCCAGTAATTCTGCAGGAGCGGATTGAGGTCCTGCCCGTCCAACGGCACGGTCGCGAGCATGTCGAAAGGCCGCGTGACGAAATTCAGCATGCCCAGAAAGAAGATCGCGAGCCCGGCCAGCACGGCCAGGGCATAAGGGGCGATTTCAGGATTTCGCCGGCGGTTCTGGAAAGCGACGATCGCGGTGAAGATCGAGAGCAGCCACGTCCAGAGCAGCAGGGAACCCTGCTGACCACCCCATAACGCCGTTATTTTATAGACCGTGGGCAGGCTAAGACTGGTGTACGAGGAGACGTATTCGAGCGAGAAGTCGCTCTGCAGCAGGCTGATCCACAGCGCCAGTGCGGCGACCGTGACCATCGCGCACATCGCCCATAGAGCGTGACGCGCGCTGGTCAGGAGGGAGGGGATCCCGCGGCGCACGCCGACGACATTGGCGACGATCGAATAGCAGGCGACAATCAGCGCCAAAGCCAGGGCAAGTTGACCGATCAAAGGCATGTTCTGTTATCCGGGACGCTTAGGGGTGTACTTGGACGGGCAACTGGTCAGGACCTGGCGCGCTTCGATCGTATTGCGGGCGCCCAGGCGTCCTTCGACAATCACGTCGCGCCCCGGCGCGAACATGTCGGGCTTGGGCTGGCCCTCGCTCACCACCCTGAAGATCGCCGGCGGGGCATTGGTGGCGGCCACCGGGGTAACACCGGCCGGGATATCGCCGGGAGGAGGCTGGGCGATCGCGAACTTGAGCGTCAGAGTGGTCGGATCCCAACTAATCGTGCCGGCTTCCACCCGACCGGCGACCCGCAGCATTTGACCTGATAATTCCGACTGGCGCGCCGCGGCTTCGTTGACCGTGACGTAGTATTCAGCGGTGTTGCGCACCGCCGTTATTATCAGGTAGGCGATTGCCGCCACCATCAGGCCGGCGCCGATCGCGAAGCGCAGCTTCTTGGGCATAATTCCTGGCGTTCGGGGCGGCTTCTCTACTCTCCCCGCATGACCACCGAACCATTCTTGCCAGCCTGGAGCGATATGGGCAAGCGACCGTCGCGGCCGCGCGCACAGCGTACGATCTTCAGGGAGACGCCTGGGCGGTTACAGGAGGCGCCGGCTTCGCCGCGGCCAGCAGGGCACGCACCAGCGGCGTTACGTCAAGCTCGGTCGGCGAATCGTCGGCCACTTGCTTGACAATACCGCGCAGGCGCTCCCCGGAACCGTTTTCCTCGGCGAGGATAAACGGGATATTGCCGTCGTGCAGATCGGCGCTGCCGTGCCACGAATAGTGCGTTTCGGCGGCGAAGTAGTAGCGCTTCTCGATCGGCACCTGCATCCCGGAACGCGCCAGCAAGACGATATCGCCGGCCCGGTTGCCGTAGGGTCCGGCGCCAAGCCATTTCATCCGCTGCTCGAGTTCGATCAGGTCCGGCCGCCGATGGGACGCGAGATAGTCAGCGATCGGCACGAGTCCCTTGCCATCGTAGATTTCGAACGGCCGGGCATCCTGACCGGGTCCAACCGGACGACGCGCGAAAATAAGGTCGATTGTGCCCTTGAGCCGGGCGATCGGACGCCCGCTGCGATTGGTTCGATAAAAGGCCCGGGCAACCGGCATGACGTCCTGCTCGAAGCGCGGCGGCTTCCGCCAGTCGCATCTTTGACCCGGCTTCGCACAGGATGAACGGTCGGCCAGGTAGACGTAAGCCATGAAGCCCTGGTAGGCCAGCACCGCCTGATAATCCTGCTCACTATCAGCCAGTTTGAGCTTCGGCGGACGGACTCGAAATCCCGCCTTAGTCACTAACCCGAAGGGCGAATCGTCACCGGTGCCGAGCATATGATCGGTGTCGTTCATGGTCGGGGTATGGCCATGATCCGAGACAAAAAAGACGTAGGTTTGGCCGAGCATGTCCTTCTGGCGGTAAACCTCCAGCACCTGGCCAATCAACGGGTCCGTGACCTTGGCGAGGTAATGCTCCTGTTGCTCCAGAGGGTTCACCGAGGCATGGGTGAAGATGTCAATTCCGGGAAAGTACACCACCTGGAGGTTTGGCAGCCCATGTTGATTAATAGTGTCGATGAGCTTCTGCACCGAAGCGCGGTCGATAGTCGCGCTGACCGATTTCTCCGCGGTCTCGCCCTTGAGTTTGCCGGTTACCAGGTCAGTCATCAGGGTCGCGAATGAAGCCGGCGCGACCGTCGTGTAGATGGTAGTGCCTCGATAGACCAGACCCAACGAGACGTAGGTGCGCAGGCCAACCAACTCGAACATGGTCGGGCTCTTGAGTTGCGCTCCCACCAGCCCATCGGTAATCGTCCTGCTCCAGTCGCTGGTATCCTTGACCGAGATTGGCACCGGGGCGAAGAATTGCCCAGTTTCGCGGATAAACCATTCGTCGCCGGTCACGCCGTCGTAGGCCGGTGGGTCGCCGGTAAAAACCGACGACCAGTCGGCAATCGTGCTCGACGGCAGCATGCTCAGGGCGTTCGGCGCGGAGTAGCCATGCTCGAACAGGCCGGCGCCTTTTTCCTTGCCGAGCAACGCGGCGATATTGGGTGCGGCGCCCGAACGCACCACATTCATGAGCTGTTCGTAACAGCCGCCGTCCATCGCAAAAATAATCACGTGCGGACCCGGAGCCGGCGGAGGCGGCTTGGCAACTTCGAGTTGCTCACCGTTGTGGCGCCAGATTTTGCCGGCCAGGCCGCAACCGTAATTCGCGCCAGCCACCAACGCTGCGGCGATCAATCCAGTAATCAGTAGAGCGCGTGCTGCGGTTGTCGATATGTGCGTAGGCAATTCTGTGGCGCTATCGGCGCGAAACTGACGAAAGAACCTAATCGGCATGCGTTCGACCCCAATCCTCCGCGCAGCGCACGATATCGAACTGCCCGCCTCCTGCGATAGCGCGATACTTCAGCCAGAAGGCCTGGTCGATATCGCGCAGGGCCTTCGGCTCATGTGCTTGTTGCCAGCGCCTATAGGCGCCGGGTCCGCCGTTATAGGCGGCGTAGGTGGCGCGGGCGAGTGTGGCCGGGTCGCTGGAATGGACATGGCGGACCGCTCCGTTCAACAGGCGCATCAGGATTTCGGAGCCGGCGCCGGCGTTGTAGACGATGTCCCATTCGAGACGCGGCAAGCTGTAGAAGCCGCGCCATACGTACTTATTGACCTGCATCAGTCCGATATCGCCAGTGCTCGATTCGAGGTACCAAATCCGCTGATTCTTGATCACGAATTGACGCCAGCAGCTCTCCTGCCATGCCGCGGCCTTGATTAGCAGCGGCCAGGCGATACGCGCGGGCCCGTCGAGTGGGCCAGCGTCGACTTGATGACGGGCCGAAAGGTTGAGTAACTGCTCGATCTCCTGCCGATAGGTAGCGGCGTTCTGCGGATTGACCACCACGTCGCGCAATTTGCGGCCCAATTCCAGGATGAGCTGAGTGCTTTGCCGAGTGCCTGGCACTGCTTCAGCACCTAATGCTTCGGCGGGAGCGATCGCATTCGACAACATCGACAACGGGCTCGAAGCGGGGCTTGGAGGCGGCGCGGG
Source organism: Binataceae bacterium (SeqCode) (assembly GCA_035279875.1). GTDB lineage: Bacteria > Desulfobacterota > Binatia > Binatales > Binataceae > JAMXLL01. Next base: position 5,290 of record DATEGX010000312.1, read on the forward strand.
GCTGTCCGATGGGTCAGCGGTTGCCGGGGCGGGTGTCGCCGCCGGTGTGGATGAAGCACTATTGCCCGATTCGGCGGCCGTCGGTGCGGGGCTGCCGCCGGATTGCTCTGGCGAACTGGCCGCCGCGGCTGCGCCCGTGGGAACCCCCTGTGGCGGCCCGGCAGGCTCGAGTTCTCCGGGCGTTTCCAGCGGCGAAGTG
>DATEGX010000313.1:0-3213 GCA_035279875.1 Binataceae bacterium (SeqCode)
CTCAGCCGTAGAAGCGATAGTCCGACTGATCCATTTGGCCGAACGGAACATACTTTAACACGCGACCGACTTGTCGAGCCGCCCTGATCGGAATTGGCAACGCTTGATCGAATTGCGTCGAGTTCCAATTCATCTTTGTTAGTGCGAGAACCTCGGATGCCAGCTCCGACATCGACGTGTCGCATGCGTGCGGCCGGAGGAGCAGCGGTCGGGGCACGCGAAGGCCGGGGTAGGTGCGATAGTAGGGAACGCTGCCGCGCGTAAACAGTAGACCATCCCTGCCAAGCTCGATGAAACTGCCTCGCAGCGGCGGGTAGTTGCCTTCGCGCACAAGGGTGGCGTGTGTGCTCTCTGAGACCCAAACGAGGTCGCGCCTATCGATGTTCAAACCATCAGCCGCTTGTCCGATGCCCTCTGCCTCGCCTGCTTCAAACCGTGAGGTCTTCAGTACCACAAGCCGCGCCGGAGCGTGGCCATGATGGGCGCGGTAAGCTTTGACGGATCGGGTGATGAGGTCATAGGCATCGTTCCGCTCCAGGTAAGGGTGACGGTCGCCCTTGTCGGTACATGCCCTCGCTCCGCGCAGTATGAGGCCGCGCCCGCGCTCATCAAACATCTGAGCAGTGCTTGTCAGAAGGCGTTGGCCAGCTAGATCGCGATAGAAACCGATACCCAGGTAACTGGCCTTGTAGTCGCCCTCATTGCGCGGAAGCCGCCAGGGTGCCTTCCCCGCCTTGTAGAAGAGCGCGTTCAGCAGGTTCCAGGCGCGCGTTGCCGGGTCCTGCACTTGGCGCAACGTTTCTCTGAGCTTGCGCGGGATCTTCGCCTTATCGTCCCAGAGCGTCGGCCAGACGATTTGCGATGGAACGCTGAGCAGCAGTGTCCGTGCTTTGAAAAGATCGCGAAAATTGAGGTCTAAGTCGTCTTCACTATCGTCGTCATCTTCACTCGTGGACCGCGCGTTGACAACCTTCTCGATCAGGTTGACAGGCAGAGCCGCGATGATGACATCCGGTCGCGAGGACGCCTCCAACATTGTACCGGCATTGTCTCCAAACAGTTCGGAGGCGACCTTTACGGCATCGGATTGCTTGGCAATGCGGACGATGCGCTCGATATCATTTGTCGGGATAATCCTTCTTGCAACCGGGTCAACCTCAAACGTGCAGCGAAAAGGATTGCGGTTCCCAATTCCGGGGAATGGTGGATATAGGTTGGTCAGCGGGCTTTTCTTGCCATCGATACCCGTCCGACACCTATCGATGAACTTTGCTATGCCGTCGGTGGTCTCAGGCGTTCCGATGACGCCGATCCGCACCCCATCACCCGCGATTGGTTGTAGAGGACCATAGTCGACAAGGCCCATACGGGGATCGATATGCCGCCCGCCGTCTCCGAACTCGAGCACGGGCTCCGACAGCACCCTGGGCGAAAAGCTCATACCAGCCACTCCGTATCGACCATCCTCTCGGCATTCGGGTCCTCTCGCCGCCACGCGTCTTCTGGAACAGCGAGGGGCATTTCAATCGGATCGAGCGCCTCAAACCCGAGGATGGGCCGACGCTTTGTGTCTTGATCCGCCAATAGGCCGGAAACAACTTCGCCGGATTTCATTAGCAGGTGCCGCCACATGACGAATTGTCCACGCACCGCACCATTTTTCTCCTTCTTCTTCTTGCCCGCGATCAGCGCACTTGCGTTGTAATGCGGCCGAAAGCCATCCCTCGTGAAAACGAAAGTAGGCGTCACGGAAAGCAGCCATTCGTCGCCGAGGCGTTGGAAGCGCGGAATGAAGGCATGATGCCGCACGCTGCCGACATTGCTATTCCGATCTCGCCACACCGATACCACCTCGGCAGAGGTTTCATTTATGAGAGATCGGTAGCGGTACTTCCGGCCCTTGTTCTGCTCCGGCGCGCGGAAGAACAACGAGCGGCTTTCGCGATCGTAAGAAAGGTCGTCATCCAGCTGTGTGCTCAATGCGCGTGCGAGCAGATCGATAAATGCGTGCTCATCATCGGTGTCGTCGGTCAGTCCTACCGCCTCGGTTTCGACCGCCTCGACGGAGCCTTCATCGATGATTTCACCGAGGGGTCCCCCGCGCGGATCGCGGAATGATATAAAACGGCGGCTCCGTACCACCCAATCGAACGGCGCGTGTCCCTCGAACTTTGCTAGTTCGCGCGCTGCCTCGCTTCCGGAACTATAGAGTGATGCGGCGACGAAAATTTCCTCCGGGAGCAGAATCCGAACCATGTTCAGATGTACATTCTCGCCCGACCGCATCGGCGGAACGTAGCTGCCGAGACGATCACGCTCGATGCAGAGGGCGGCGATGCGATCCGTGGCATCGCGGTCAAACTTGTCGGCGGATTTGTCGAACCGCAAGCGGCGGCCTGCGTTGGACTGCCCCATTTCAACGGGCTTCCAATACATATCGCCCCGGTCAAGCCGAACAAGCACCACAATCACGGGGACGTTTGAGTCGCGCCAGTACTCCAGGTCGTCTGGGTTCAGCAGGAACTCGAAACCTTTGTCGTCCTCATACGAATACGAACCCGATGCGATTGTCTTGACCTGCGCGCCGATCCACTGTGCGAGCATGCATCCAGTTTGCTGATCGCGCAGTTCCAGGAACCCATCAATGCCGGTTTCTAACCGATTGGTCGCTTGAAAGCCGAACCCCATCGCCAGGGTGCGCTCGTTGACTAGTAGCTCGCCGCGCTGACCTATCAGCTGGCTGCCCGATAACTTTTTCATGCCGCCCTTTCAAGAACAGACCGTGAATATACGACAGAGGGCGGCTCCTCTTAAATCTTAAATCCAGAGTTACCGCCTGGTGTTCGGGCGTCTGCTACGTGGTTGCGTAGTACATCAACGGCTTGCGCTATAACGTATTGATTTTATTATAATACTTTTCGTCGGCTGCCTGACTCGAACCGGGTCAACCTTGCTGCCAGAAGATTTTAAGTCCTCGCGTCTACCTGGTCCGCCAAGCGGCCAGGCATGGGATCGGCGCCGACTCGCGTGTCCACCCGCGCCCGGTCGCGGCCGCGGATGACGAGGCTCGTGCCGAACTCGCCGCGGCGGTAGAAGGGGTAGGAGCCGAGGTCGAGATCGGGATAGCGGCTCTGAATCTCGCCCAGGCGCTTCGCCGACGCCCTCCGCCGGGTGATCTTCCTCAGCAGGCGCGCGCCGCTGGCCTCGCTGCTG
>DATEGX010000314.1:0-35918 GCA_035279875.1 Binataceae bacterium (SeqCode)
CCCGGCTCGGCGTCGGTCTTAAGGCAGCGCATCAATTCGCCAACCGACACGATGTCGAAGCCCGAGCCCATCGCGGCGAACAGCTTGAGCACGCTCAGATTGGACAGCGCCTTCATCGCAAAGCAGATCAGCGTATCGCTACCCTTGAAGGCCTCGCTCATCACCCGGAAATGACGGCGCAGGGTGCGCGCGCTGTAAACGTAAACCGGCGTGCCAACCTGTTGGGCAATTTCACCCACGGGCACGTCTTCGGCGAATAATTGGTTATTCCTGTACTGAAAGTAGTTCATCTGATGTCTACGGACGTGCGAAGCCGCCCGCGTCTGAGTCGATTCCTCCCCGGTGGTGTCCGGAATGTCACGATTAAGCTGCGTTTCTATCACAGCCGGTACTTTGGCTGAAACCGCCGTCCGCATCAGGCGGTTTCCTGATTTCAAATCGGAAAAACGGGACAGGACCGGCACTTCCGCATCAGGGCACGTTGGTCGGCAATGGAGTGGGGGTTGGCAGAGTGAAATTCTCCGGCTCGTTCTTGTGCGGAACGACGCGGGTTGAAGTCACGATGTTGGAAGGCAGGCTCGCATAGCCGTCCATCGTGCGTGAGACGATTTCGTAGCGATAGCTATGGCCTATCTCGGTCTCGCCGTCGAGGTAGGTAAACGTGCGTTGCGGCGAAAAGCGCTCCTGGTCGGTAACCGGCAATTCAACCAGCGGTTGGAAGGGCTGATCTCCATCGCCGCGCAGGATCACGAACATGCCGAGATCACGCATCTGGCGGCCGCCTTCATAACGCGTGGGCCGGCCCCAATAAAGGTTGATGCCAAACGGGTCGCTGGAAGCCCGGAGATCAGTGATGGCAACGGGCTTGGTTTGCCCCGGCGGAACTGGCGCGCTTTTCACCCCGCATCCGCAAAGAAAAGGCGAAACCGCGGCCGCGATCACCAAAAACGCAGGCTGCCACCAGCGCGAAAACCGTGCACGCGAGGCCCTCATCGGCGGGCCAATTCCGCCAGCCGCCGGCGGACCGTCTCAGGCGCGGGACCGCCGATTATGCTGCGCGCCCGCAACGAGTTTTCCGGGGTCAACAACGCCAGCGCGTCGCTCGCGAAGGCCGATGAAAAGCTGGTCAGTTCCTCGAGTGTCACGTCCGCCAACTCCCGCTCCTCCTCCGCCAGCTTGCCAACCAGTGCGCCAACAGCCTCGTGCGCTTCGCGAAACGGCAGGCCGCGGGCGACCAGGTATTCGGCAAGGTCGGTCGCCAACGCATAACCGCCCGCCGCCGCACGCATCGCAGGGCGGTCGAAAGTAAGCTGCGGCCACAGCTTCGCCAAAAGATCGAGCATGGGTTTAATCGCGTCGAGCGTATCGAACACTCGCTCCTTGTCCTCTTGCAGGTCCGAATTGTAAGCCAACGGCAGGCCTTTCAGCACCGTCAGCAAGGCCATCAGATTGCCGATAATCCGTCCGCTCTTGCCGCGCACCAGTTCGAGCAGGTCGGGATTCTTCTTCTGCGGCATCATCGAGCTTCCGGTGGAAAATTCGTCGGGCAGCCGGGCAAAGCCGAATTCCGTAGTGGTCCACAGGATAATCTCTTCGGCCATCCGCGACAGATGCACGGCCAAAATCGCGCCGGCAGCAAGGAAATCCAGGGCAAAATCGCGATCCGCCACCGCGTCTATACTGTTGGCCGTGACCGCGCGGAATCCCAGTTCGCGGGCCACTAGCCGCCGGTCAATCGGCAGCGTGGTCGCGGCCAGGGCCCCCGCCCCCAGCGGCATCACGTCGGTACGCGCGCGGGCCTGGGCGAACCGTTCCTGGTCGCGCTCAAGCATCTCGACGTAGGCCAGCGCATGATGGGCCAGCGAAACCGGCTGCGCGCGCTGCAGATGCGTATAGCCGGGCATAACCGTATCAAGGTTGCGTTTCGCCACTGCCCTCAGTGAACGCTCGAGGGTCTTTATCAAGGCGATTACGGCGCCGATCTCGTCGCGAAGAAACAGGCGAAGATCCAGCGTAACCTGGTCATTGCGGGAGCGTGCGGTATGCAGTTTCCCGCCGGCGGCGCCGATTTTCTCGGTTAGACGCCGCTCGATCGCGAGATGGATATCCTCGTCCGCCAAGTCGAAACGAAAGCGCCTGGCTTCAATCTCCCGCTCAATTTCCCTCAGTCCTTGCTCGATCGCCCGCGCCTCGCCGCGCTTCAGCAGTCCAACCCGCGCGAGCATCCTCGCATGTGCGACCGAACCCCGGATGTCATGACGATAAAGCCGGCGATCGAACGGCAGCGACGCACTGAAGCTTTCGACTTCGGGCAACCGCGCACGCTTGAAGCGACCGCGAATCAGGCTTTTGGGCGCGGCGCCGGCCCGCGCCTTGGCCGGCGGAAACTTGCCGCGAATCCGCTTATTACGGCCGTTTTTCATAACCGGAGTTCAAAAGTTGCCGGAAAAGCAGCATCGCTACAAGACCAGCCGCTGTCGACCACCGATCGGGTCTTGCAGCAAAAAATCGGCGAAAACGAAGCTATTGACACGCACCTGAACCCGAATAGCATTCAGCAATGGCGGGAGGGTTAGACGTTCCAACGTCGGCCCCCCACACATCACCGTCGAGGCGAGCCGACGAAGACCAGCAGGTTTGACCGGAACTTGGAGGACCGGTCGCGCGAACCGCTCTGCCCCGACCTCAGCAAATCTGGCTTTGGAGGAGAAGTAGTAGTGAAAACGTTATGCCGTTTATTCGTTATAGGGCTCCTGATCGCGCTTGCACCGACGGTCGGACGGGCTCAGCAAACGGATTTCAGCGAGATGGACCAATGGATGCAGGACAGCGCAAAACAGGGAAGCATCCCAATTGGGACCAAGATCACGATGTCAAACTGGGAGCAGTACAAGGCGTTTATGCCTCTGGGCATGATCAAGCTGTTCCAGGGAGTGTATGGTTGGAAGATGCCCGCCGACGTCGAAATGGACGTCGGCCCCGCTCATGAAGGCGGGAACCTGCCCCGGACCTGGGTCGAGGCCACCGAAAAGTACGGCGCGCAAACCGGGGTCGACGTTCTGCCCAATGGCCACTATGTAATCAAGAACTACCAGGGTGGAACCCCCTTTCCCAACCCGCAGGAGCCCAACAAGGGATGGAAGATCCTGGCGAATGTTTTCTTCGCCTATGTCCCTGCGATGTACGTAAAAACCCCGGCTAACTACGGCACGGTGTGGGCGGTCGATAAGTACGGAGATATCGCGCCCTCCGCACTCGACGTGGTTTATCGCTGGAGCGATTTCATCACCGACCAGGGTTTCCCGCGGCAGGAGAACTACTCGCCGGGCACCTGGTACACCGAATGGCTCATGCAGGAATCGCCCGAGCAGGCCCGCTACACCGCTGCTCTTTCACTGTTCTACGTCGATCAGGAAAGAAACCCGTTTCCCGATACCTACGTGTTCGTGCCCGCCCTGCGCCGTTCGCTGCGCCTGTCCACCACTTCGCGATGCTCGCCGGTTTTCGGCTTCGACTGGACCAACGACGACGCGAAGCTGAACGGTTTCAATGGCAGCACCTCGATCTACACCGGGAAGTTCCTCGGCGACCGTGAGATCCTTAATCTGACGTTGTTCAACGGTTCAATCGGCGGGGCCTTCCCGCAGGATTACGACATGCCGCTCGGGTTCCCCAAACCCTCGTGGGGCAAATGGGAATTGCGCAAAACGGCGATCGATGACGTCACGCGTATCCCGAGCGAGGCTTCGGGATACTGCTACTCGCATCGGATTCTGTACGCGGACCACGAGTTCTGGTCGGCGAACTGGGTTGACCTCTACGATGCCAACCGCAAGATGTGGAAGGCGATTGCCTATCTCAACCAGATCGCGCCGGTCGCCGGTGGCGGCTACCAGTGGAAGGACATTGCCGAATCGATGGCGATGGACCTTCAGAATACTCACGAGACCATCTGGTCCTCTTATGGCAACCCGAAAAAGCAGGGGGTCTATATCAATTCCCAGGCGCCGAAGGAGTACTTCGACGGCGTCAAGTACGGCAGCCCGTCAGGGTTGATGCAGATTCTGCGCTAGCCCGAGCGAAGTTCGCTCCGCGGCTGGGCTTGGGCTCGAGCGAGCGGGACCACGGGGTCCCGCTCCTTTTTTGCCTTACGCCTGATTTGCGCTCGATTGAAGAGAAGCTTGTGCGCGAGGGTCGCACTCCATTCCTGACTCGCCGGGAAACTTGACGCTCAAGCACGGTTCTTCCTGTCGCTGGGGGCCGCCTCGGCGAGCAGTTCGTCGAGTGCTTCGTTGATGAAGTAGCGCTCGCCGGGGTCGCGGTCGTCGAGTTCCGATTTGCGCCGCGAAATCCATTCCGCCAGCCCGATCATCGCCGCTTCGGCCGGCCTCGCGATACCCATCGCTTCGGCCACCCGCGCCAGTTGGTCGAACAACTCCTCGGGCAGTTCGAGTTCGATCCTTTTGCCAGCCATGCGCACTCCTATAGTCTGCTCTGCTCGCGCAGGTCAAAATAAGCCTAACGGTGGGAAATCCCGAAAAATACCTCGGCATGCTGGTCGAATACCTCGACGAAGGACGTTTGCGCCCCGCCCTGGTGGTGCGTGAACAGTCCAGCCAGATTGTCACGCTCGACGCCAATGGACGGGAACGGCCGGTCCCGCGCGACCTCGTGATGGTGCGCCACAGCGACCGGCGGCCGAATCGCGAACAGGTTGGCGCGGCGCTGGCGGCGCTGGAGGCCGAGCGCGCGCAACTCGCCGCCGAACTCGACCTCAACCTGCTCTGGGAGGTCGTGCGGGAGCATGAACGCAGCTACACCGCCGAGGAACTGGCCGAGCTCTTTTTCGGCCGGCGGTCGCCGGTGGCGGCCGCGGTGATGCTCGATGCGCTCTTCGCCGACCGGCTCTATTTCGTCCGCCGCCACATGGATTTCGTCGCACGCAGCAGCGAGCAGGTCGAGCGCCTGCGCCTGCAGTACGAGCGTATGCGGATGCGCAGCGAAGGCGGCCGCCGGCTGCGCCAGATTCTGCAAACCGTGCTCGAAGGCGGCGCGCTCCCCGCCGCCGACGAGGCCGCGCCGCTCATCACGGAATTGAAGCGCTACCTGGAAAATCCGTTCACTCGCAGCCGCGAGCTGACCATGATGCTCGAGGCCGCGACCAACGAAGTGAGCCCGGCCGAGGCCGCCTACGAGATCCTCGAGCGCTTGGGCGAGACGCCCGACGGACCGCGCTTCGCCATTATCGGCGGCCTGCGCGGCACGTTCAGCGAAGCAGCGCTGACCGAAGCATCCGCGGCGGTGGCGCCGGCGCGAAGCCTCGGCAGCGATGGTGAGGCGATCACGATCGATGACGAGGAGACGGTCGAGATCGACGACGCGATCTCATGCGAGCCGCTCGAAGGCGGCAACCTGCGAGTCCGCGTGCATATCGCGCTGGTCGCCGACCTGGTGGCTAAGGGCAGCGCGATGGACGCCGAAGCGGCCTCTCGCGGAGCGACGGTTTACCTTCCCGAAACCACTATCCGGATGTTGCCCGACGCGATTTCGACTGGCGCCGGCAGTCTGGTCGAAGGCCAGCCGCGGCATGTGCTGACCACCGAGGTGACGCTTAGCCCATCGGGGGAGGCCGTCGACTTTTCCATCTATCCTGAGGCTCTGCGAGTCAAGGCGCGTCTCGACTACGACCGCGCGGACCAATTGCTGATGGGTGAGGCCAACGGCGGTGGGGGTAGCGTAATCATGCTGCGCCGACTGCTCGAGGCGACCAATCGCTTGCGCGAGCGGCGCCGCAATGCCGGCGCGATCCTGATGCAGCGGCGGGAGCCCAAGATTCGGGTCAGCGAGGGGAAAATCGAGGTCAAGCTTATCGACACCGCCTCGCCCAGCCGCCAGCTCGTGGCCGAACTGATGGTGTTGAGCAATTACTGCGGTGCGCGATTTGCCGCCGACCGTCACGTGCCGATGATTTACCGCGTTCAGCCTTCGATGGGCGAGGCGGCGATGCAACGACCGCGGCTCTCGCTCTACCCGGAGTTTCATTCCGGCGTCGGACTCGATTTTTACGCGCAGCTGAGCTCGCCAATCCGGCGCTACATGGATCTCGTGCTGCAGCGCCAGATCGTCGCCGCCCTGGGCGAACGCCGGACTCCGCTTTATGAACCCGACGAGCTATTGGCCGTGCTGGCCGCCGCCGAGAATGCCGAAAGCGAAGGCCGCGAGCTCGAACGCCGGGCCAAACGCTACTGGCTGTTGCGCTACCTCCAGCTCCATCAATTGGAGCGCCCGCTCGAGGCAATCGTGCTGCGCGACGGCGCCAGCGCCGAGATCGAAGCCTATGCGGTGCGCGGCGCCCTCCATGGCGCTCCGAACGTCGCCAGCCACGCGCGTATTCTCGTCCGGATTGCCCGGGTCGAACCGCTACGCGGCTGGCTCACGCTCGACTATCTCAGCAATCTCTGAAGAACCGTCGAAATCTCACGACGCAGACGGTTCTGCTCTGTCAGGCCGGTGAACCTAGCGGGCGTCGTGGCCGAAGCTGTCCTGCTCGAGGCGCCAACGGTCGATCGATTCGACGTTGAAACGCCAGTCGCTGCCGACCTTGAAGGCTGGCAATTGTCCGCGCTTAAGCTGACGGTAAACCGTCGAAGGGTGAACCTTGAGGTAATCCGATAGCTCCTTAACCGTCATTACCCTGCTGTTGTCTATCTTCATCGCGCGACCGCCTCCCTACGCATTGAGATTTAGCGTCTGAAGGAGCAAGTGGCGTGCCGCGAGGGGAAAGGCGCAACAATAACGAAAATCTCACGAAAATCCCGCTTAGCGCGAGTCGAGACCGGCGATATTTTGCCGCGTGTCAGAAAATTGGCTGGCAACGCTTCACTTGGGATTCCAAAAGCGATTACTGCATATTTCAACCACTTAGTAGCAAACACGAGCCGCTGCCACGATCTCGCTAGCGCTGCCTCCTTAGCTCGGGCGCCGAATCCCGTCCGATAACCGCACCGCCCTCGTTTGAGGGCCGGTCTAGACCTTGCCGATCAGCTCGCGCTCGGTCTGCCCGACGAATTCCAGCAGGCCGCCTTCGTCACGCGCACGATGGAGCAGGATCAGCCGGCTGACACCCAACTCGCCGAAGCGTTTGGCGGTGTTGGCATCGACTCGGCCCCTGGGCGTGACGCTCACCTCGAGGTCTTCGAAACGCCGTCCGGCCTGCTTGCAGGCGCTCTTCAGACCTTCGACGCATTTGGCCGCGCCCTCGACGTCGAGCGCGAAGCCGAACCATCCCTTGGCCAGCCGGGCCGCGCGGCTGTAGGCGTCGCTGGTATGGCCACCGAAAACCACCTCCGGATGGGGCTGCTGGACCGGCCGCGGCATCGCGTTTATTCCTCCAAAGGAGACGAAGCGGCCGTGGTACGCAGGCTGTTCCATCGACCATAGCGCGATCATCGCGGCGAGAAATTCCTCACTGCGCGGCCCCTTATGGTCGAACGGCGCGCCGATCGCGGCGAACTCGGGCTTGAGGTAACCGATCCCGATGCCGAAGATCAGGCGGCCGTTGGACAGGACGTCGACCGAGGCCAGTTCCTTGGCCAGCACCACCGGATTGCGCTGGGGCAGAATGATGATCCCGGTGCCGAGCCGGACCTTGCTGGTATGGGCGGCGACGTAGGCGAGCGCAATCGCGGAATCGATAAACGGCGTGTCGGCCGGAACCGGCGAAGGCGGCGCCTGCGGCTCCGGCAGCACGATATGCTCGCCGGTCCAGAGGCTCTCGAATCCCGCGGCTTCGGCCGCGCGCGCGACCTTGGCCGCCGTCGCGGGGTTGGCGCACGGGCCCGTATTGATGCCGAACAGTGCGATTTTCATGACGCGACTTTTAACACGAAGCCCGCGGCGCCATCCAGCGCGCGGCCGCGATGAGATGCGAGGCCGAGATCGCCCAGCCGCCGGCGGCGCGGCGCCCTTGGCGCGACCGGCGAATTGATTGTGCGGCCGGGGGCTTTCATAATCGGCCTCACCTGCCATGCGATGTCTCCAATGCGGTTTCGAGGCGGTCCAGGGCGCGACCTTCTGTTCGCGATGTGGCGAGCGGCTGAGCGCGCCGCGTCCCGCGATGCAGCGCGAGTATGCGTTGACGCGGATTATGCCGTCGTGGTGGCACTACACGCGCCAACTCGTGCTGGTAATCCTGCTCACCGCCGCAGGCCTCTACCTGCTGATGGCGACTCGGGGGCAGTTGGCGCTCGGCTTCGCGCTGATTGCGCTGGCGCTGCTGCTGCTCGCGCTGGTCACGATGGCGCGCCGCTACACCAGCTGGAGCCTTACCTCGGATCGCCTGATCGAGCGTCGTGGATGGCTGGCGAGCCATCGGCGCGAGATGGAGTTGGCGGACGTGCGCTCGATCGAGGTCGACCGCTCGCTGTCACAGCGGATGCTCGGGTTGGGCAACGTAATGATCGCCTCGGCGGCAAGCGCGGACTTCATGATCCGTCTGTGGGACGTGCCCGATCCCGAGCGTGTGGCCGAGATTCTGCGGCAGGCCCGGCTCAAGCGTCTTGCGTGAGAATTGCCGCAAATTCCTTTGTACACATGCCGGACTGTGGAAGAACTTCCGCGGATTGCGGCCTCAGCCGTTGCGCGATTGCGACCTGGCTGCATAATCGGGCTTTGAGGACCGAGGGCCAGCGTGGGCAGTCATCCGAATCTGCGATACGAACGCAAGCTATGGCGAGACGGCCTGACGGCTATCGCCGGAGTGGACGAGGCGGGAGTCGGCCCGATGGCCGGGCCGGTGGTCGCGGCGGCGGTGATTTTCGAGCCCGAGGTATTTATAAGGGGTGTTAACGACTCCAAGCAGCTCAAGGCTGAAGAGCGCGAGGAATTATTCGTCAAGATTAGCGAGCGTGCGATCGCGATCGGAGTAGGGGTTGCAAGCCATCACGAAATCGACGAGGTAAATATCTTCTGGGCGACCATGGCGGCGAGTGCGCGCGCGGTCCTGACGATGCTGCGCGCGCCAGACCATGTGCTGGTCGACGGGCGCCTGATTCCTGAGCTGAGCTTTCCCCAGACCCGGATCGTCGGCGGCGACCGCAAAAGTTTTTCGATCGCGGCCGCGTCGATTGTGGCCAAAGTCACCCGCGATCGTATGATGGTCGAATACGACTCGGAGTTTCCGGCTTACGGGTTTGCCCAGCACAAGGGTTATTGCACCCCCGATCATTTCGCCACGCTCGAACGCTTTGGTCCTTCGCCCATCCATCGGCGTTCGTTTGCGCCGGTATGGCAGGCGGCGCAGCGCAAGCTGTTCTGAGATGCCCGCTGAACGGGCTTATCCGCAGTCAAATGCTCGTGATTTGTCGTTGATCGATTTGTGACGGCGAGTGATTCGACGAACCCCGGCGACCTGAACCACCGGGCCCCCTGGCGAAAAAAGGTTGAACGACGGCGGATTCGATTGACGGAGCCCGTCGTAAGCAGCGGGAACCAGGCTTGCTTATCTCTCGTATGGGTGGACGGAACTGGCCTCGCTTACCCTGTCATGCGGTTTACGTTAGTGTTTAACTGAAAACTGGCGCTTGCGGGCGCCGGGGGTTGATCCAATGGCCCTGGAACGTGACAAGCACATCGCCGAGCGCGCGTTGTTGACGATGGAAGAAGGTCAACTGGTTGACCTTTACCGGCGGATGGTTCTGATCCGGCGCTTCGAGGAAAAAACCGCCGAGATGTACGCGCGGGGCAAGATCACCGGGTTTTGCCATTTGTACGCCGGCGAGGAAGCAGTCGCGGTCGGCGCTATTTCCGCGCTGTACGACAAGGATTACGTCGTTTCGACTTACCGCGAGCACGGCCATTGTCTGGCCAAAGGCGCCTCGGCCCGCGTGGTCATGGCCGAGTTGTTCGGCAAGACCACCGGAATCTCGCGCGGGCATGGCGGTTCGATGCATCTTTTCGATCCGAACCTGCGTTTCATGGGCGGTTACGCGATCGTCGGTGGCGGGCTGCCGTTGGCTGCGGGCCTGGGGTTATCGGTCGTCTACCGTGAAGAGCCCGAGGTGGTGTGCTGCTTCTTTGGCGACGGCGCTCTGCCGCAAGGCGCCTTTCATGAAAGTCTGAACATGGCGTCGCTGTGGAAGCTGCCGGTGATCTATATCTGCGAGAACAATTTCTACGGCATGGGCACGATGGTGCAGAACGCGGTTTGCCAGGAAGAGCTGTACCGTTTCGCCGAGCCCTACAAGATGCCGGGCGTCCGGGTCGATGGCATGGATGTGCTCGACGTCTACGGTGCGGTTACAGAAGCCGCGGCACGGGCCCGCGAGGGCGACGGTCCGTCGCTGATCGAAGCGGTTACCTATCGCTTCCGCGGTCATTCGATGTCCGATCCGGCCGAATACCGTTCGCGCCGCGAGGAGCGTATCTGGCAGGAGCGCGACCCGATAAAGTCGCTGCGCCGCAAGATCCTTCATGACCGCCGGACAGGCGAGGCGCGGCTCGACGATATCGACAAGGAGGTCACCGCGGTCATCGACGATGCGGTGAAGTTCGCCGAGGACAGTCCCGAGCCCAATCTCGACGAACTCGGCAAGTTCGTTTATGTCGAGCAATAGCGGCTTGGACGACCTTGGAGTGCGGCCCGTGCGCGGTAGCGGTCGCGCGCCGATCGGGTTGATTTAGGAGGCAGTGGGCCGATGGCCCAAATCACCTATCGAGAAGCATTGAATCAGGCCTTGCGCGAGGAACTCGAACGCGATGAACGGGTGTTCATCATGGGCGAGGAAGTCGGCTACTTCGGCGGCGCCTTCAAGGTTACCGACGGCTTGCTGGCAATCTTTGGCGAAAAGCGGGTGCGCGACACGCCAATCTCCGAGTTGACTATCGTCGGCGCGGGCATCGGCGCCGCGATGGGCGGGCTGAAGCCGATCGTCGAGCTGATGACGATTAACTTCGGCCTGCTCGCGATGGACCAGATCGTCAACCATGCGGCCAAGATTCACTATATGTTCGGTGGCCACGCCAAAGTCCCGGTGGTGATCCGCGCGCCGCAGGGCGGTGGTCATCAACTGGGCGCGCAGCATAGCCAGAGCCTCGAAGCTTATTTCCTGCACTGCCCGGGCCTGCGCGTGGTGATTCCCGCCACCCCCGCTGACGCCAAGGGGCTGTTCAAGAGCTGCGTCCGGCAGGACGATCCGGTGGTTTTTCTCGAACACGAGTCGCTCTATGGCGTGAAGGGCGAGGTTCCCGACGGCGAATACCTGGTGCCGCTCGGCAAGGCCAACGTCATGCGCCCGGGCAAGGACGTGACGCTGATTTCGTACTCGAAATGCGTCTACGACTCGATGGCCGCGGCGGATGCGCTCGAAAACGAGGGGATTGACGCGGAAGTAATCGACCTGCGCACGCTCAATCCGCTGGATATTGGCACGGTCGTCGAGTCGGTGAAGAAAACCGGCAAGGCGATTATTATCTACGAGGGCTGGCGCACAGGCGGCGCTGGTGCCGAAATCGCCGCGCAGATTCACGAATTGGCGTTCGATCATCTCGACGCGCCGGTCGAGCGCGTGGCCACTCTCGATACGCCGATTCCCTACAATGCGCGGCTGGAGCGGGCGGCGCTGCCCAGTCCCGCCCAAATCGTCAAGGCGGCCGAGCGCCTGGTGTAACGAGGGCCGGTGCGGGTTTTCCGCGAGTTTCGTGAACCGCCGCATGGCCGTACGTCGATGATAATCGAGGAAGCTCGCAAGCGAGGGGCGATGCGATGAGCATTGAGATCACCATGCCCAAGCTCTCCGACACGATGGAGGAGGGCAAGATTCTGCGCTGGCTCAAGCATCCCGGCGACGAAGTTCATCACGGCGACGCTATCGCCGAAGTCGAAACCGACAAGGCCGACATGGTGATGGAGGCCTTCGACGAGGGCGTAATCGACGAAATCCGTTTGAAGGAAGGTGAAAGCGCGAAGGTCGGCGCGGTAATCGCCATCATGCTGGCGGCCGGCGAATCGCGCCCCAAGCCCGGCGGACAGCCCGCTCCAGCGGTCCAGCCCGATTTGCAGGCTCATACCAACGGCGGCGCCTCGGTGGAACCGCTCCAGACTGGCAATGGCGCCGAAGATAGCGGAGCGGAGGCCGCTCCCGGCGCTTCCACGCCGCGTGGGCGGGTCGCGCCGATCCGGCAAGCGCGGCGGCGGCGCGCCTCCAACGACGCCGGCGGTGAGACCCCGGCGGAGGCGTCGTCATCGACGGCGCAGGGCGAAACCGTCGAAATCGAGGCCGAAGACGTGGGTGGCGACACGCAGCCGCAGTTCCATCCGGCGATGAGCGCCGTGCAGTCCGCGGCGCCAACCGCGATTATGGCAGCGCCGCCGCGTTCGGCGGTGGTTCCGATGGAACCTCCGTCGATCCCGGCGCACGGCGACGGCACCAAGTTTCGTGCCTCGCCGCTGGCGCGTCGCGCCGCCGAAGAGGCGAGTATCGACCTGGCGCAGGTGCCCGGTACCGGTCCGGAAGGTCGGGTAACCAAGCGCGACGTCGATAATTTTCTGCGCGAGCAGCAACTCTTCAAGTTTCGCCGCCTGATCGCTCCGCGCGAAGGCTCGCCGGGCACGCGCGAAGAGTTATCGAAGATGCGCAAGACCATCGCGCATCGGATGGCGCAGTCCAAGCGCGAGATCCCGCACTTCTACGTCACCATCGAGGTCGACATGGAAGAGGCGGTGAAGCTCAAGAATTCGCTCGAAGCGACCGAATTGTTCGAGGAGGACATCACTTACAACGACATCATCGTCAAGGCGACCGCGCTCGCGCTAGCGCGTTATACGCGCATGAACGCGAGTTACCAGGATGATGGCGTGATCATTTATCCGAATATCAACATCGGGATGGCGGTGGCAGTCGAGGACGGCCTTATCGTGCCGGTCATCCATCAATGCGAGCAGAAGACGCTGCCGGAAATTTCGCGCGCGGCCCATCGGCTCGTCAGCAAGGCGGCCCGCGGGGGTTTCAGCGGCGAGGACCTTTCCGGCGCGACTTTTACGATTTCCAACATGGGGATGCTCGGGGTGGAGCATTTCGCGGCAGTGATCGTCCCGCCGCAGGCGGCGATCCTGGCGGTCAGCGCCGTCAAGGACAAGCCGGTAGTGCGCAACGGTCAAGTGGTAGTCGGCAAGACCATGATGCTCACGGTGGCCTGCGATCATCGAATTATCGACGGTGTCATTGGGGCGCGCTTTCTGAACGAACTCAAGCGATTCCTGGAGAATCCCGCCAGCCTGCTGGTGTAGCGCGCCGCAATCGGATCGGCCGGACGCGGCGGCGGCTGCCAACGCATCCGTTGGCTGGCTTGCCTGCCCCGCTTCCGACGAGGTGAATCTTGGCTAACTCACGTTACGATCTGGTGGTAATCGGCTCGGGGCCCGGCGGCTACGTCTCCGCGATTCGGGCGAGCCAGCTTAAGATGCGCGTGGCAGTAATCGAGCGCGATCTGCCTGGCGGCGTATGCCTCAACTGGGGCTGCATCCCGTCCAAGGCGCTGCTCAATTCGGCCGAGACCATGGAAACCATCCGCGGCGCCGGCAAGGAGCACGGTATCGAAACCGGCGAGGTGCGCTTCGACTTCAAACGGGTGATCGCGCGCAGCCGCGAGGCCGCCGACAAGCTCTCGAAGGGCGTGCGCTTCCTGCTGCGCAAGAACAAAGTGGATTACCTCGAAGCGCAGGCCGCGATCGCCGGGCCGCATACGGTGGCGTTGACTCCGGTGGCCGGCAAAGCGCCGCCGCCGGCCGAGGCGCTCGAGGCCGAACGGATCATGATCGCGGCGGGTTCCGGCGAGAAGTTATTCCCGGGTATGACTATCGGCGACGGCGTGATGACCAGCAAGGAAGCGCTGGTCAACGATCAACTGCCGAAGAGCGTGGTGATAATCGGAGCCGGCGCGATCGGCGCCGAATTCGGTTACTTTTACCAGGCCTTCGGCGCGATGGTCACGATTGTCGAACTCGAGAAGCAGATGCTCCCCGGGATGGATGCCGAGATTGCCGAAGAATTGCGCAAGGCTTTTGTCAAACGCGGGGTCGAGGTGTTGCTCGGCCACGGTTATCAGTCGCTCGCGCGTAAGGGCGCGGGCTGGAGCGTGGCGCTCGGCGCCGGCAACGAGACCAAGACGATCGAGGCCGAAGCGGTGCTGATGGCGGTCGGCCGCGGCCCGCTCAGCCGCGATCTGGGACTGGAAAAAGTCGGGATAGAGGTCGAGCGCGGCTTTATCAAAATCGACGATTCTTTCCGTACCACTTGCCCGAGCATTTACGCGATTGGCGACGTCGCGCGCATCCCGCTGCTTGCGCACAAGGCCTCAGCCGAGGGGGTCGCCGCCGTCGAGATCATGGCGGGGGTGCGCGAGCCCGGCTTCGACCTGTTGTCGATTCCGGGATGCATTTACTGCGAGCCGGAAGTCGCCACCGTCGGCCTTAGCGAAGCCGAGGCCAAGGCCCGCGGTCTCGAGGTCAAGGTCGGGCGGATGCCGTTTCGCGCCAACGGCAAAGCGGTCGCGATCAATCATACCGAGGGCTTCGTCAAGATTGTCGCCAGCGCTCGATACGGCGAAGTGCTCGGCTGCCAGATTATCGGCCATCACGCGACCGACCTGATTGCCGAGGTCATGCTGGGCAAGACGCTCGAAACCACCACCGCCGAACTTGGCCGCGGCGCCCATCCGCATCCGACGCTGTCCGAAGCGATCATGGAAGCGGCGTTGGCCACCGACGGCGAGGCGATAAACTTTTGAATGGCGCGAGCATCGCTGAATATGCCGGACATGCCACAGGATAAACCGCAGGAACGGGCGCTGACGGTCGCGCGGCTGGGCAGCGTCGATTATGCGGTTGCGCTGGAACTGCAGAACGCGCTGGTCTTGGCGCGGTTGGCCGGTCAGATCGGCGACACGCTCCTGCTGCTCGAGCATCCGCACGTTTTCACCTTGGGGCGTGGCGCGGATCAACGCTTCCTGCTGAATCCCGCCGGCGTGCCCGTCTACCGCGTGTCGCGGGGCGGCCAGGTTACTTATCATGGCCCCGGACAATTGATTGGCTACCCGATCGTACGGCTGGAAGGCCCCGAGCGCGACGTAATCGATTACCTGCGGAAACTCGAATCGGTGCTGATCGAGGCACTGGCAGCAGTCGGGCTCGCTGCCGGCCGGCGCGACGGGCTGACTGGAGTCTGGCTTGGCCCGGAAAAGATCGCCTCGATCGGCGTCGGCTTTCGCCGCTGGGTTTCTCTGCACGGCTTTGCGCTCAACGTTTCCACCGATTTGAGCTTCTTCGACGCCATCGTGCCGTGCGGCATTTCAGGCTGCCGAATGACCTCGATTGCGGCGCAGGGACTCGATTCGATCACTATCGAGGGCTTTGCCGAAGTGGTCGAGCACGCGTTTGCGGCTAAGTTCGGCTATCAGCAAATCCGCGCGGCCAGCCCGGCGGAGATTTGGAACCTGCTTGATTGCGCCGCAGGCAGCGGCGAAGCTCGCGGACAAACGTAAGTCATGGAACGACGACATCCCGATTGGATCAAGGTGCGCGCACCGACCTCGCCCGAGTACTTCCGCACGCGCGCGATGCTCGCGGAACTCAAGCTGCACACGGTCTGCCAGGAAGCGTGCTGTCCGAATATCGGCGAATGCTTCGGGCATCGCACCGCGACGTTCATGCTGATGGGCGATGTCTGCACGCGCAATTGCCCTTACTGCGCGGTCGCGCACGGGCGCGTGCGTCCGCTCGACCCCGACGAGCCCCGGCGTATCGCCGAAGCTGTGACGCGGCTCGGCCTGCAGCACGTGGTGGTGACATCGGTCGATCGCGACGACCTGGCCGACGGCGGCGCGGCGCATTTTGCGGCCACCGCCGACGCGATCAAACAAACCGCACCCGCGACGCGGGTCGAAGTGCTGGTGCCTGATTTCAAAGGGGCGCATGAGAGCGTCGAAACGATCGTGCGGGCGCCAGTCGATATCTACAATCACAACATCGAGACCGTTCCGAGCCTCTATCGCAAATGCCGCCCGGGCGGCCACTACGAGCTTTCCCTCGACGTAATCGCGCATGCCAGGCACACTGCGCGCCGGCTCGGACGCCCGCTGCTGACCAAAGCCGGCATCATGCTGGGACTGGGCGAGGAACGCGATGAGTTGATGGCGGTGCTGCGCGACCTGCGGGCGGTCGAATGCGACATCCTGACCCTCGGGCAATATCTACGCCCGTCCAAGGACCATCTGCCGGTGGTCCGCTACGTGCCGCCCGATGAGTTTGCCCAGTTGGCAAAAGACGCGCGCGCCCTGGGCTTTCGCCATGTCGAGTCAGGTCCGCTGGTGCGCAGCTCCTACCATGCCTGGGAGCACGTGAACTAGGCTGTATCGATTTTAAGGGCCGGAAACGCACAGAGCCGCGGACCGAGGTCCGCGGCTCTGCTTTTGGCATCGCGTTGAGTGCTCGGTCTATTGACCCCTGAGATCTTTGACGGTCGCCGCGCGCTTCTGCAGGTAGCCGTCCTGCACCGCGCCGTAGAGGTCGACCGCGTAGCGATCGACGTCCTCGAACATGTCGAGATGCAGCGAACGATAGTTGACGGCCTCGATAATCATCTTGCCCGAATCGGTCGGTAGCCAAACGTACCATGGAACGAAATAGGGCAGCGGCCACATCGCGCCGTCAGCCGCATAACCTACCGTATCGCGCACGGTCGAAGGGCCGATGAACGGCCATACGATGTATGCGCCCTGCGGAACCCCATAGTAGCCAAGCGTCAGGCCGAAATCGTCGGGATGTTCCTTGAGGCCGAACCATTTGTCGGCCACGTCGAACAATCCACCCACGCCGAGCGTGGAGTTGATGCCGAAGCGCGCCAGCTCGCCGCCGGCCTCGGGCAGCCGGAGCTGGAACAGATTGTTGGCGAAGCGCGGAATGAAATTGACGTTGTTGAAAAATCTGCCGACGCTTTCACGCACCGGCGTCGGCGCGATATCCGCATAACCCTGCGCCACCGGATGGAGAACATAATGGTCCAGTTTGAGGTTGAACCAGAACATCTTCTCGTTGAAGGGCGCCAGCGGGTCACTGTACGACTGCGCGTATTCGCCCGGTGGATGGGGCGCCTGCTGGGCCCATGCCGCCGCGCCGCACAAGCAAATGGCAAACGCGATTATCGCACTGATGGTTTTACGCACCACCGTTCCTCCGTATCGTGGTAGAAGCCGCATCATATATTCTGCGCGTTCCAAAGTCATTCGCAAAAAAGCACAATTTCAGCGCTTCGGCAGCGCTCAGCACTCATTCGCCCAACTCCGCGCCGAGCTGTTGCTGCTTGGCCCGCAAGTCCGACATCAGCTTGGGAAACCCCTGCTGATTTATCACGCGGTTAAACTGGTTTCGATAGTTGGCAATGATGCTGATGGCTTCAACTGTTACATCGTAGACCTTCCAGTCAGCGCCGCGCTGCGCGAGCAGATAATTGACATGCAGCGGGCTTTTGCCGTTTTGGATAATCCGCGTGTCGACTTCGGCGTAGCCCTGGCCGAGTGAGCGTTCCTGGCCGAATTGCACCTGCTGACCTGAATAATCCTGCACCTTGTCGAGATAGGCTGCCTCGATGAACGCAGTGAAGACCTGCGTGAAATCCGACCGTTGGGCGGGCGTCAGGGTCCGCCAATGATAGCCGATGGCTGAACGCGACATCTCGGTGAAATCGAAGCGCGGCTCGATCAGTTGCTTGAGTTGGCGGCGGCGCTGCGCCACCGGGACCTGCTTGTTGCGAAGAATTTCCAGCGCGCGATTGACCAGGTCCTGCGTCGCGCTCATCGCGCCTTGGGCGGCGGCGGGCGCCGGGCGCGAGCACAGCATCGCCAGCGTCAACGCCGAAACGAGAGTGAACGCCCAGACCGACCGGATAACCCGACTATGAGGAACCGAGGCGTTCAGAGGGTCGGTCATCGTCTGAGGGCGAAAAATAAACGAAATTGCCGGAATCATACCACCTACTTCTTGCTGCTTGTCTGTGCACTGCAATTGCAGTTGCCGCCAGAGCCGCTTTGGGCGCTATTGCCAGTCGAGTTGCCGCCACTTGAACCCGAGCCGCCGCCGGAATTGTTGATGAGCTGGCCGATCGCGTCTTCGAGCACGAACGCCGATTGTGTCTGCCTGATCGTACCCCCATTTTTCAGGTCTTGCTCGCCTGGACCGAGTGCGATCGAGACGTATTTGTCGCCAATTATGCCGCTGGTCTTGACCGAGGCTATCGCGTCGGTGTCGATTGGCACCCCTTCATTGATCCGGAGGCCAACGTGCGCCTGATAATTGGCCAGCGAGATCGCCTGAACCTTGCCTACCGATACGCCGGCGATTTCGACCAGGTCGCCGGTTTTGAGTCCCGAGATATTGTCGAAATTCGCGTAAAGCGTATAGCCAGGGGTCGGAAAGATCCCCACGTTGCCCAGCCGGACCGAAAGGTAGACCAGGGCGGCAATCCCGACCAGGGCGAAAAGACCAACGAGGGCTTGGGTAAAACGGCTGGCGTACATTCGATGCTATCTTCCTGGGGTGGCAACCACTTGAGAAGGGGGCCGCTCTTCCTCGCCCGAGGCCTTGCCGGCAAGAAAGCTGCGGAAATGTTCATTATCTGAGGCCATAACCTCGGCAACACTGCCGACCAGCTCCATTTTGCCAAAATGCATGAAAGCGACACGATCCGAGACTTCGAAAACCTGCGGCACATCATGGCTTACCATCACGGCGGTCAGGCCGAAACGCTGTTGGGTATTGCGCACCAATTCGTGGATCGCGGTCGTACGGGTCGGGTCCAGACCGGTGGTGGGTTCGTCCAGCATCAGGATCTTGGGCCGGCGGACAAGCGCGCGGGCCAGCGCGGCCCGTTTTTGCATACCACCGCTCAATTCTGACGGAAATTTCCCGTCCATGCCCTCTAAGCCGACCTGGGCGAGCATCTCTTCGACGCGCGCGGCTATCTCCTGACGGCTGAGCCCGGTCTTTTCCACCAATGGGAACGCGACATTTTCAAACACCGTCATCGAATCGAACAGCGCGCCGGCCTGAAACAGCATCCCAAACTGCTCGCGTACCTTATCCAGACCCCGTGCGCCGAGCCGGGTTACTTCGATCCCATCGAATATAATCTTGCCCGAATCCGGCCTGAGCAACAGATTCAGATGCTTCAACAGGACGGTCTTGCCGCATCCGCTGGGGCCGACAATCGTCATCACCTGACCGCGCGGACAGTCCAGATTGACGCCATTCAGCACCTGCTGCCGGCCGAAGCGCCGCCGCAGGTCGCGCACGGCGATAGCCGCGTTATCTGTCCCATTGCTGCCCATCAGGTGGAAACTCTTACAGAAGAATTGAGGTCATAAAATAGTCCCATACCAGAATAAGCACACTCGAAAGCACCACAGCGTCGGTAGTCGCGCGGCTTACCCCGGTCGCCATCCGCGCGGCGTGGTAGCCCTTGTAACAGCACACCCACATTACCACGACGCCAAACACCAGGGCCTTATAGAAGCCGATCGCGACGTCATGGCCACCCATATTCTGCCGGATTCCATTGAAGAATGGCCCGGATGGCGCGCCCATCAGTCCAACTCCGACCAGATAGCCACCCCAGATTCCGATCACGTCGAACATGCAGGTCAGCAGCGGCAGGCTGATAACTCCGGCAAGCACCCGCGGCGAGACCAGGTACTGGACCGGATTGATCGCCATCACGGTAAGCGCGTCGACCTGCTCGGTCGCCTGCATCGCGCCGATTTCCGCGGCCATCGCCGAACCTGCCCGCGCCGTGACCATCAGGGCGGCCAGAACCGGTCCCAGTTCGCGCACCAGGATCAACGCCACCACCGTGCCGAGCGCGCCTTCGGAACCGAAACGCCGCAACGTGCTGTAGCCCTGAAGTCCGAGCACCATTCCGGTGAAAAGCGCAATCAATCCCACCAGGAAGAACGATTCGGCGCCGATCGTGCGTAATTGGCGGATCAGCAGGCGTGGCTTGTACGGCGGCCTGAGCGTATACAGGACCGCCGACAGCAAAAACAATACAAAATCTCCGAGCGCCACGATTCCGTCGAGTATCGCCGCGCCGAGACGCTCAACTATTCGCACCGTAGCGTTCGCCCCCGATTCGGATCAGCCATGCGACAGGCCCAGGCGGGCCAGATGGGTTTGAGTATGGGTCAGACTGCGCATGCGCTCGAGTTCCTGCAAGTCGCCGGGCAGATCGAGATCAAGCGCTGGGCGATCGAGGCGGACTACCTGGCAGGCGATCGCGCGGGTCCGGCAGTCATCCAGATGGCGCACGAGGCTCAGGCGGCCGAACTGGGTCGCAATCACTTCGGGCGGGCGCCGCACCATCATATTGGTGCCGGAAAAATCCCGCGACGGCACCAGCACCACCGCCGGCCCAGCGGCAGGCATCGCGGCGAATGCCGCATCGATATCCTCGCCGGTGACCAGCGGGATATCCGACAGCAGCGTGCAGACGCTGGTTGCGCCCAGGCTTGCCAACTCGGCGGTCGCCAGCCGCACCGCGACGTTGAGGCCGCGCGGATACTCCTCGTCGATCACGGTTGCGCCGGTGCTATGGGCGAGTGCGATCAAAGCGGGATCGGAAGTCACCACCGCAACGCGTTCGGGCACGCGCGCGGCCAAGGCCGCGCTCAGCACGTCGCGGAACATCGCCTTGGCCACGGCCATACGCTCATCAGCGTCCGGCAGAACCGGAATCAGACGGGTCTTCGCGAAGGCCAATTGCTTGGCCGCTATAAGAACGACGCGCACGGCGTTCCTTTATAACCTAGCTCAGGGTCCGGGCCAACCTCGCATGCGCTTGCGGTTAGCGATTTGATGCTGCGTCGTCAGGACTGGTGACGACCCCGGCCAGTTCGACATTTGTCATGGTTTAGGCCCCTGGAATCGTCTAAACTTTGACCGTTGGCGTGAGGGATTCCTTTCGCGCAGGCTGAGGCTCCAGCCTGCGATGTCAAACATGATGTGACTGGGGGGATGGGGATGATGATGGGACGCTCACAAGATTACCGGCGATCCGCTATTCTCTTCGCAAGCACGATCGCGCCCGCCCTGCTGATGTTGGCATGCGCTGGATGCGGACATCGATCCGCTGATGATTACCTCAATGAGGGGGACCAGGCGATGCAGAACACCCGCCTGGCCGAGGCCGAGACCGATTACCAGCAAGCCGCCAAAGCCGCGCCCAACGATCCGCGTCCGCATGTCGCGCTCGGCGGCCTCTACGTCTTCGAGCAAAAGGCTCCGCAGGCCGAAGGCGAGTTGATGAAGGCGCTCGAACTCGACCCCCGAAACGCGCACTCCCATGCGGCACTCGGCGGGGTCTACGGCACAATCGATCAACCAGGGCTGGCCGAGGCCCAGTATCGGGCGGCAGTCGCGCTCGATCCGGCCAACACCGACTATCGCGTCAAGCTGGGCGCGGTTCTGCAGAAGCAGGGCAAAGTTGGCGCGGCGGAGGCCGAATACCGCACTGCCGTGGGACTCGAACCGCGCAACGCCCATGCCCATCTTGCGCTGGCGGATTTGCTGCACGCGGAAGCCAATCGGCAGAACGAGGCCGAGAGCGAATATGCGCAGGTGCGAGCGCTCGATTCGAGCCTGATGCCTAGCGCCACCGGCGCCAAGGCGTCGGCTTCGCCGGCTGGGGCGGTCACGACGACGGTCGCCAGCGCGAGTGGAGCCCCTGCGGGGGAAGTCCCGCAACTCAAGGACTTCAACCGCAGATTCCTGCTCACCCATGATTCGCCGGTTTACGATTCGATGAGCAACGGCGCCCGTGTGGTCGGCCAGGTTCATCGTGGCAAATGGGTTCGGGTGACGGCGATCGGCGGTCCCTGGTTCAGGGTGCAGTTGCGCAACGGCACGGTTGGTTTTATCCCTGTAACGACTGCGGAATAACCGAACCGGGCGAGCAATCGGCGGGCGGCCCGGCGCCGCACACCAGTCCGGTTCGCCAATAAGTCGGGGAGGCGACGGCGATGGCCACTCAGCAGGTGAACGGTAGAGAAGTCAGTTATCCCGGCAAGGGCGGCACGCTCAAGGCCTACGTTGCCGAAGCGGCGGGCGGCGGACCGCGCCCGGCCGTGATCGTGGTGCAGGAATGGTGGGGCCTCGACGAGCATATCAAGGATATCGCCCGCCGCTTCGCGGCCGAGGGCTACTTCGCGGTCGCGCCCGACCTCTATTCGCGCCAGGGGCACAAGGTAACCAAGGACCCCAATGTCGCCGGCGAACTAATGGGCAATTTGAAGCAAAGCGACGGTATCGACGATTTGCTGAGCACGGTCGACTGGATCAAGGCGCAAGGCGGCGCGCAAGCCTCGCGCATCGGGGTGATCGGCTTTTGCATGGGCGGCAGCTACGCGACGGCGCTGCCGTGTGTCAGCCGCGACATCAAGGCGGCGGCACCATTCTACGGCGAGATTCCCTCCGACGATCGGCTGCAAAACCTCAACTGCCCGATCTTCTATGCGTACGGCGAGAACGACGGGTGGATCCAGCGCAAAGATGTCGACCGGCTGGCGAGCACGCTGAAGAAATTCAACAAGCCGGGCGAAGTGAAAGTGTACGGCGGCTGCTCGCACGGATTCTTCAATGACACGCGGGCGGACATCTATAGTGCCAAAGACGCGAAAGACGCCTGGGAGCGATCGCTCAAGCTGTTCGAGCAGAACCTGAAGCAATAACCACCGGCGAGCAGGGAACTCCATCGATGCCGGTGGTCAGCTGACGCATTAGAGGCCAAGTGACCAACCGCGACATCGACGCTGCGTTGACGTTTCACGAACTTACCAAGCATTCGTACACCAGCGTACGCAGTAATCCGCATATTCTGGATTGGGCCAACCGCCCAATGCCGTACAAAATTTATCCGGGCGCCGGTACGCTTGCCTTGCCGCGCGATTTTAGTCTTTCGCCAACCTCGACACTCGATACCTTGCGTGGCCGTGCGACTTCCTCCACGGAAGAGGAGTTCAGTCTCGAACGCCTGACGCGGTTGCTCTTTTGCGCGGACGGCCTGACCCGGCGGGCGTCCGTCGATGGCATGGACTACCATTTTCGCGCCGCGCCATCGGCGGGAGCCTTGTATCCGGTCGAGCTTTACCTGGCCGCCGGAGAAATCGAGGGGATGGAGCGCGGGCTTTACCACTTCCTGACCGCCGACCTGAAACTGCACGGTTTGCGGCGCGGTGATTGGCGGCCTTATCTCGCCCGCTGCTGCGCGATGAGCGAGACGATCCGCGAGGCGCGCGCGGTCCTCGTGATGACCACCATATTTTGGCGCAGTGCGTGGAAATATCGCGCTCGCGCATACCGGTATTGTTTCTGGGACACGGGTACGATGCTCGCCAATCTGCTGGCGACGGCGAATGCCGAATCGCTCGATGCGACCGTGATCAGCGCCTTCGAGGATGCGCCGATAGAAGAGCTGCTTAGGGTTGAGGGTCAGCGGGAGGCAATCGCCTGTATCGTGGCGCTGGGCCGCCACAGTGGTCCGACCGCGGAATCGCCAGAGGTGCGGCCACTCGAGCTTGAATCGATACCGCTGTCGCCCAACGAGGTCGTCTATGACGACCTGGTAAAAATCCATCGAGCGTCGTGCCTGACGACCTCGGCCGAGGTCGCCGAACTGACGAACGCGCAGCTGGAGACGGCGGAATACCGAAGCGCGGGCGCGCCCGTCGTGCTCGAACCATTGGAGGCGGAGGCGAGCCTGGGGCTGGGCGAGACGATCCTTCGGCGCGGCTCGACCCGCAATTTTGCCCGCGAAGCCATCGCCAGCGAAGAGTTGGCGACCATCCTGGAGAGTCCCCGGTCCCAAACCAAGCCGGATTTTCCGGGCATCTGCGAGACTTATCTCATCGTTAACGCGGTCGAAGGGCTCGCCGCGGGTGCTTACTACTATGATCGCGAGCGCGGCTCGTTAGAGTTGCTGAGAGCTGGAGAATTCCGCCGTGAAGCGGGCTATCTATGCCTCGAACAGCCGCTCGGAATGGATTGCAGCGCGCTGATTGTCTATACGGGGGACCTGGCGCGGACCCTCGGCGCATTCGGCAATCGCGGCTATCGCTACGCTCATCTAGAGGCGGGACTGCTTGGCGGGCGTGCCTACCTGGCCGCCTATTCGCTCGGGCGGGGCGCGAGCGGGCTCACATTCTACGATGACGATACGACACGCTTTTTCCAGCCGCATTGCGGCGGGAATAGTCCGCTCCTGATGGTCGCGGTGGGAGTGCCGCGCCCCCGCCGAAGTCAAAGCGACGACAGATAAGCTCGGATTAGGCTGGGATCCAGCCAAAAAGGCTGACCAGCAAATGTGCGAATGCCCGCGGAGCGGGCATTCGCATCGTTGCGTTACGCACTATTGCATACCTCACGAATGGCACCTGCCTTGCTCCAGTCGCCCTGATCAACTCCGAAAATGTCGGGGAAGCCGCGGATCTGGCACCGCGGCCGGAACTAAGGAGGACAAATGGCTGCCAACTCAGAAGCACCAAAGATGAAGGCGACCCTCGGCTTGACCGGTGTCACGGTCAACGCGATGGCGCTGATCGCGCCGGGGGCCTTCCTGTGGATCACCTTCGTGATCCAGGCTGGGTATGTTTTTCCATCGGGCATGGCGATGTGGGCCGGAATCCTGGTCGCATTGCTGCTGGCCTACGCGACCGCGTTGTCGTACTCGGAGCTGGCCAAGCTTTATCCGGGCGCGGGTAGTTCGTACCTGTTCGCCGAGCAGGCGTTCCTGAATACTACGCACGCCTACCGGTTTGCCCGAATCGCCAAGTTTATTATCGGCTGGTCGTCGCACCTCTACTACTGGGTCTATCCGGGGGTGATGGTGGCGACGATGGGCATCATGATCGGCTACATCCTCGGCAACATCGTGCCAGGCTCGATAAACGCGGCGATTCCCGGGCCGGTGCTCATGGCGCTGGTGGCAATCGTCTTCTCGTACTTTGTCGCCTTTATCGCGTTCCGTGGCGTTACCGGTTCGACCATGGTCAACGTCGCGATCAACATAATCCAGATTTGCGCGCTGCTGTTCTTCTCCGCCCTGGCGATCGCCTACCGCGTGTCGCATCCGGCGGGTTCGGCCGGTCTGGCGCTCGACAGTGCCGGAAATACGGTCAAGGCGGTGATTCATTACGGAATAGCCAGCGCCAATCCGTCACATGCGAGCGCGCTTTCCGTTATCGTGCCGCATCGCTTCGACTGGGTAATGCTGCAGGCGACGATTGCGATCCTGCTGCTGGTGGGATTCGAGTCGGTCACCGCACTGGGTGAAGAGGCGAAGAATCCCAAGAAGGATATTCCCCGGGGCGTGCTGCTGTCGCTGACGATTCAAGGGCTGGTTTGCTATTTGATTGAGTATTTCGCCGCCAACTACTTTCTGAGCGACGCCTACAGCTTGAGTGCCGCCAAGAGTTCGGCAGCCCCGCTCGGTGACATGATGGTCATCGTGGGCAACGCACTGCTCGGCGGCCACGGTCAGTTCTTTATGATGATTGAGGCGCTGACCGTTTTCCTGGCGCTAATCGGAACCACCTTAAGTTGTATCAATACCGGCGCACGAGTGACCTATGCGATGGGCCGCGACGAAGAGGTGCCCGAACATTTCGGCATACTGCACGGCGAGAACCTCACCCCGCATCGCGCGATCTGGACGCTGGCGACCATCTCGGCGGTGTTGGGCGCGTTCGGCGCTTTGCTCTACTTCGGAGGGGCGTCGGCGCCCGACGATAAGACCTTGGCCGCGCTGCCACACAATATCTGGTATGCGTTCGGCCTGGGCTCGAATGCGACGCTGTCGTCGCTGCCGAACGGGTTGCTCCTGGTGACCTTGCTCTCGAACTTTGGAACCTTCGTGCTCTACGGGCTCACCAACATCGTTTGCATAATCGCCTTCCGCGAGCATCACGAATTCAGCGGTTTCAAGCACATGGTAGTGCCGATTTTTGGCGCGTTGGCCAACTTCGCCTGCCTGGCGTTCTACATCATTGGTCCGCTGGAAGGTCTGGGCAGCGCCAAGGAGCCGCTGCTGGCTGTCGGACTCTCGATTATCTGGGGCCTCTACGGCGGCATCTATTTCGTTCGTAGCTCGCGCCGCAAGGGCAAGGACACGGTCCTTATTACGAAACCGGCTTAGTGTGTGGTGGAAAGTGAGATGGGAATAATGGGTTGGAAGTTTGGCAGCTTGACTGTGGCGTCCTGCGTGGGACTGGCGCTTCTAATTGGTCGCGCGGGCATCGCGCGGGCACAGTCCTCGGATAGTTCCGAATCGGTCACCGAATTGAAAACGGAGGTCAGCGAGCTCAAGCAGGAAGTGCAGGAACTGAAGGGCGAGATGGGCACGCTGAAGAAGCAGGAGGCGGTGGCCGCGCCCGAGGGGACTCCGCCGGCGGCGCCGAAAACGGTCGGCGAACACGTCGGCGCGATCGAAAAGGATGTTTCCGACATCAAGAAGAACCTGAGCGACAACCTCGGCGTGCATGTCCATGGGCTAACCGACGTAACCTACGGCTACAATATCAACCATCCGCAAAGCAGCGGCGGCAGCAAGGGCGGTCCAAATCCGACCGCGCCGGGCGGCAGCATCAACCAATTGCGCGAGTTCGATACCAATGCCAACGGCTGGACGCTCGAGCAGTTCAACATCCACATCGACAAAAGTTCAGACGGCGGCGTGGGCTTTCTGACCGATCTCAACTTCGGTCAGGTGGCGGATGTGATGGGCGCGTCGACGCGCTATTCGAATCTCAATCCAACGGCCAATGCCACGACGAATACCATCGTCGACCCGACCCAGGCCTACCTGACCTACACCGCGCCGTTCGGCAAGGGGATCAACCTGCAGCTCGGCCGCATGGTCACGCTGCTCGGCGCTGAAGTTATACCGGTGTACAACAACACCAACTTCAACGAATCGCGCGGCTTCCTGTTCACCCTGGGTGAACCGCTGACCCATACCGGATTGCGTGGCAACTATGCCTTCAACGACAAGGTCTCGGCCACACTGGGAGTGAACAACGGCTGGGATGACATCAGCGACAACAACGACGGTCAGACGGTGGAAGGTGAGCTTTCAATGAACACCGGCGACCTGATGCCGCATAACCAGTCATTATCGCTGGTACTCAACGGCATCTATGGCCCCGAGCAGGTCAATCATGGCAGCTCGACCCGTTGGGCAATTGATCCGATTCTGACCTACAAGACGCCGATCAAGGGGCTGCAGCTCATCAGCGAGTATCTATATGCAGAGGAAGGACCGCCGGTGTCGGTGGTTCCAGCCTATAGCTCTCACGGCAACCGCTTCTGCGATCCGTCGACCTTCTGCACGCCCGCGCCGGGCTTTACCCCCGGGCCGCAGGGCAGTGTGAATATTCCGAATACTGTCAGTTGGACCGGCACGGCCGGGTATATCGTGTACGACTGGAACGACAACCTCGAATTCGCGACCCGCGGCGAGTACTTCCGCGATGCCGACGGCGCGCGCAGCGGGATGCGGCAGACGCTCGGTGAAATCACCGAAACGATCAACTACAAGATCCCGGCGGTCAACGGTCTGCTCGCGCGGCTGGAGTACCGGCACGACGAGTCCGGCGCGAAACCGTTCTTCAGCAACGAGACCATCGCGTCAACCCCGCTGACGATTTCCGAGGGGGTGGCCGGCTTGCCGGTTCATACGTATGCGGGCCAGGACACTTTCCTGGTCTCGGCGATCTATGCGTTCTGACGCAAGGGTTGGATAAGCTGACGGCGGACCCGTTTGAAGGGGGCGGGTCCGCTGTCTATTTTCGGACAACTGGGGTTGCGAGGGTGATTAGGGCGTGAATTCGAGCACTCGCTACTTGAATCACGGCGGGCGGGATGGCCAACTATTTGTAGCTATAGGCCTTCGACAGCGTGTTGAAGGGAAGTGGAGGAGGAGGGTAGGTCATGGCTCCGCGCAAGACTACAACTACCAGATCGGCATCGAAGCGGCCGCGTGCGGCCAAGGTGGAGAATCCGCCTGCGATGGTACCGTCGAACGGTGCTGCGATGCCGGAATCCAACGGCAATGGATTCGCCACGGTGACTGGCAACGACGCTATCGTAAGCTGCGAACAAGTCCGGATGCGGGCGTACGAGATTTTCCTGGCTCGCGGCGGCGCGCATGGTCACGATCTGGCCGATTGGTTGAGGGCCGAGATGGAGCTGAACGCGCAACCCGACCGGCCTTAGCCGGGCGCTGCCTTCAGAAAAAGCTCGCGGCCGTTAACCTTCCATCCGCGCCTTTCCCCTTCTTAAGGACGGACTGTTCCGCGATCGGCGATTGTCCGCCGAATGACGATGCTTGCGCGCGCGGCTGCCATGCCTCGGGCGGCGGAAGCGCTAATGGGTGAGTCCGGGCCGAAGGTTATTGGCGGCGAGCAGTTCGAGCTCGCCGTCCTGAGTGATATCGGGACCAATCGGGAAAATAACGAGGACTCCTGCGGCAGCCATCTCGAGAACGAGAATTGCCTGATTTTCGCGGTAGCCGACGGTATCGGCGGCTACGAAGGGGGCGAGGTTGCCAGCGCGCAGGCGGTCGAAGTGACGCTCAACGCATTCTGCGAAAATCCGCCCTCATGGGGCCCGGCCAAGCGGCTCCATCGCGCGGTTCAGCGGGCCAATATCGAGATCCATAATCGAGCGATGACGGTGCCGGAATTGCGCCGGATGGGCACCACTCTTACCGCCGCCGTGGTCAGCGACGGCGTGCTTCACGCCGCGCATATCGGGGATTGCCGGCTATATCACATCCGGCGTGGGAAAATCCGGCAGATAACCAAGGACCATACGGTAATTCAGGAGCGGGTGCGGATGGGGCTGATGAGCGCGGCCAAGGCGCGCAATCATCCTGAGCGCTCGGCGCTGAGCCGCAGCCTCGGGCACGAGCTGATCGTTTCGGTCGACCGTATTACCCTGCCGCTCGCGCAACACGACCGGCTGGTGGTGTGCAGCGACGGACTCTACACCGTGGTCGATGAGGAACTGCTTGAACGGACTATTCGCGGTCTCGACGCTCAGACCGCCTGCCGACGGCTGATCGATCTGGCCAATCAGCTTGGTACGGCCGATAACCTGACCGCTGCGGTTTTTACGATGAAAGCGGAAACGCCAGCGGTAGCCGAACGTAACGGATGGCGCGAGAGAATCTTCCGGCTGTTTCGGCGGGGCGCCTGACACGACGGGCCCGGCCGCACTCTCGGCGCGAACGGAAAGCGCCGCATTCCGCATTGAATAGGGTGCGACGGCAATGTTAACGTGCGCGCCGGAGCCCAGCCGAATCTAGAATGCGCGAGGTCAACGTTGGCGAAAAGCTCGACCAGTACGAGCTGACCGAGTTGATCGCACGCAGCGGAATGGCTTCCATCTTCAAGGCTCGCGACCTTATCGACGGCGCCACCGTCGCAATCAAGGTTCCCTACTTGCAGTTCGAGAGCGACGTGGTCTTCTACGGCCGCTTCCAGCGTGAGGAGGAAGTCGGGCGCCGCCTTGACCATCCAAATATCATCCGCGTGCTCACGCCCAAGCGTAAGAGCCGGATGTACATTGCGATGGAGTACGTCGACGGCGTTTCGCTGCGCGCGATGATGCGAGACAAGACCCCGCTCGCGCTCGAACAGGCACTGGATATCGCGCGCCAGGTATGCGGCGCACTGGTCTATATGCATAGCCAGCGGGTGGTTCATCGCGACCTCAAGCCGGAGAACATCCTCCTGACGGAAAATGGTCAGGTAAAGATCATGGACTTCGGTATCGCCCTGGACGAGTCCGCGCGGCGGCTGACCTGGTCGGGACTGTCGTCGACCATCGGCACGCCCGATTATATGGCGCCGGAGCAGGTCAGCGGCCGCCGGGGCGACGTTCGAACCGACATTTACGCACTCGGCACGATGCTCTACGAGATGCTCACGGCCAATCTGCCGTTTTCGGGCGAAAACGTCTATGCGGTGATGCGAGCCAAGTCCAGCGAGGACCCTCAGCCGCCGACCCGTCACCGGCCTGACCTCGATCCGCATCTCGAGGAGATCATCCTCCGCGCGATCGAACGCCAGGCGCGCGACCGCTACCCGAGTGCCGCCGCGATGCTCGAAGACCTGCGCGATCCGTCGAAAGTAGTCGTCACCGGCCGCGCCGAGCGTCTTCATCCGCGCAGCCTGCGCGGCCAGCGGATCAAACGGATACTCTGGACCGGCTTCTTCTTTGGCTCGCTGGCGATGCTATTCGCCTTTCTGATTTGGCTCGCAAATCGCTACCCGGCTGGTCATCCTCAGCCACGCCGCTCATATCGAGGGGAGATGAGATAATGATGCGCCGTGTTCGCTTTCCGCGTCCTTCGCATTCCGGCGCATCTTGCGTGTCCGTCGCTCTTGTCGGGTGGTCAGTTGCGGCTCTGCTGCTGATTGCCGTCGTGCCGGCGTATGCGCAAAGCCCGGGACACGGGTCGGCGGCCGAAACCGTCACCTATAACCTCAATATTGCGTGGGTGCTGGTGGCTGGCTTCCTGGTGATGTTCATGCAGGTCGGCTTCGCCCTGCTCGAGACTGGCTTCACGCGATCCAAGAACGCCGTCAACACGATGGCGATGAATCTGATCATTTACCCGATTGGTCTAATTGGATTCTGGCTTACTGGCTACGCCTTCATGATGGGTGGGGTTCATCAATGGCCGTCGCTCGGCTCGTTTGGCGTACCACATCGCGAACTTGGGGTGACTATCGCTGGCCATACATACGGATTGCTGGGTGCCGCGAAGTTCACCCTCACGAGCGTCGCGAACGACCCCGGCAGCATGGTGATGTTCCTGTTCGCGGTGGTGTTCATGGACACCGCCGCGACAATTCCCACAGGGGCGATGGCGGAACGATGGAAGTTCTCGGCCTTTTTTCTATACGGACTGTTCATCTCGATGTTCCTCTATCCGCTCTACGGCAACTGGGTATGGGGCGGAGGATGGCTCTCACAACTCGGCCTCAATCTGGGCTTGGGGCATGGACACGTCGATTTCGCCGGATCTTCGGTGGTCCACATGACCGGCGGGGTAACTGCACTGGCGGGCGCGATGGTGCTGGGGCCGCGTATCGGCAAATTCCGGCGGGACGGCGCGATCGGTTTGCTGGCGGGGCATAATTTGCCGTTTGCGATAGCCGGCACCCTGATTCTCGCGTTCGGTTGGTTTGGCTTCAACGCAGGTTCGTCACTGGCCGCATCCGACCCCCGGATAGGCCTGATTGCTGTGAACACCATGCTCGCCTCGGCCGGCGGCGCCTTGAGCGCGATGCTTTACATGTGGGAGCGGCACAACCGGCCCGACGTGGCGATTGCCTGCAACGGTCTGCTCGGCGGCTTGGTCGGGATCACTGCGCCATGCGCGTTCGTTTCACCGGCCGCAGCGGTACTGATCGGGGTCGTCGCAGGCTTGCTGGTGGTCGGCAGCGTTTTGATGCTGGAACGGCGTTTTCGCATCGATGACCCGGTCGGGGCAATCTCAGTCCACGGCGTATGTGGGCTGTGGGGTGCGCTGGCGGTCGGCATCTTCGCCGACGGCAGCTACGGCGACGGTTGGAATGGCGTCGCGGGGCCGGTGCGCGGCCTGATTGCCGGCGACAGCAGTCAATTCATCGCGCAATTGATTGGGGTTACGGTGAACGCCGTTGTCGTGTTCGGCCTTGCGATCGCGTTCTTCGTGATTATCGAGAGAACAATGGGCAATCGCGTGCCAGCCGAGGTCGAATGGAGCGGACTCGATGCGCTGGAAATGGGCAGTGAAGCGTACCCCAATGTTTGAGGGCGCTTCGCCACACCGAGGAGCGAATTTCCAACCAATTGAGCGATTTTGACCGATACGAATAGTCTCGCCGGGGCCCCGCATCAAATGCGTTGCTGACTTCCTGTCTATCTATCGCATGCCTATTTGATGAGCACTTGCCCAAAATTCGTCCTTTTTTAAGCCATCGCAAGCCCGTTTCGTAAGGTCAGTGACCTATCCGACCTTATGAAAGATGGCTGTTTAGGCACTCAGTCGTAGCTAAACCTCTCTTTTCTTGTTGATTTGCCTTAGAATCCCTTGACAGCTTTTGCTCTGTCGGGCTATTTTTGCCCTTCCGTTTGAGGCTTTCGTCATGAAGTTAGGCAGCGAGGCTTTCGAGCCCGACGCGATTGATTTGCAGATCCTGGATGCCCTGCAGGAGCACGGCCGCATCCCGTTGACCAAGTTGGCCGAACAGGTCGGCCTTTCCGCTCCGTCAGTGATAGAACGCGTCAAAAAGCTAGAAGATAGCGGCATTATCACCGGATATCACGCTTCAGTTGACGCGCGAAAGTTGGGCAAAGACGTCACCGCATTTATCGGCGTGTCGATTGGTCATCCACGCTCCATCAGCCTGTTCGAGCAGACCGTGCAGGCGCTCGACGATGTGCTCGAATGCCACCATGTGACCGGCGAACATACGGTCCTGCTCAAAATCAAGACGAACAACACCGCTTCGCTCGAAAGCCTGATTCGCACGATCCGCCTGATCGAAGGTGTCACCCGCACCGAGACGATGGTGGTGCTGTCCAGCCATACCGAACGCACGCGGATTTGCGTAAATAACCAGCCTTTGCCTCAGGAAGCGGCCAACGGCAAACGCCATCGCCACTCCAGCACGAAAAATCTCAACGGCGAGTCGAAAAGGTCATGACGATGCAGGTCTTTCGCGGTATCCCGAAAGCACAGGGACTCTATAATCCTGAGCACGAACACGACTCATGCGGGGTCGGCTTCGTCGTCAATATCAAGGGCGAACGTTCTCACGATATCGTGGTCAAGGGATTGCAGGTGCTCGATAACCTGACCCATCGTGGCGCCTGCGGATGCGATCCCCTGACTGGTGACGGGGCCGGGATGCTCCTGCAGATTCCACATGCGTTTCTCGCGCGTGAGACGAGCCGGCTGGGCTTCGAATTGCCAGCCCCCGGCGAATACGGCGTCGGGATGGTTTTCATGCCCCTCGACGGGCACAAACGCGAGGCCTGCGAGGCGATTTTCGAGCGGGTTGTGCGCGAAGAGGGCCAGCAGGTGCTGGGCTGGCGCGACGTTCCGATCGATCCATCACAATGCGGAGAAATCGCCCGCCAGGGACTTCCGGCGATTCGCCAGATCTTCATCGGCAAAGCTCCGGGGGTCGATGGTGAGGAAGCGCTTGAGCGCAAGCTCTACGTTATCCGCAAGCGGGTCGCGACCGAGGGCGCGAAACTCGAGTTCGACGAGGGGGAACTGTTCTACGTATGCAGCCTCTCGGCCCTCACTATCGTTTACAAAGGCCAGCTAATTTCGCATCAGATTCCGAAATTCTACGCCGACCTGCGCGACCCGGAGCTGGTGACCGCGCTCGCGATGGTGCACCAGCGCTTTTCCACCAACACGTTTCCAAGCTGGGACCGGGCGCATCCGTATCGGTTCCTGTCGCATAACGGCGAAATCAATACACTGCGCGGCAATATCAACTGGATGCACGCGCGCGAGAAGCAGTTCGTTTCGCCGATGTTCGGCGACGACATCAAGAAGATCCAGCCGATCACCGAATCCAACGGCAGCGACTCCGCGATATTCGACAACTGCCTCGAGCTGCTGGTCCGCACCGGCCGGCCGCTGGCCCACGCAGTCATGATGATGATCCCCGAGGCGTGGCAGAACGACCCGCTGATGGATGCCGGGAAAAAAGCCTTCTACCAGTTCCATTCGTGCCTGATGGAACCGTGGGACGGGCCCGCTTCGATTGCCTTTACCGATGGCCGCCGCATTGGCGCGATCCTCGACCGCAATGGACTTAGGCCCTCGCGCTACCTGGTTACCAAGGACGGCCTGGTGGTGATGGCCTCGGAGGCCGGTGTGCTAGATATCCCGCCGGAGCGGGTCGAGTACAAAGGAAGGCTTCAGCCGGGCCGGATGTTTTTCGTCGATACCATCGAAGGGCGCATCGTGCAGGACGAGGAGATCAAACTGGGCCTCGCCGCGCGCCAGCCCTACCGCGAATGGCTCGACCAAAACCTGGTTGATCTTGACTCGCTGCCCGAGCCGCCGTCCTATCCGCCGATCAACGGTTATGAAGCCTTCGACCTGCTCAAGCAGCAACAGGCGTTCGGCTATACGATCGAAGAACTCAAGATGATCCTCGCGCCGATGGCGGCGAACGGGCAGGAGCCGGTAGGCTCGATGGGCACCGATACGCCGCTTGCGGTTTTGTCCGACAAATCGCCGCTGCTGTTCCAGTATTTCAAGCAATTGTTCGCCCAGGTCACCAATCCGCCGGTGGATCCGATCCGCGAGGAGATGGTGATGTCGGCGGAGACCACCCTCGGCTCCGAACAGAATCTCTTCGAGGAAACGCCGGCGCATTGTCGCCAGTTACGCCTGAAGAACCCGATCCTCACCAACGAGCAGCTGGAGCGGATCAAGCGGCTGGCGCGGCCGGGCTTGCGAACGATCACACTGAGTACGCTGTTCCGGGTTGCCGACAGTGAACGTGGACTGCGCGAGGCGGTGGACGATTTGTGCCGACGGGCGTCGCAGGCGCTGGAGGACGGCTACACGATTATCGTGCTGTCGGATCGCGGCGTGAACCACGAGTGGGCACCGATTCCAAGCCTGCTGGCAACCGGTGCCGTGCACCATCATCTGATTCGCGAGGGTACGCGCACCAAATGCGGAATCGTGGTCGAATCCGGTGAACCGCGCGAGGTTATGCATTTCTGCCTGCTGGTCGGCTATGGCGCCGGTGCCATCAATCCCTACCTGACCTACGCAACCATGGCCGGGATGATACATGACGGCCGCCTTAAAGACGTCGGCGAGGAGGAAGCGGTCGAGCACTTCGTCAAGGCGCTGGGCAAAAGCCTGATCAAGGTTGCCTCGAAGATGGGAATCTCCACCGTGCAGAGTTATCGGGGTGCGCAGATTTTCGAAGCGATCGGGCTCAGTAAGGAAGTAGTCGACAAGTACTTCACCTGGACCGCATCACGGGTTGGCGGCGTCGGACTCGATGTTATTGCGCGTGAGTCGGTCAATCGCCACAAGCTCGCTTACCAGGCCGATCCCAATCTCGACGGCGAACTCGACGCGGGCGGCCAGTACCAGTGGCGCCGGCGCGGTGAGTTCCACATGTACAATCCGAACTCGATCGCCAAGCTACAGCACGCGGTGCGTTCGGGTAATTACCGGCTGTTCAAGGAATATAGCCAGCTGGTCGACGACCAGAGCCGCAACCTGGCTACCCTGCGCAGCCTGATCAAGTTCAAATTCGACCGGCCGCCGGTGCCAATCGAGGAGGTCGAACCGGCGTCCGCGATTGTCAGGCGCTTCA
This sequence comes from Binataceae bacterium (SeqCode), assembly GCA_035279875.1. GTDB lineage: Bacteria > Desulfobacterota > Binatia > Binatales > Binataceae > JAMXLL01. The sequence continues at coordinate 35,458 of DATEGX010000314.1, forward strand.
AGACGGGCGCGATGTCGTTCGGTTCGATCGGCAAGGAAGCGCACGAAAACCTGGCGATCGCGATGAACCGGATCGGCGGCAAATCGAATACCGGCGAGGGCGGCGAGGATCCGGCCAGGTTCGTGCGCGACGCCAACGGCGATTGGCGCCGCAGCGCGATCAAGCAGGTCGCCTCGGCGCGCTTCGGCGTAACCAGCTTCTACCTGGTCAACGCCGACGAACTGCAAATCAAGATGGCCCAGGGCGCAAAGCCCGGCGAAGGGGGCCAGCTTCCCGGCCATAAGGTCGACGACTTCATCGCTAAAATTCGCTACTCGACCCCCGGCGTCGGCTTGATTTCACCCCCGCCGCATCACGACATCTACTCGATCGAGGATCTCGCTCAACTGATCCACGATCTGAAGAACGCCAATCCGCAAGCCTCTATCAGCGTCAAGCTGGTATCTGAAGTCGGCGTCAGA
>DATEGX010000315.1:0-3336 GCA_035279875.1 Binataceae bacterium (SeqCode)
GCTTGCCGTCGTCGACATGCTGCACCATCGGCTTTTCGACATATACGTCCTTGCCGGCATTCAGAGCGTCGATCGCGATCTTCTGGTGCCAGTGATCCGGCGTGGCGACGATCACGGCATCCACATCGGGCCGCGCCAGGACTTCGCGATAATCGCGCGTGATGAAAACATCCTTGCCGAAAACCTCGTGGACGCGAGTCAGGCGGCCCTGATAGATGTCGCTGGCGGCGACCAGCTTCGATCCGGCTTTCAACGAAGAGTGGACGTCTTCGGTGCCCATGCCGCCGGCTCCGATGATGGCGATCTGAATGGTGTCATTAGCCGAGTGAGATTTCACCTGGGCGAGCAATGGCGCAGCGGCGGATGCGGCGAGAAAATGCCGGCGGGTAGTCATGCTTCATGTTACCTCGGGCAGTAGACGCTGGAGCTGCGAGTTTTTGGCAAGGCGAAGAGTGTTGAAGGAATGAGGCTGGGCGGACAACTATTTGGCGATCGTTTTATTCGCGGTGCTTACGTTTAGGTTGCTCCTCATGCCCTGATACGTTCCGCTGCACGGGCCCGGGCCTTCGCCGCCTCTTCTTCGCGATTCCTCGACGGTGCATTGGTTTCGAGCCCATTCAAAAGGCGAGTCGAGATCCGCGCAATTTCATCGACCGCAGCCCCGAACGAATCTTCGTTCGCCTTCGAGGGTTTGCTGAAGCCGCTGATCTTTCTGACAAATTGAAGCGAAGCGGCACGAATTTCTTCGGTTGTGACCGGCGGTTCGAAATTGAAAAGTACTTTGATATTCCTGCACATCCGCGGCGACCTAAAAGAAAGCTGGTTAGCGGACCAAACCTTAGGCTAAACGGAGCTCGTCTGCCAATTGGACGGAACCGGGAATTGCGGGCACGTGGGATATTCGCTCAGTGGTCCGCAGAGGTGATATTCTGAAGGTTGGCATCAGCCATAAGGTGCGGGTTGCGCTAGCCGCGGGTTCCGTTGAGCAGTGCGCCAATCCTCTCCATTCGAGGCTCCCCTAATGGGCTGCTCACGGTGTAGAGGCTGATCGCCCTATCCTGTCAGATCTGCCATCCCATCAGGAGTTAACGATGATCAAGGCGCGTAAAGCAGAAGAGCGCGGCCGGACCTTGCTCGATTGGCTGGACAGCCGCCATACGTTTTCGTTCGGCGACTATTACGAGCCTGATCAGTCGGGTTTGCGCAGCCTCAGGGTTATCAACGAAGACCGCGTTCAACCCGGCCAGGGCTTCCCCTCGCACAGTCATCGCGATATGGAAATCGTAACCTACGTGCTCGACGGAGAGCTGGAACACAAAGACAGCCTGGGAAATGGTTCCGTGATTCACCCCGGTGAGATCCAGCGGATGAGTGCCGGGCGCGGCATCACGCATAGCGAATTCAACCATTCCCGGAGCGCGCCGGTCCACTTTCTTCAGATTTGGATTCTACCCGACGAACCCGGCTTGGCACCCAGCTACGAGCAGGAAGCGATCGACCTATCCGGTGCACGCGGTAGGTTCCGCGCGATTGCGACCCCGGCCGGCGGAACCAGAATGGTGCGGCTGCATCAGAACGCAGCTATATCATTGGCAATCATGGAGCCTGGCGAGGCCCTCGCACACAAACTCCCGAGCAGGTACGCATGGCTTCAAATCGCGACCGGGGCGATTGCCTTCAATGGCGAAACCATGCGGGCGGGGGATGGCGCTGCAATTTACGACGAACCGGAGATCGAGCTTGAGGCGGCTAGTGCCGCGGAAATCCTGATGTTCGAGCTGTCGTGAGGCGCGATTACGGATTCGATGGCTCTCGAGAATTTCGCTTTTGTGCTGTTCAAGCCCAAGTCCCCCGGTAATATCGGGGCGGCTGCCCGCGCGCTTAAGAATATGGGCCTGCGTGACCTCAGGATCGTTGCAGCGGCCGGCCGCGATGAGCGAGACGCCACAACAATGGCGGTTCACGGACGGGACATCCTGGCCTCCGCGACCTGCTATCCGGATCTGCCCGCGGCCCTAGCCGATCGCACTCTCGTTGTCGGGACGACCGCCCGCAGCGGGCCTTACCGCGCCGACGCCCGGCCCATTCGTGAAGTCGCGCCGGAGTTGTCGGCGGCCGCTGCTACCAATCGCATCGCGATAGTCTTCGGTCCCGAGGACTTCGGCCTGACCAGCGAAGAACTCAAGCAATGCCCGCGGCTGGCAACGATTCTGACCGCACCGGAATATCCCTCGCTCAACCTCGCCCAGGCCGTGATGATAGTCGCGTATGAGCTGATGCTGGCTGCAGGCGCGTCGCGCGAACTCGCGCCCCTGCCAGAACTGGCTTCGACGCCCGAAGTCGACGCGATGCTGGCGAGGATACAGCGCGCGCTCGTCGCGATCGGTTTCCTGCCGGAGGAAAATCCCGACCACCTGATGTTTACCATACGGGCAATGCTCGGGCGGGCCGGCCTCAAAACTCGCGAACTCGACATCCTGAACGGCATCGCATCGCAAATGCTGTGGTTCGGCGAGGGCGGTCACGAAACGCTCGCGGCCAAAAGGCGGACCGGGAGGAAATTGCGCTAATTGATCGCTTTTTTTCGATGGAACCGGAGGGCTATTGTGCTGGCCGCGGAACTTGTGGATAAGCGATAATCGATAGGCCCAACGATGGCGGAACTTATCCATCTGCGTGATTTTCAGGCCGCGCGTGAACGTGCGAACCGGCGGGCGTCTGACCATCATAGCGTCGAGCGCGCGCTGGCTCTGATGCGCGAAAATCTCGCCGCCGCGGCAGAGCGCTTGCAGAGCGCCGCTCCCGCCGAACAGCCCGAACTGCTCGATCGAATCGAGAAGCTCGCCGCGATGATCCGTTACGGTTGGCTGATGATGGGGGAGTCCGAACCTGGCCCCACGGGCAACTCCAACCGCAGCGTATGACCCGGCAGACTGTCAAATATTCTTGATTCCGCCGTGCGAGGCAGATACGAAATAGAGTTCGACTTCCGCAGTGCTCCCCGGTAGCTCAGTCGGTAGAGCAGACGGCTGTTAACCGTCGGGTCGCTGGTTCGAATCCGGCCCGGGGAGCCAATCCTAAGTGCTTGATCTTCGGGGGGCGCAAAACTCGAGAATACGAAACCGTCCCGGTTGCTTTCATCAACAACGCGCATGCAGCGCAATTCCGAAACGGGCCGTCCGATTTCTGCAAGCCGAACCTTTGCATATGGATCCTCGAATCTGATGATTCGGCAATCCCGTCGATGGGCGCGTCCGACAAAATTACTTAGTCTTCGCCGTAGAAACGGCGACGGACGCTCTGATCGCACGAAAGCTCCGGGCCACCAAAGAAATG
>DATEGX010000316.1:0-6476 GCA_035279875.1 Binataceae bacterium (SeqCode)
CGATGGTCAGGTTCTCGATCACCGTATGGAGCGTGGTCTCGACCAGGGTAGTGCGATCGTAGTAGGGCACGATCCGGTAATTAGGCGGCATCATGCCCGAGCTGTTGAGCTGCGCGACTTTGCGCTCGACCCCGGCCAGCGTTTCGAGTGTGTTGCTGTACTTGCGCATCAGTACGATGCCGGTCACAACCTCGTCGCGGCCGTTCATGCCGACGACACCCAAACGCGGCGCATAGCCGACACTCACGGTCGCGACGTTGCCGACGCTTATGGGGGTCCCCTTGTTGGCCGACAGCACGATATTGCGGATGTCGTCCAGCGAATTAACGAAGCCGAGTCCGCGGACGTCGAACGCCTGCTCGCCGACCGTAAGGTAATTGCCGCCCGCACTGGTGTTGGCGTTCTGAATCGCGCTGATGAGCGTCGAGAGCGGTATCTGATAATGGTCGAGCACTTGCGGGTCGACGTCGACGTGGTATTCCTTGGTCAGCCCGCCGAAGGTGCTCACTCCGATCACGCCGGGCACCGTCTGCAATTGTTTGGCGACCACCCAGTCGTCGATTTCCTTCTCATGGATTAAATCGTGGTCGGGGCTTTCGACCGTATAGCGATAGATTTCGCCGATTGGATTCTCCGGTGATATGCCGGGCACGATGCCGGCCGGCAACGTGATGAACGTGAGGTTGCTGAGGACCTCCTCGCGGTCCCAGTAGTAGTCACTGTCCCAATTGAAGTAACAGCGGATATCGGAAAGGCCGAACAAGGAGATCGAGCTCATTCGCTGCAGATTGCGCGAGGTGCTGAGCCCATACTCGAGCGGTACCGTGACCATCCGCTCGACTTCCTCGGCGCCGAGCCCGTTGGGCAATGTCAGCACCTCGACCATCGGCTGAACCGGGTCGGGGTAGGCCTCGATGTCAAGTTGATAGAAGGAGTAAATGCCGGCCAACGCGAGCGCGATCGCCAGCCCCACCACCACGATGCGCTGGCTCAGCGCCAGTTGCATGATTGCGCGGATCATGGCGGCGGCTCAGGAGCTCTCGCCGAGCGCCTCGTGCCACAATGCGTTGATCTGAATCGATTCGGCCACCACCACCCGATCGCCTGGCCGCAGTCCGTCGGTTACCCGCACCAACCCCTCTTCCTTCCACGAGGAAGCCGAGACCGCGCGGCGCTCGAAGGTTCCCGGCGCGATCTCCACGAAGGCGTAATATTGATTGGTATCGAAGACCAGGGCTTCCTGGGGAACGACCAGGGCCTGCCCCGGCCGTGTGACGATCTTGACCCGCGCGAGCATCTCCGGCTTGAGCTTTAAGTCCGGGTTAGCGACCTCGCAGCGGATCTGCAGCGTATGGGTCGCCGGGTCGATATTAGGGCTGATGCGCGAGACGAAGCCCTGGAATACCTGGTCCGGGTAGGCGGTCGTCACTGCTTCCATCTGCTGGCCAAGTTTGACCCGCGCGATATCGTCTTCGTAGATATTGGCGGTGATCCAGACGCCGTTTAGGGTGCCCAGCGTGTAAAGAACGTCGCCAGGATTGACCTGCGCACCGCGTACCGCCTTGTTCTCGATGACCGTGCCGCCGATCGGCGCTCGAATCCATACCGAAGGGCTCGGTGCTGTAATCACCGCGATGTCGCTTTCGCTCATTCCCAGGAGCTCAAGCTTACGCCGCGCGGCCGAGAGCAAGGCGGGCGCGAGCATCGCGCCGCCGACCTGTGGCGAGGCGCTCAGCCGCAGGGTGGTTTGCGCCTGGATATACTCCGCTTCCGCCGTCATCAGATCGGGACTGTAGAGCTCGACGATCGGCTCGCCGCGCCGCACGTTGTCCCACTGCGACACTCGTGTCTCCTCAATCCGGCCGGCGACGCGCGAGACGATGGTCGAAACGCGTCGATCGTCGAAAGTTATCTGGCCGGTCGTTTCGAGTACGCCCGGCAGCTCGACTTCGCGTGCCTCGGTCGTGGTCATTCCGGGTATTTGACCGGCCGCAAGGCGCAGCACCTCAGGGCCGTTGGTTTGGCGGACCACTCTCGGGATGGGCGCCGGGGTTTCGACCGAGGCGCGCGACGGCGCCGAACTTTCGCAGCCGGCGCCGGCCAAAATCGCCACGATTGCTATGAGGGTGCTCCACACCGCGGCTCGCATGATCCGCTTCAATGCTCCAATGGTTCGCCAACGGCTTGTTCGAGGGCCACTCGCGAGGCCAGGAACTGGTTCGACGCCTGGAGATAAGCGAGGCGGGCGTTATAGCTGCGCTGGAGAGTGCTCACGAGCGTCGTGAAATCGATCTTGCCGGACTGATAGGCAGTCAGGCCCACTTCGAAATCCTGACGGGCCAGCGGAATCAGCGTGTCACGGTAGAGCAGGGCGGTTTGGTAAGCGAGCTGGGCGCTGCGGTAAAGCGTGGTTACCGTCGCCGCTGTCTGACTGCGAACGGAATCAAGGTCGAAGCGCGCCGCCTCGAGGTCGAAACTGGCACGTTTCACGTCCTCTGACTGCTTGATCCAGAAAAATGCCGGCAGGTTGAAGCTGAACGAAAAGCCATGATCCTGCATTCGTCCGTTCGGCGAAGGTGCCGCGCTGGATAACAGGTAATTGTCGAAGGTGTAGCCGATTGTGTAGTCGGGAGCGTATTCGAGCCGCGCCAATTCCAGCGCGGTGCGAGCGTGATGCTGCGCCAGCGCCGCCTCCAGAATCTCCTGGCGAATATTCGCAGCCATCGCGGTAAGCTTGTCGAGCGGGATGGCCAGCGGCTTGAGCTCCAGCCGCCGGTCGATCCCCAGCGGTTCGTCGGGCGGCCTGAACATGAGTTGGTTCAGCGCCGTCATGTCATTGAGCGCTGCGGTATGCGACTGAAGCTGATTCTGCTGTGCCGCCGCGAAATCGAATTCGCTGCTTATGAAGTCGGTCTGCGTTACCTGGTTGGCGCTATATGCGACCTCGGCCACCTTTGCGACTTGACCCAGGTCCTGGACGATGTCGGCCTGTACCTGAGCGACGCTGTCGTCGAGCAGCAGTTGGTAGTAGGCGGTTTCGGTACTCGCGCGAACGTTGCGCACCACGGCCTCGAGGTTCAGATGGGCAATTTGGGCGAGGCGCGCGGCATTGTCTGCCTGGAGCAGCGCCTTACCCGGGAATTGAAAGGACTGCGAGATCGTCATGGCGTGGAGCGATGCCTGGCTGAAGCCGTTGGTCGCGCTGTCAACGTTGGCGTAGCCGAGCAGCGGGTCTGCTGGCGCATAATTGGGTTTTATCTGGTGAACGGCCGAATACCATCGAGCACGAGCTGCGCGAACTTGAGGGTTGACTTCCGTAGCCACCTCTACGAGTTGTGCGACCCCGAGTTGCGTCTCGGACGGGACTGCGCGGACGGGAGCCACGAGCCCCAGCAAGGCCACGCCGGCCAACAGGATTGTGCTCATATGCATCGGCATTCGGACCTCCGTCGCGGCGATTGGGCGTAGCCGAGGCAAAGCGGCGGACTCGATCCTCGCGCGGCAATATCACAGCGCACGCGCTTGGTCTTTAACCATCCATTAAACCGTGATAGTCGCGACAGCAAAAGTAGGGTGTCGGATTTCGCACATTGCAAAAATACAAAGGCGGCTCGCGATTACCCGCGCGCCGCCTTTAAGGAACCGACTCTGATGCCTCCGGTTTACGGAGTCTTGCCCGAGTTTCCAGCCTGCTGAACCTCCTGAGATTGAGAGGTGCCGAGTGACGCTCCGGTCCCCGATTCGTCCAATCCGGGTTGAAATAGCGCCGGTTCGGCGATCAGCCCATTGCGGCCCGCCTGCTCGGGGCTTCTGCCGGAGGCCATTTCGTTGGGCTGATACGGTCCACCCTCACTAGCTGATGCTTCGGCGCTGGCGGGCTGATTTTGCCCGGCCTTCGCCTCGGTGCCCCCGTACTTTTTCTCGAGCGCGCGAACGTAAAGCACGATCTGCCAACGCTCGGTCGACGACATCGCGTCATCGTACGAGGGCATCCAGATGCCGCCATTGCGGATATACCCGTAAACGTATCCGTCGGGCAGGTTCGAACTCACCCCGGTCAGGAGGTTGGCCGGCTTATGTTGCAGCAAATGGACCACGCTGCCATTACCCTGGCCGGTTATGCCGTGGCAGGGCCCGCATACGGTCTGGAAGAGCACCTTGCCGTGCGCAAGATTTTCGACCGACGGCTGGAGCGGATTGTGAAGCCGGACGGTCATCAATTCGAGCTTCATTGGAGGGATTGCCTGGCCATTAGGCATGCCCTCGGGTTGACCATAGTGGATGTTGTAGTGGATGCCGTCGACCGGCAGCGTCCCGTCCGGCATCACCCGCGGCGCCATTTCGAGCGGCTGCACGGCGGCGCCCACGAACATGTCGGTGCTCCAGGGGAAGGCCGCGGCGCGCGACGGGGTCGTCAGGCTCATCGCGCCGAACGCCACCAAGGCTGCGCCCGCTCCCAAAATGGTCCTCGAAAACCTCTCACTCCAGCTCATATCTCGCGCATCCTGGGTTACGAACGCCCGTACCTGCTTCTGCCGAAAAACTGCATCAAATCCGCGACACAATAGCCTGCACCTAAGCTCTCGATCAATTGGCGAATCGTGGCTCAGCGAATCAAATCCGGCGGAAAATCGGCTCGACGAGACCCTATTTGACCACGATTGACCCGTTCATGCCGTCTTTTTCGTGCGGAACGCAGGTGTATTTGTAGGTCCCGGGCACCTTGAAGGTGTATTCCCAGGTCGCGCCCGGCTGCATGAAGCCCGAATCGAAGGGCGCGGCGCCCTTGGGCAGCGAGACGTCGGCAGGCTTCTGCGCCATCGTGGGGTCGCCGTCAACCGAATGCAGGGTTTTGGCGTTGTTGACCCATTGGATGGTCTGCCCAGCCTTGATGGTGATTGTTTCGGGCATGAATTTTGGCGGTTTGTCGCTCATTTTGATAACCGCAGCCGGTGCCGCGGCGATCGCGGGGAGAACCGGCGCCAAGGCGAACGAAACGCACGCCGCTGAAGCCGCAATCGTTAGAAGGAACCCCGATAGGCGAAAGTACGACTTTGGCCCGTTTGAAGCTGATTTGCTCATTGCCGTAGGGCGGCTTGCCACCGCAGGGGCCGCGCTCTTGCTCCTTTAACCCTCGCGCAAAATCCCACCAAGTTTAGCTAGGGTTATGTCATTATACCAGCAAAGTTAGCGCATCTTCTGTCAAGAATCCAACGCCTAGGCGGCTCGGAACTAGCCTTCGGCGCTTCGCCGTTTGAGCCTGGAGCCTGAAACCGTCTGGCAATCAAACGGTTGTAGTCGAAGGGCGTGCTTCCATCACGATCGGAATCGCGACCGTCCTGGGAGGCGCACACAGGAACGAGGCCGCCGACCCAACCAGCAGGATAAGCACGCACACCTCGAACGGCGCGGTGTAACTGCCGGTCACGTCGGTCATCCAGCCCACCAGCAGTGGTCCGGCGAAAAGGCCCACCGTAACTACGGAGCCGAGCCAACCGAACAGCGTGCCAAAGCGCTTGAGGCCCAGTGTTTCAGCCGTAACCATTGGCACCAGCGCGACCGGCGCCGCACCTGCGATACCTACCACCACCAGCCACAGCACCAGCATCGAGGGTTGGCTGGCATCGAGCAGGATGAGCACGCCGACCGCGATCATCGCGAAGCCAATGCCGAGGGCATTCTTGCCGCCGATGCGGTCGCCCAATGCACCCATCGCAGCCTTTCCCACCGCGGCCATGCCGAGCACGATACTTACCACCAGGGTCGCGGAATGGATGCCGTAACGCAGCGTCTCGAGAAAAGCCACCAGGTGATGGAAGGTGCCGCCGACTGCCAGGCCGTAGGAGAGTTGTGCGACCACCAGCATCCAGAAGGCCCGCGTGTGAAGCGCTTCGCGCACTTCGTAACCCGGCAACGCGTCAGCTTGCTCTGCCACTGATTGGCCAACCGTGCCAGCCGGCCGGGTCCGCACGAACAGCGCCAGCAGCGGTACGACAATCAGGAGACCCGGGACTGCGACCGTAAAGTAACCGGCGCGCCATCCGTAAGCAGCAATTACGCTGCCGACAGTGAAGGTCATCACCATGCCGCCCGATTCCATGCCGGCCGTGACGATCCCGAGCGCCATCCCGCGGCGCTCCGGGAACCAGTTGGCGATAACCGCGGCAGCCGCGAGCCAGGTCGAGGCACCGAGCCCGATTCCCAGCACGATTACCGAAATCAGCAGTCCTTCGAAGGTATGTGAGCGGCTGGCCGCCGCCAGACCGGCTACGGCGATCAGAGCACCGATGCCCATCACGAAACGGGCTTCGACCCGGTCCAGTAACCACCCCGCGATTGGTGCGGAGACGCCGATTGCGAGCGAAAGTCCCCCGGTAATCCAGGAGACCCGCCCGTGGCTCCAGCCAAAGGCTTTGAGCAAGGCGGCGAGGAAAATCGGGGCGGTGTTATAACCGCCACCCCAGAGAAAGAACAGC
>DATEGX010000317.1:0-28423 GCA_035279875.1 Binataceae bacterium (SeqCode)
CCCGAGCGGGTTCAGGCAGGTCGAGGAACAGCCGGTCGACGCCGGTCTCGTCGAAGCCCTCGTAAAGGTCGCGCAGCTTGAGTTCCCAATGCGGCGCCGGGCCGAAGAAGTCAGCGACATTGCGGCGCGCACGGGCGGCGAAGTCTTCACGCAATTCGTAGGAAATCACCCGCCCGTTGGGTCCGACCGCGCGCAGCAGGGCGATCGTGAAGGCGCCAGCGCCGACCCCGCCCTCGATTACAGTCGCGCCAGGGTAGACGTCGCCCCAAATCAGCAGCGGCCCGGTGTCTTTGGGGTAGATAACCTGGGCCGCGCGTGGCAGATGCGGGATCAGGTCGGCGTAAGTCGGCCGCAACACCAGGAAGTTCTCGCCGCCACTGAGCTTGACTCGCGAGCCGTCGTCGAGGCCGTAGAGGGCTTCGCTGGTGATTTCGCCGCGAATGGTTATCTTCTGGCCGGGCCGCAGCATTTTGAGGTAGCGGCGGCCCTTGCGATCGATGAATAGAACAGCGTCATTTTCTTGCAGCATGCGATTCAAGGTGATTCAAAGCCTTAGACGCTGCCGGGTGATAGCGCAACCGTTGACCTGGGCAGAGCGTTGATTCGGTGTCGGTTGTGTGGCGCTTGCGGATGCGCGGCGTGCTACAGTATTGACTCTGGAAAGTAGTGGCGCTTACGCTATCATCCAACCCGGCAATTGCGATTCCTCCGATGCGTGCATCAGGCTGAGCGATAGTCGGGTAATTTTTTAGCGGTTATCGCAAGCCCCTACTGAGAATTAGTCGCGAAAGGGTCCTGGCGGTAACTTAACCACGCCTACATAAGGTTCGCAGGATTTAAAGATGGCTGAAAAAAAAGCAAAAACGGCGGAAAAAGGCGGTCAATCGCAGCACAAGCATCTGTGTCCGACCTGCGGCGCGGATGGCAAGATCACTCTCTTCGCTGGCCACGGACGGCGAGGATTCTTCGTCGTATGCGAGAAGAATTGCGGCTATATCGGCCGCACACGCTGACGGAGGCTGAGCAACGCTATGGCGAGAGTACGCAAGCCCAAATCTGCCAAGCGTGATTTATACGCGGGGTTTGCCGAACCCACCGAAGAGAGCGAGGAAGATGCGGATCTGCCAAAGGACGAAGCCGGCCGGCGCAAGATCAAGCGCCAGTACCAGGATCTCCTTGGCATCCGCATCGAGAAGCTCAAAGGCCGCATCCTCAACCGCGAGCGTATCAACAAGACCATCGAGGGCATCTACTTCATCTGCATCAAGTGCATGAAGGTCTGCCATTCGCTGGACGAAGGCCTGCAGGAAGATCCCAACAACCAGAACAACGTCTGCGCGAAATGCGCCAAGGGCAAGCCGGTAGCGGCCTAGGTGTGGTCTGGCAAATTCGCGTGCAAGGGATGAAGCACGCCTAATCCGGACCTATCAGGCACAAATGGGGGCAGTGTGGCAGGCTTCGACTGGGTCGGCGGAGTGGAAGGCTTTTCTTTGACAGCGCTTCCCGGTAATTTTCGTGGAGCCGCACGATCGATCCGCTCGTCTGTTCAGTTTATTTTGTCCTGGGCGGAAATCCGGTGCTGGCGGTCGGGCGACCTATCGGGCCCGCGGCAGGAGCCATAGAAGCGCATGTCTCTAGAGTTTATTCCGCCCGACGTTGACCTCGATTTCGTCGGCAAGCGCTACTTTTTCGTCGCGCTTTCGACGGCGATTAACTTGGCCGCGATCTTTCTGCTGGTGTTTGTCGGACTCAATTACGGAGTCGATTTCGTCGGCGGCAGCGCCGTTCAGATCCAGTTCGACAAGCCGACCAATGGCGAACAGATAAGGAGTGCGCTGGGCACGCTCGGATTGGGCGAGGTCACGGTGCAGGACTTCGGCTCCGCGGGTCAGAACCAGTTTCTGCTGCGTTTCGAGAAGGTGCGGAATATCGGCAGCCTAGGCACGCGAATCGAAGGCGCGCTCAATGATAGCTATGGCGCGGGCAATCTGGCGCATGTATTGCGCGTCGAGACGGTTGGCGCCAAGGTCGGCCACGATCTCCGAGTCGACGGTTTTCTGGCGGTTGCGATCGCGACCATCTTCATGGGCGTGTATATCGCCTGGCAGTTTGCCGGCGTCAGTTGGAGCTTTGGAGCAGGCGCGGTTATCGCCCTGATCCATGATGTGCTGGTGGTGACAGGCGCACTGGTGCTGTCGCGGCTCGAATTCGACCTGACCACGCTGGCCGCCTTGCTGACGGTAATCGGCTACTCGGTCCATGATACGATTATCGTCTCCGACCGTATCCGCGAGGACGCCACCAAGCGCCGCCGCGAGTCGCTCGATACGATCATGAACCGGGCGATCAACGAGACCCTCTCGCGGACGATCCTGACTTCGGGTACCGCCCTGACCGTGCTGGCGGCGCTGCTGATCCTGGGCGGACCGATCCTGCGCCCGGCGGCATTCACGCTGTTCGTCGGGATAATCACCGGAACCTATTCGTCGATCTATATCGCCGGTCCGGTCGTGTTGTTCTGGGAGCGCGGGCATCGGGTCAAGGGTACGGCCGCACGAGCCGCGTGAGGCCAAGGCGACCGCGTTCGGCCGGTACTTCCGTTATTCTCCCAGCGTGCTTCTGAGCCATGGCGATCGAAATCGCCACTCCGCGCGGTATTTATCGGCTGGCGCCGGCGTCGCCGCTCGAAACCGGTAACGCTCCGGGCCCGATTACGCTGACGCTCGCGATTGAGCGTGCCGACGGTATCGAGCGAGTGCTGGTCGAATTCTTGGTCGAGCGCGATCTGCTCGGCGCTGTTGCGCCCAATGCAGACGCAATAATCGAACGTCTAAAGGGCTGGCTCGAGCGCGAATTCGAGGCGACTCGCGAGGCCGCGCTGAAAGCGATCCGCACTGAACGCCGGTTACATCAGATCTTATTCGACAGTGCTCATCCCGGTCCGTTTCATTCCTGAAAAAACTCGCCAGCGGTTTAAGCTTTGCGCACGATGCTGTTATTCTTGCGGCTGCGTTGTCGGCCCTGCGTTTCATCCACAGCCAAAAGCGGCCGGACCGGCCAGTTCAACAAGGCAGACGCCGCCAGCAAGACACGGTTAGCATTTAACGAGGGATAGATCCTTGTCCACTTTGCATCTCCTGATGCTCATTGCGCTGATTGTCCAGTTCCCCCTGGCGGGTCTCGCGTTCGCGGTTGAAGTAAGCCAACGCAAGAAACGTCCGCGGCCTTCCCGGGTCCATCCGAAAGCGCTACGAGCGGGCGAGGCCGCCCGACCGGTTCCCGAAGCGGCTGAACGACCACCGTACCCGGTGGTCCAGGTGCCAATGGCGCCCGCCCTTTCTGTGCAGCCAGAACAGCCGGCCGAGACCGCACCAACCCCCGCCGAAGCTACTACCGAAATCATCCCTTCGCCGCCCCTGGAGCCTTCAGCGCCGCCCGAGGTCGAAATCCCACCGCTGCAGGCCGAAACGGCCATCGAAATTTCGCCGCCGCCGGTAACCGAGCCGGAAGAACCGGTAACCGAGCCGGGAGAAATGGGTGTGGAGCCGGCCCCCGCGATTCCGGAAGCCGTGCAGACCTCGGAGGCCGCTCGCCCCGCCGAAATTGCTGCTGCTCCCGAGCCAGTCCCGCCGCCTGCCGTTTCCGCGCCGCCTCCGATGCCCGAAGCGCCGGCCCGGCAGCCGGTACGGATCGGTCTGGGACTGAGGAAAACCCGTGAAAACTTTCTCGCGCGGATTCGCGCCGCGATTACCGGCAGCGACCGTCTCGACGAAATTTATGAGAGCCTCGAAGAAGCGCTGATCGGCGCTGACGTTGGGGTTGAAACCAGTACCCGAATTGTCGCCGCGGTGCGTTCCAAGCTGAAAAACGACGCCCGCGCCGATTTGATCAAGGACTCGCTCAAGGACGAAATTGCCCGCGCGCTTATCGGAATCGAACGGCCGCTGAGTAGCAGCGGCGACGCGCCACTGGTCATCATGATGGCCGGCGTGAATGGAGCCGGCAAAACCACCACGGTGGCGAAGCTGGCGGCGCTGCTCAAGGCCGAGCGGGGATCAGTGGTTGTAGCCGCCGCCGACACCTTTCGCGCCGCCGCGATCGAACAGCTCCAGATATGGTGCGACCGGGTGGGCGTTGAATTGATCAAGCAAAAGCAGGGTTCTGATCCGGCGGCGGTTGCTTTCGACGCGGTCAAGGCGGCCAACGCACGCAAGGCGGGCGCGGTCATTATCGATACCGCCGGGCGCTTGCAGACGAAGGTCAACTTGATGGAGGAGCTGAAGAAGATCGCGCGCGTGGTGAGCCGCGAAATCCCCGGCTCTCCCCACGAGATCTGGCTGGTGCTCGACGCGACCACCGGTCAGAACGCGATCAGCCAGGCGAAGATCTTCGGTGACGCGGTAAAGCTTACCGGCGTAGTTTTGGCGAAGCTCGATAGTTCCGCAAAAGGCGGAGTAATCGTGGCGATCGCCGACCGGCTCAAGCTGCCCGTAAGATATGTCGGGCTTGGCGAGGAGCTCGATGATTTGAGGCCTTTTGACGCCAAAGAGTTCGTCGAAGCGCTTTTTTCGGAGTCGGAGACAAGTCGGGACGCTGCCAGCAGCACTTATGCAGCTTGACAGTCCAGTTAATCCAAAATTAAAGTGAAGGTGGAAGTTAGGTGGCTATGGAGATCGACGTCCTCAAGGAATTGGACGAGCGGATACAGGCATCACTGAACCGAATCCAGCAGCTCCAGAGGGAAAACGAACAATTGGCCCAGCGCCTGGCCGAAAGCGAACAGCGTTTCAATGAGGCCAGCACCCGGCTCAAGGAACACGAAGAGGCGCGCAGTCAAATCAAGGTGCGGATCGAAAGCATCCTGGCCCGCTTCGATGGTCTAGACCTGGGGTAGGGCATGAAGGGCGTCAACGTCGAGATCATGGGCCAGCAATTGGTCGTCGCCAGTGATGACGGCGACGAATGGGCGCGGACGCTGGCCGCGGCGGTTGACGAGAAAATCAAGACGATTCGCGCCAGCAGCCAGACCGTCAACTCGGTAAATCTTGCAATCCTGGCGGCGCTCAATTTTGCCGACGAACTTGAGCGATTACGCCGAGATTACGCGGATTTGCTAAGTCATTTGCAGGCTTTGAACCGCCGCTTGTCGCGGGCGATGGACGGTTGAGGGCGTGCCGAGTAGGCTGCAGACGCGTGAAGATGTCGGTAGGATGGTCAAGGTGGCGGGGAATTGTGGGGCCGAAATGCATGGCGCATCTGCGGCGCCCGCGGAACGACGGACCCTTGCGGTTTTATCGCTTATGTCTAGCGGTTTTAGCCAATCCTTTAGTCAGCGCTCGCCTAGCGGGCTGGAGGTAGCTTCCGTAATTCATAGAACGCGGGCGCGAGATCATTCGATGGTCGAGTCGCCGGTTTAGACCCCCTCCCGCCATTGCGAAAGCGCGTGGCGGACGACAAGAAATATCTTCGCAAAATTCTGCGCGAATGCCGCAGCGCGCTCCCGCGCGCCTATGTCGCCTCGGCCTCAGGCGCGGTGCAGCGCCGGCTTATGGCCTCCGCCGCCTATCGCGACGCAGACGCCGTCGTCCTTTACGCAGCCAAAGACAACGAGATTGCCACCGGTGAGTTGCTGGCCGGCGTATTAGCGTCCGGACGACTTGCCCTGATGCCCAAGGTTGTCCTCGACAGTCACGACCTCAGGCTGATCCGCGTCAATGATCCCTCGGAACTCGCGCCGGGCGCTTTTGGCCTGCTGGAGCCGACCGGGGCAGAGATTGTGCCGCTCGCTGGTTTGGTGCGGGCACTGATCTGTGTCCCTGGGGTGGCCTTCAGCCCCGTCGGACAGCGCCTGGGCCGCGGCGGCGGCTACTACGATCGAATGCTGGCCGCCACGGGACCGCAGGTGATCACCGCCGGTCTGGCTTATTCGTTTCAATTGCTGGACCGGCTCCCGGAGTCGCCGAATGACCGGCGGCTTAACCTAATCGTTACCGAGTCTGCGATGCACGCGGCCGGCGATGCGCCACATCCGGGCACGCTGCGCGCGGACCAAGGAGGTGTCCCCAGGTGTTGGTGACAATTGGATGGCTGCTCCTGGGTATTGTGATAAGTGGCGCGGCCTTTATCGCGTGGGAGGTGATGAGACGGCGGACTGAGTCCGTCGCCGGGGAGGCCGCGCGCTATGAATCTGAACGGATCGTCGAGGACGCCAAAAGCAGAAGCGAACTGCTGGTAAAGGAGGCCGAAGTAAAGGCGAAGGATATGCTGGTCGGCGCGCGCGCCGAGGCCGAGCGCGAGTCCCGCGATCGGCGGCGCGATCTGACCGCGATCGAGACCAAGCTGCAAACCCGCGAGGAGACCCTGGAAAAACGCCTCGAAGCGTTCGAACGGCGTGAAACCGACCTCAATCGTCGTGACCAGGGTCTGCGCACTCGCGAAAAGACCCTGGGCGACAAGGAAGCCGAACAGCAGGCTTTGATCGACGAGGCGCGCGGCAAGCTGGAAGCGGTCGCGGGCCTTACCCGCGACGAGGCCAAGCGCACCCTGATCGACGAGATGATCGGCCAGGCTCGTCATGAGGCGGCGCGCCATATCCGGGTAGTCGAGGAAGAGGCGCGCGAGGAGGCCGACCGGCGCGCCAAACGCATCATTTCAATCGCAATCGAGCGGCTCGCTGGGGAATTTGTGGCGGAACGCACGGTTTCCGTGCTGGCGCTGCCCAACGACGAGATGAAAGGCCGGATTATCGGCCGTGAAGGCCGTAATATCCGCGCCATCGAGGCCGCGACCGGGGTCGATATCATCATCGACGACACCCCGGAAGCGGTGGTGATCTCGTGCCACAACCCGATTCGTCGGGAGATCGCGCGGGTTGGACTGGAACGCCTGATCTCCGACGGCCGGATTCATCCGGGCCGAATCGAGGAGGTCGTCCGCAAGGCCGAGCAGGAGGTCGAGGAATCGATCAAGGAGGCCGGTCAGCGGGCGCTGATCGAGGTCGGCGTGCACGGCGTCCATCCCGAACTGTCGAAGCTGCTGGGCATGCTCAAGTACCGCTACAGCTACGCTCAAAACGTCCTGATGCATTCGATCGAGGCGGCCTTCATCTGCGGCGCGATGGCTGCCGAACTAGGCCTCAACGAGAAGCAGGCGCGGCGCGCGGCGCTGCTGCACGATATCGGCAAAGCGCTGACCCACGAGGTCGAGGGTTCGCACGCCCTGATCGGCGCGGAGCTTGCGCGCAAGTACGGCGAATCGGCCAAGATCGTCAACGCCATCGCGGCCCATCACGAGGAGGTCAAGGCCGAGACCATCCTCGCTCCGCTGGTCGACGCCGCCGACGCTCTTTCTGGCGCGCGGCCCGGCGCCCGGCGCGAAGTGCTGGAAAGCTACGTCAAGCGGCTTGAAGACCTCGAGACTATCGCGAAATCGTTCAAAGGCGTTGACAAATGCTTTGCGGTGCAAGCCGGCCGCGAGATGCGCGTGATAGTCGAGCCGAACCAGGTTTCCGACGAAGACGCGACGATGCTGGCCCGCGAGGTGGCCCGGAAGATCGAGACCGACATGACCTATCCGGGGCAGATCCGCGTCACTGTGATTCGCGAAACGCGGGCGACCGAGCTCGCACGTTAGGCGGTCGAGGAGCCGCGCCGCTCGAATGGGCGGCGCGGTTTCTTGTGCTCGGCCGCTTCCAGCTCCGATTACGCTTTACCAATCGCGAATTTGCACGATACAATCGCGCCCGTGCCGACTACCCGCGAAGTGCTCGAAACCACGATTGCCCTGGAAAGACAGAGCATGGCGCTGTATGCGCGCTTCGCCAAGATCTTTCGCCCCGACCCGCCCGCGCATGAGTTCTGGTTCAGTATGGCTCGCGATGAGGCGCGCCACGTCGGCGCCCTCGACCTCGTGATGACCGTGCTGGAAATCGAGGAAGTACTCGACAAGCCGAGCCCCGTGCCGGTTCGCGCGGTCGAGCGGCTGCGCGGGCTACTGGCGAGTTATCTTGGCGAGCCGGCAGACGCGATGCCGCTCGAAAGGGCACTGGCGATTGCGCTCGAAGTCGAAGAGACCGAACTCGAGGATATGGTCGGCGACCTGCTCCGGGCCCTCAACCAGACCGACGAATACGAGCGGTGTCAGCGGCTCCTGGTGCACGATCTGAGCGAGCTCAGCTACATGATCGAGCAGCACTGTCACGATCCGGGACTACTGCAGCGCTGCGACGAACTGGTCAACCATCACGCCGAGACCCTGCGAAACGCCGCCGCCAGCGCCGCGCGCTGAAGCCATTGGATGAGTATTGGGACGTCCGTCAGGGCTTGGAACGGGCGTGCCGGGCGGCTATAAATTTAGGACTGCGCTGAGGAGTCGGCTAATTGGCAAGCCACCTGACTCTGGATCAGGCGATTGGAGGTTCGAGTCCTCCCTCCTCAGCCAAACCGCCTCCAGGGGCGGGTTCGGACGCGATGGTCCCATCGTCTAGTGGTTAGGACACCGGCCTCTCACGTCGGGAACGCGGGTTCGACTCCCGCTGGGATCAAACATAAGACGCTCTGGCCTCCCAAACAGACAACAATAGGAGCCGCGTGGTGCGCGTTCGAGCTGGCAGCGAACAGGCGTTAACCGCGTCAAGCCGAGCGTGACAACCTGGCGATTAACCCCTGAGCTAATCCTGTTGACACAGGGTTTCCACAGGCTGTTGTAGTCAGTGTTGACAAATTGTTACTCTAGGGCCGTCGAATGTAAGTCCATCATTCGGAGGGCGGCAATGGCAACGGTTTTAACGCTGGAAGAAGTCGCACAGTATTTACGTGTGCATCCATCGACCATCTATCGGCTGGTCAAGAAAAAGCAGCTGCCGGCATTCAAGGTCGGCAGTGATTGGCGCTTCAACCTGGAATCGATCGATCGCTGGCGCGCCGACGCTGAGCGTGAAGCAAGAAGCGCGAATTACTCGGCGGGGACAGGCGCCAAACACGAGGTCGTGCGATGAGGGTCCACCGGCACCCGATTTGATCGTCGAGTCAGCGTCGTTTCGGCCGCCCGCCAACCTGTCAGCGCGGCCCGCCGGGAGCGCGCGTATGGGTCCGCACTTTCGTCGCCCGGCGAATCGCGCTAAGCAAGGCGCATGATCCTCAAAGTCGCCAGACTGGGCCATCCGGCCCTGCGTGCACCCGCGCAAGCGATCGATCCGGCAATGATCAAATCGCCGGAGTTCCAGCGACTGCTCGACGACATGGTCGACACGATGCACGAGTACGTTGGCGTCGGGTTGGCGGCGCCGCAGGTACATCTGTCGATCCGGGTCGCGGTGCTCGAAGTGTCGAACCATCCGCGCTATCCGGACATGCCGCCGGTGCCGCTGACCTATCTGATCAACCCGGAAGTGACGGCGCTCGATTCCGCGCCGATCGACGACTGGGAAGGCTGCCTGAGCATTCCTGAGCTACGCGGAGTGGTGCCGCGAGCGAAGCAATTGCGGGTGGTCGCGCTCGGCCGTAACGCCGAACCGCTGGATTTCGTCGCCACGGATTTCCACGCGCGAGTAATTCAGCACGAGACCGACCATCTGAAAGGCGAGGTCTACCTCGATCGGATGCCGAATCTTCGCTCGCTCAGTCATTTGGCGGAATGGCAACGGTTCGTGCTGGCGCCGGCGGACAGGAAGTAAGCGCGTCGGGTTTACTTGGGCGGGTAGGGGAGTGCGCTCGGCGGCAGCGGCGGGATTTTTCCGGTCAGCCGGGCCTGCGCGAGAGTTTTGGCGAGGTCTTGATTGGCCACATTGAGCCGCTCTTCCTCGGTTTGAGTCTTGGCTAGTTCCTCTTTCAGGCGATCCGTTCGATCCTGAAGCGTCTGCAACTGGTTCTGCAGGTCTTCGATTTTTTTCTGGTTGAGAGCGTCAGCCGCCTGGTAGCGCGTATACATTACCCATCCGCCGATAGCCGCGAGGATAGCGACGATTAGAGCGCCTGCCAGCACCCGTGCCATGAGGATTGGTCAGGCGATCCTGACCGGGCGGGAAGAGGCGGCCTTGGTTGGCGCTGGCGGATTGGCGGCGATGTGGTCGGCGCGCCGATCGATTTCCGCGCTCGGTGCGATGGCCGAGGTGTCGAGGAGGGCTTCGAGGGCAGCGAGCCAGGACTCGTAATACGACGCGCCCGCACCGGTTCTGGCCGCTTCCACGTCAGCAGCGGCAATTTGATCGATCAAGTGGCGCCGGAATTCCTCCCAGTCGACGCTCTGGCGTTCGGCCAGCGCCAGTACCAGCGCGAAAACGCGGGCTTGCCAGGGTTCGGCGAAGACAACTTCGTCGGGTTGAATTCCGCGTGATCGTATCGCGCGTTCGAACGAATCGGGTGTGGGATGGCTCACAGTATCCTTTTCAGCGCTGAGGGTTAGCCGCTGCCTCGGCCGGCGGGTATGCGAGCAGAGCTGTGCCGATCATCGAATCGCGAGTAACCAGCGCGGCCAGCCCGGTCTCGTCGAGACTATCGGTGCCGCGTGGACGCATCGGCAAAACCATAAAGCGCATCTCGGAACTCGAATCCCACACCCGGACTTCGACCCCTGGCGGAAGGCTCACGCCGAACTCGCTTAGCACGCCACGCGGATCGCTCACCGCACGCGAACGGTAGGCAGGGCTCTTGTACCAGGTAGGCGGCAGTCCGAGGACCGGCCACGGGTAACAGGAGCACAGCGTGCAGACCACCATGTTATGAACCTTGGCGGTGTTCTCGAGCGCGATCAGATGCTCGCCCTGGGGGCCGGCTTCGATACCCATCTCGCGCAGCGCAGCGGACGCGTCCGTGAGCAGCCGCCGCTTGAAGGCGGCGTCAACCCAGGCGCGGGCGACCACCCGCGCGCCGTTGCGCGGCCCCACCTTGTGCTCGTAGGTATCGACCAGCGAATCGAGCGCCGCCGGGTCGATCAGTCCTTTCTCGACCAGCAGCGATTCGATCGCTTTGACGCGCAAGGCTGGACCGCTCTCCGGCTGATTGTGGGCGTGGCCCTGCGGATGTTCGTCGTCGTCGGATTTCATCGGCGTCCTCTGCGCAGCTTGGCTGCGGTCTTGACCCTCCGTCGCGCCGGCGCCGATCTCTTGATCGCTCGCGGCGCGGGCTTGCTGACGCGAGTCCGGGCGGGGGCTAGGTAGTCCTCCCACAAATCGACATAGAGACTATCGCCAGCCGCGGCGTCGTCGCCCCACAGTTCGCGTGCGGCAAATTCCACGGCGTAACAATGCTGCGGATTGGCGCCGAGACCATGAGCGTGCGTGTCTGGAAATGCGAACACGCCCCAATTGCGGCGGACCACCCCGCGATGACCGCGAACGTAGCGCGGAATGCGGGTATGTCCGTGTGGATTGAGATTGCGTGCGATCACCCGGTCGCCAGGCTTGAAGCGTGGCTTGTGGCCGGGATTGCGGCGAAGCGGGGTGCTCTGGCCTTCCGTAAGGTCGCCGGACCTGGCTGCCGAATTGCTGCGGTTGGGCGTCGTATGAGCGGGCGCGAGGTCGTGGGCTCCGCCGGTGGAGTCATCGCGCACGCCAAGCTCGCCCAGCCGGGCATTGATTTCGGCGCGCGAGAGGACGTTCTTCTCGATCAACAAAGTTTCGATCGCGTGCAGCCAGCGCTCGTAGTAGCTGGCTGCCAGGTAACGCGCCGGCGGCATCCGTTCGATCGTCCGGCGAAACTCGTCGACATTGAACTTACGAAGGCCCATCGCGCCGAGCATCACACCAAAGACTTGTCTTTCCCATGCGGAATGGAACGCAGGCTCGTTCGCTTCGCGCTCGATCGGCCCGAAGCCGTGCATGCCGCCAAGGTCATGAACTCCGTTCACGTCGATAGCTCCTCGGGTCCGCCTATCGAAACCGCTAGCGCGCTGGCCTTTCTCAGGCCGGCCAGGGCTTACCGTAACTGTCGAGGCAGGTAACCTCGCTCACTGGCCGGCGCTTGACCGCGAAGTGATGCCCCTGCGGATAGCCGATCGGCATCAGCGCATAGGTCTGCACTTCGGCGGGGAGATTCACAATGGCGCGGACTTCTTCTTCGAAGAAGGCATGAATCGTGGTCAGCACGGTGCCCAGGCCAAATGAACGGCAGGCGAGAATGATGTTCTGGACAGCAGGATAAATGCTCGAACCCGCGATGCGCGTGGCGCCCGCGATCCGCGCCTTGATGTCGGGCGGGAGATTGGACGCCCCCGTCCACATGGAAGCCTTAAGGCATGGCAGGAGCAGCACCGGTGCGTCGCCCATATGCTCGAAAAGGTGAGTCACTGACTGCATGAAGCGCTGGTACTTCTTTTCGTCCATGTGAGGCGGGCGGGATGCGCCGGCATAGAGCTTCGTCAATATATCCGAGGCCTTGCGATAAACTGCACCGAGTTGGCGGCGCTTTTCGGCGTCCTTGACCACGATAAAGACCCACGACTGCGCGTTGCTGCCCGAAGGAGCGCGAATTGCCGCGTCGAGGACTTTGGTAATGATTTCGTCGGGCACCGGATCCGGACGGTATCGCCGTATCGCACCGGCGCTGTACATGACGTCAAAGAGTCCTGTCTCAGGCATAGCTTTGAGTTCCTTTTCTGACCGTCGAGGTTGCTAAGCCGCCGCTCGAGCGCCACGGCTCGGGAGCCATGACGCTCGAGGCGCGATGATTTTGCCGCGGAAGAGCGCCGCCTTAAGCGGGCCGCGGACCGCCAAGCAGCTTCTCGCGAACCTTGCGCGCGTCGTCGGGATTACTGACCATCGGGCCCGGCTGTTCGCGATGCTTCATGATTTTGTCGTCTTCGGTGAAGGCCCTGACGGTGGTGCAGAATTCGAGCAGCAAACCGTTGGGATCATTGAAGTAGATGGAGCGGCACCATTCGTGGTCGACCACCGGCGTAACGTCAACCCCCTTGCCCAGGAGTTCCTGACGCTTCTCCTCAAGTTCCTTGATGGAATTGCAGTCGAAGGCGAAATGATAGAAGGCGGGCGGCAGATTCTGCGCGCTATTAATGTCGGTCTTGAATTCTTCCGGGATGCCGCGGACTTTCTCCGGGCACATGAACGCTACCAGGGTGCCGTCGCCGGTATCGAGAAAGGCGTGTTTGATTCGGCCGCCGTCGGGCGGCTCCAGAACGTCGCACCAGGCGACCTTCCAGCCCATGATGGTGGTGTAGAAATCAATCGTCCGCTCGATATTGAGCGTTGCCAGACCGAGATGATGCACGCCTTTGCGTTCCATGGATATCCCTCCGCAGCTTGATACTTCGAGTTGTGTACCATTTAAGCCCAATTGCAAGGAACCTTCGAGAGCCTGTTCGAGTATCTCGACGGTGCTGGCTCATGGATTGGCGGTGCGAGCAAAAGCCGGTGGTTCAGGCATGACAATCAAAGATGCGGAAATGAATGCGAATCGCCGTTTAGATTCGTCCGTACTCATAATGAGCAGATGTCTGAGGCGAACGGCGACAAACTATCCGATATTCAGATTAAGAAATTTTCTTGAGTAGACGCGCGAATTGAATAAAATTCAATCCAAAGCCGTCGAAACCGTCAGTAGTAACCGTAACCGGCCTTCGAGCGTTCTGGCCTGAGCATATACGCTTGAGGGACGGGATTTGGTTGCTAGAGAGCGCAAGTCTAGCCCTTCCAGAGCGAAGAAATCGCGAAGAACAAGCGAGCCTTTTGTTTCCGTTAGGGGTTGGTTTGGACGTGCTCTTCATGGTAGCTTTGTGGTCAGCGTAGCTAAGATTAGAGAATCTAGAGAAGGATAAACCCAAGATGCTTTCAGACGCAAAAGTCCTGACCGTCAGCGAACTCTCGGAATACCTGCGGGTTCATCGCTCCACCATTTATCGGCTCCTCAAGAAGGGTCAGCTACCGGGCTTCAAAATCGGCAGTGACTGGCGCTTCAACGTCGAGGCGATCGATCAGTGGCGGATGCAGCAGGGTGCTGCCCAGCTCGAAGAATTGCGCCAGAGCGGCGCAAGTAACTGACTGTCGCTCACTTCGGCTTTTTCCTCAAGTTTGAACCAATAGGCGCTCGCTGGCCGTAATAAGACGGCCAGTGAGGCGACCTGACGGAAATTGAAGTGAGTCGCGGCGCATTAGCCCTGCGTCGGGCAGTTGAAGCTGGGCGGATCTGCCCGTTGGCCTGGTGATGTGACCGGCGCGCTTGGTTTGTTAAGCGCATTCCACCGCGGACGTTTTTGCCGTCCGCGATACTCAGTGTTCGACTAAAGAATCGACCGCAGCGCGGCGAGTAAATCCGCCGGGTTGTCGCCTTGGATGTTGTGTCCGGCGTTTTCGATACGGGCCCAGCGCGCGTTTTTAATCGAATCGGCGAACTTCTGAGCGCCTTGATCGCTCAGCACTTCGCTAAGTGCTCCGCGCAGAATCAACGTTGGGCAGGCGATTCGCGAAACTTCGCTGGCGAGCCGTTCGCGTTGCCCGGTCGCGATCGCCGCCGCCTGCTCGGACGCGCGCCGTTGGTCATGTTTGAGCGTCCAGTTACCAGCCGGCGTCTGACGCAGGTTGTAGAACAGGCTGCGCCTGAGCACCGCCGGATTGCGCAAGGGATTGAACTTCACCGCCCGTTCGAGGAATTGCTCCGGCGAATCGAGTTCAGGAGTGCTGGCGAATTCGCGGATGCGCTGGGCGCCCGCAGGGTTAATCTCGGGTCCCACGTCGACCACCACCAGCGCCTTCATCTGGTGGCTGTGACGGATTGCATACGCGATTGAGTTCAACCCGCCCATCGATTGGCCAATCAGTATGGGATTTTGCAAGCCGAGGTGATTGACGAAGCCCTCGACGTCGCGGACCTGAGTCTCGACCCCGTAATCAACCACCGGCGACCATTCGCTGTCGCCGTGACCGCGCTGGTCGAGCGCGATGCATCTGTAGCGATCCCGCAGCATTACGCAGACTACATCCCAGGTGTGCGCGTTAAGGCCGCCACCGTGAAGCAAGAGGATCGGCTGGCCGTTGCCGCCCCAGTCCAGGTAATGGAACCGCATCGAGCCAATTATCACCTGGTGATCATCGGGAAGGGTGAGCGTCGAAGGTTTTAGCTTGGCGATTTCGAGCGCGGTTCGGAACATTTCCAGTTGAGCGGCGACATCCATGATGATCTCCTCGTAGCGATTCGGCGGATGACCTATTTTTTACCGGATCGATTCGCTCGTTGTTTTTCAGTCAGCTTGCGGGGCGGCGCAAAACCACCGGGTCGATCTTTCTTCGAATAAGCTGGCCATCGGTCAATTTTCCAGTGAGCTTGCCATCCTCAACAATCACGTTGCCACGCAGGATGGTCATAACCGGCCACCCCTCGATTTGCCAGCCCTCCCACGGGCTGTAGTCGCTGACGTGGAAGTCCTCGCGCTTGAGCGTTTTCTTGATCGACGGGTCGATCAGCACGAGGTCCGCGTCGCTGCCGGGGGCAATTGCGCCCTTGCGCGGATAGAGACCGAGAATACGGGCGGCATTGGTCGAGGTGACTTCGGCGAAGCGCTGCAACGACATACCGCGGTGCACGACCCCCTCGGTATAAGTGATACCCATGCGCGCCTCGGCGCCGAGATTGCCGCCGGTGACGTTGTCGATGCGTTTGCCCAGCAGTTTGTGTTCGAGGGTGGTCGGAAATTCATCGGTCGCCATGGTCGAGACGCCGTCGTTGACCAGTCCATTCCATAGCGCCTTGTGATCGTCCTCATGCTTGAGGGAGGGGTAGGTGTGGTAACAGAAGCCGCGCGCCTGTTTGTAGTCTTCGGCGCTGAACAGTGCGTATTGGTGAAGCGTTTCCGCATACACCGGCAGTCCATGCCCACGCGCATCGGCTACCGCCTCGACCCCATCGGAGGCCGAGGTGTGAACGAAATACACGCCAGCCCCAGCCGCGGCGGCGACCCGGATGACGCGCTCGAAGGCGAGGCGCTCGGAAAGCTTGGTGTGAACCAGGTGCAGGTTGGTTCCTGCGGTTCGGCCTTCAGCGGTGAACCTTTCGTAGTTGAACTGAACCAGGTCGTCGTCTTCGGCATGAACCACCATGATGCCGCCGCTTTTGGCCACCTTTTCCATCGCCAGCTGGATGCGTCCGAAGTCGAGCCGCACCGGCATCCGCTTGGGATGCGGTGGCAGGATGTTGGTGGTGAAGACCTTGAAGCTTGGGAAGCCCTGCTTCACCACGTCGTCGATTTGGTCAAATACCTTGAGCGGTAGTGCGCCCAGCAATCCGACGTGAAACGAATAATCGACGTGTGATTTGTTTTTCCATCGCGCGCAGCGTTCCTCGATCGCTCGGGTGAATTCCATCGAGGGTTCCACGAAACAGAAGTCTAGGTGGGTGGTAGTCCCGCCGAACGCCATTCCGACGGTATCCTCTTCGGGCCCGAGCGTAGAACGGCCGCTGTCGGGATTGGTAAGGTCGAAATGTCCAGATGGGCGTGCGGTTCGATCCCACCGGGTACGATCAGCTTGCCAGCGGCGTCGATCGTCCGGCCGGCCTGAAGCGCGGGGTCGTCGATTCCGACGTAGGCTATTTGTTCACCCTGGACGCCGACCGTCCATCGCGCGACCCCCTGCGGAGTTACTACCTGGCCATTGCGGATAATCAAATCCAGCATCGCTCGTAACCTCCCACGGTCGCGCGACGGGTTTTCGGAGCTTCCGCCGCGGTTAAACTGCTTGCCTTTCCGGCAGACTGACCAGCCGCCGGCCTATCGCGTATCCATCCTTTCCGGTCAGGCGCCTTTGCGCCAATCCAGCTTGCGTTCGTAAACGTCCGCGATCCGCAGCAAGGTCATCTCGTCGAAATGACGACCGGTCAGCATCAGGCCGACCGGCAAACCAGCCGACATCGCGCAGGGCAGGCTGAGCGACGGATGCCCCGTCATGTCGAACACGGAAGTGTTGCCGAGCATGCTCCAGCCGCGCCTCACCACCTCGCCCGGCCGCAAATTGGGTTGATAGCGAAGCGCCTTCATCGGCGTAGTCGGCATTACGATCGCGTCGACCTTCTGCAGGACGGCGTCGTAGGCCTGCCGCGTCGCCACACGCAGGTTCTGAGCCTTGGCGTAAAGGCGGCCATGATAGCGGCTGTTGAGATAGCTGCCGACCAGCAGGACCATCTTGACGGTCGGTGGCAGATCGTCGCCCTGCACCTTGCGAAAGCGGCCGAGTGCGCTTGCCAGCGCGGTGTCGTAATAGCCGCGGAAATGGTAGCCGACGCCATTGCCGTACATCAGGGCGGTGGCGCCTTCGGCGAGAAGTGCCCAGGTAAGGCCGTCGGTCTCCCGATGCGCCGGGACCGACACCTCCTCGACCTGCGCACCGAGTTCGTGCAGCGCCTGGATTGCGCGATTCACCGCGGTGTCGACGTCGCTCTCGCCGCCCGGCTGCCCGAAACCCTCGCGCAGAACACCCAGCTTGATACCCTTCAGATCGCCGCCGAGTGCTTTGGTGTATGGCTCGACAGCGATTTCTCCCTGACGCGGGTCCATCGGATCCTTGCCCGCGATAACTTCGAGCATCAACGCGACGTCGGCGACGCTGCGGCCCATCGGACCGGCGTGGTCGAAAGTCGGGTCGATCCCGACGCAGCCGGTGTAGGGCACGAGTCCGTGGGTCGGCTTCAGGCCGACCACGCCACAGAACGACGCCGGTATACGAATCGAACCGCCCTGGTCGCCACCGACGGTCATATCGATATCTGGATAGTAGAGCGCAGCGGCCGATCCCCCGGAGGAACCGCCGGCCAGGTGGTTGGGGTCATGTGGATTGCGGGTCGGTCCAAAGGCGCTCGTGTCCCCGGCACCGGAAAAGGCGAAGTTGTCCAGATTGAGCTTGGCGACTACCTCGCCCCCGGCGTCGAGGATCCGGGTGACAATGGTGGCGTCGATCTCAGGCACGTAGCCTTCCATCACCATTGACCCACAGGTCATCGGGACCCCTGCGACGGCGAAGCAGTCCTTGATTCCGATACGCTTGCCGGCGAGCTTGCCGCTGCGGGCGCCCTTGACCGAGCATCGCCGCAGGATCGCATTGAGCGGGTCGTCCTTCGGCTCGGGCCGGAAGCCACTTTCGCGCTCCGGGTACTTGAGTCGAATGGCTGGTAAGGATGTGCGCTCGAGTCCGTCGAGTGACTCGAACATTGCCGGCATCATCGCGCTGAAGTCGGCCATCTCCTCGGCGTTGAGGCTGAAGTGATTGGCCGCCGCAAGTTGTTTCAGGTCTTCCACCGTGGGACGTCGTAACGCCATAGTCGAATACTCCGGTTATCGCTGTCTCAGGTCACGGCTCGCGCCGCCTAGCGAGGAATAATCGGCAGAATGATATGCGACGGACGGCCCGCGTCGTGGAAAATCGTCTGAGTCGCGCGCTTGAAGCTGTTTTCCTTGAACAACGGACCGCCGGTGTTCGGATTGCGGTCGTAATGCGGGAAGTTGCTGCTGGAGATTTCCACCCTGATTCGATGCCCCGGCTTTACCACGTGGCTGGTCGCCCACAAATCGATCGTGTATTCGCAGACTTCGTCGGGCGTCAGCAGAACCGGATGGGTCTTGGAATTGCGATAGCGGGCACGCACGATTCCGTCCTGGATATTCTGTGCGTAGCCATTCGGCCATACGTCGACCAGCTTGGCGGTGAAGTCGGTATCGGTCGCACTCGAGGCAGCAAACAGTTTCATCGCGATCGGCCCGGTGATCTCGAGGTCGGTCGTCAATGGCTCACTGGTATAGACCAGCACATCCTGGCGCGCCTCGACAGGGCGCTGATCGCAGGGGCCGGTGGGGTTGGGACCGAGTTGGGAGCCGCCTCGGGTCGGCGCCGGATCGTTGGGATCATAAACGAACGAATCGCTGCGCTCCTCGTGCGGCGGGATCTGACTCAGCCCGCCGTCGCCGTTGAGCGTATTCGCCTTGCCCGCGCCGTGCAGGTAGAAGGGGGTGTACTTCGTGCGCGCCAACGGCCATTCGTCTTCCTCGCGCCAGGTATTGTCGCCCATCACGAAGATATTGACCGGTTTCGTGCCAGCAATTCCGCTATCAATGCCCTTAAGCCAGTAGTCGAACCAGCGTAAGGCCATATCTCCCACGCGGATCAGCGCTTCGGGTCCAAGATCGAGCTCGCCCACTTTCGAAGACGGCGAGTCGTACGGATACAAGTGCGGCCAGGGGCCTACCAGCAGCCGCTGTCCCGCGCGTGCCTCGGGCGTGTAACCATGCTGCCGGATAGCCGAAAAATAGTGCAGTCCGCCTTCGAGAAAGCCGTCATACCAGCTCGCGACGTGGAAAATCGGCACCGCGACATCATGGGCCTTGTGACGGACGTTGATTTGCCGCCAGTAGGCGTCATCCTCAGGATGATCGAAATAGTCCTTGAGGTAGGGCATTGACTCCGCCAGCCGCTCGGCCCAGTCGTAAATCGGCAGATGACTGAAGTGCTCTTCCTTGAGTCCGGCCCAGAGGCTCATTTCCGCGGGGTCAGGATAGTAGCCGCGAATCGCCTCGAGCAGATGGCGGGTGCCCTTTCGCTTAAGCTGGTCGGGCGTCATCATCAGGCAATAGGGAAGCAGCCAGCCGAAATCGAGCACGCCAGTGCCGCGATAGACCCAGCATTCATGCCAGTCCGAGGGGGCCGAGGTTGCAAACATCGCGCGCAGATGCGGCGGCCGGGTGGGAGCCATCAGGTACTGGGTCGCGCATAAATAGGACTGTCCGTAAGTCGCGACGCTGCCGTTCGAACACGGCAGTTGCGCGGCCCATTCCACCGTGTCGTAGCCGTCATTCCCTTCGTGAATCAGCGGGTAGTAGCAGTCACCCTCGGAATCAAAGCGTCCGCGGGTGTCCTGGGTCACCAGCACGTAGCCATAGGGCACAAACCGCTTGGCGTTGGGCGCGGTGGCTTCCTTGCCGTACGGCGTGCGCATCAGAACCACCGGGTATCGCCCCGGCGCGTCGGGCCGGTAAACGTCGGCGCGCAGCGTTACCCCGTCGCGCATCCTGGCCGGGACATTTTCTTCTTTGACGATTTTGTATGCTTTGGGTATCCAGTTGGCCACGAGATTCCCTCCACTTGGAGATTTCGAGTTCGCGCTGTGTTCACGCAGCGTCGACTATCCGCAGCTATTGAGCGGTGAGTCCGCCGTCGACCGGAAATGCTATCCCTGTGACGAACGACGACGCGTCGGAGAACAGCCATGCGACCGCGTTGCCGATCTCGTCAGGCTTACCGGCGCGTCCAATCGGCTCCTGTCCGAGCAGCGCCTCGCGGGTTTTGGGATTTTCCATCCACTGCAGAATCGGCGGCGTGCCGATAACCCCGGGGCAAATCGCGTTGACGCGGATATTCGCTCGCGCATATTCGAGCGCCGCCGTTCTGGTTATGCCGATTACCCCGTGCTTGGCCGCCGCGTAAGCGCCCATCCGCACCGCTCCAAGCAATCCGGCGGTTGACGCGGTATTGACGATCGAGCCGCCGCCCTGCTTGAGCATCTGCAGGATCTGGTACTTCATACAAAGCCAGACGCCCTTGAGGTCGACCGCCAGCGTACGGTCCCAGTTCTCCTCGGTATCCTCGGCGACACTGACGATTTGACCGGAGATGCCGGCGTTGTTGTGCGCGCCGTCGAGCCGGCCCCATTTGCGCACCGTCTCGGCGACCAGCGCCTCGCAATCGGCGGCGCGCGAGACGTCGGCCTTGAGAAATTCAGCCTCGCCACCAGCCTGATTCACCAGCGTCCGGGTTTCCTCGCCGCGGCGGGTCGAGACGTCGGAGACCATGACTTTGGCGCCCTCGCGCGCCAGCACGAGAGCCGTGGCGCGGCCGATACCGCCGCCCGCGCCAGTGACCAGAGTGACTTTGCCGTTGAGCAGACCTGCCATGATCGGGTCTCCCTGTCGGACGGCTACTGCGCCGTCATCCCGCCGTCGACCGGCAGCGAACATCCAGTGACAAACGAAGCGAAGTCCGACAACAGCCAGGTCACCGCTTCGCCAATTTCACCTGGATTTCCCATTCGCGCGACGGGTTCGGCGTTCACCAGGATGTCCTTGAGGCGGGGATGATTCGAAACGATGCCTGCGACCATCGCGGTGTCGATCACGCCCGGACATACGGCATTGACGCGTATGTTGGCGCGTGCGTACTCGAGCGCGGCGGTCTTGGTCAGGCCGACAACCCCGTGCTTTGAGGCGGTATATGCCGGCATCCCATGGGAGCCGACCAGGCCGGCGGCCGAAGCGGTATTGACGATGGCACCGCCGCCCTGCTTCAGCATCTGCAAAATCTCGTATTTCATGCAGAGCCAGACGCCGCGCAGATTAACCGACATGATGAAGTCGAAGTTTTCCTCGGTATCGTCTGCAGTGCGCGCGATCTTGCCGGCGACGCCGGCATTGTTGAAGGCGCAGTCGAGCCGGCCAAAGGCTTTCACTGCGGCCGCCACCAGCGCTTCCGCCTGATTGGCCTTCGCGATGTCGCACCTGGTGAAAATCGCCTCACCGCCCGCGGCTTTTATCGCGGCGACGGTCTGGTTACCGGCGTCCTCGACCAGGTCGGCGACCAACACTTTCGCTCCCTCGCGAGCGATCGTGAGCGCGGCGGCCCGGCCAATGCCTGAGCCCGCACCGGTAACCAGCGCACTCTTACCTTGCAGCATTCCAGCCATTTTTCGTCTACCTCCGTTAGGGCTCGTCCGCTGAGCCCATGGCGGGGGAGTCTGCGAACGCAGCGATTTGAAATAATCGGCTTATCACGAACTATGGCTAAGTAGTACGACGTTGCTTCGCGCCGCTTCAAGGGCCGCACAACGTTTTGATTTTTAGCGTGTTCGCCGGTGCGCGACCGGCGGTAGCCGAAAAAAGAGCGGGGCACGGCGTGAAACCGTGCCCCGTCTGTTGCTTCGGTTGAACCGGCCGTCAGTCGAAGGGCCGGTATCGACGCGCTAACGCAGGATCTGCATCAGGCCCGAAGGGCTGCCGTACTTGACGCCGTCGAAGTATTCCTTCGGCGAGTTGAAATCGAGGAACGGCTTGCGCTTCCAGGGATTGCCGAACCCTGACCATACCGTCATGTGCGTGTTCTGCAGGTCCCACGCCATTGATGCGACACCGTCCCAGGTGCGGCCGAGTCCAGGTACCTCACCGATATCGTTGAAGTACGCAATCGATTTCCACAGCTTTTTGTTCGAGTCGAACAGGTCAACCCAATCGCCGTCCCAGAACTCCTTGTCCGCGTACATGATGCGGCTGGAGTAGCAATAGCCGGCCGACTCGCTCGGAATACGCTTCACATCGTCAATCGCCATTGGCCGGACTTCCCATTTTCCCCACGAAGGTTTCGGCCAGCCCAGCGGCATGTCGTAACCCTGAGGGAAGTTGGCGCCGTCGGTGTTGAACACCGCGAGCGTCAGGATCTTGCGGTCACCAAGAAAATCGCCGGAATAAATCGAGGTGCTGCCGTTGAAGCCATTGGTCTTGGCATCGTCGTAAGTCCAGTCGAAGCCGAACACCGGCGAGCAACGCGAGGTAGCCGACAAACGCAGCGAACGGCGCAGAGCCGGCACGAACACGAACGTGTCGGGGAAGGGGTTCTTTTCCTGGTCGACGTAGAACAGCGAGAGCGCCGCGGTATAGCGGGCCTGCTCAGGCGATTCCTGCATACCCCATTCGGTGTACCAGGTGCCCGGCGCATAGGTTTCCTGCGGCGGGAAGCCCTGGTCGGTGATGTAGTCGCTCCAGCGATAGACCACATCGAGGGTCGAAGGGGCGACGTCGCCGTACTTATCCACCGCCCACACCGAGCCGTAGTTGTTTGGTGTGTTCACGTACAACGCCGGCACAAACGCAAAGAACACGTTAGCCAGGACCTTCCAGCCTTTATAGGGATCTTGGGGATTGGGGAAGGGTGTTCCGCCGTGGTAGTTCTTCAGCACGTAGTGGCCGTTGGGCAGAACGTCCACGCTGGTCTGCGCGCCGTATTTCTCGGTGGCTTCAACCCAGGTCTTGGGTAGATTGCCGCCGACGTGGCTCGGGCCAACCTCGATTTGTATGTCAGCCGGCATCTTCCAGCCGTATTGTCCCTGGAAAAGCTTGATCATCCCAAGCGGCATGACGTCCTGGTACTGCTGCCAGTTCGCAGTGGTGATCGTCGTGCCAGCCGGAATGTCCGTCTGCTTTTCGGACATTTTCAGCCAATCGTCGACGGCGCTCCGATCGGTCTGGGCCAACACCAGCGAAGGCACCAGAACGAACAGCGCCCCGGCCAACAGAATTCCAACCGTAACCCTCATAGCTGTCCTCCTTCTTACGCTATCGCGTTTCGTCTTCTTGCGAACGCGAGATGCGGCTGATGGAACGTTCCCGAACACCCGCCCCCCTTAGCGGATCTTCAGAAATCAGACCGTTTCTTTTCCGATCAGCCTCACGCTGTCAAGCTTGAATTTTCGCAGCGTGATTTTTATGTGAAGTAGCACGCCGGCCTGGCAGGCCGGTGGTCGGCGCATCTCTGGTCATTTGCGGCGAATTATTCGAAAACGGCCTCGCTCGACGACGTGCCCTCTTTGCCCGCGCGCAGCATCAGACACCAAGGCGCAAGAAGCAGCACCAGGATGGCCAGAACGCGATACATGTCGTGATATGCCAGTAGCCATGCCTGCGAGGTGATCGAACTGCCCGACGCCGGCAAGCCCATCCAGGAGACGTCCGACATCGAACTGGTTTTGTTCCAGGCGTCGGCCAGCGCAAGATAGGCGTTCAACTGGCCTTGGTGGAAATCGTAGCGGGCCGTGAGAGCGTTGGTGACCAGGGCGATTCCAGCGGCGGCACCAGTGTTGGTGATCATCCCGAATAGGCTGGTCGCGAAGCCCATCCGCTCGCGGCGAATCTGGCCGAGGCCGAGTGCCGTGATCGTTGGGAAAACCGCGCCAAGCCCCAGCCCAAACAGAAATATCGGCAACATCACGGCGCTTTCATCCGCGTCGAGGCCCCAATGTGCCATTTGCCAGACTTCCCAGGCGGCCAGCACGAATCCGGCGCTTACCACTGGACGCATATCGATCCCGCGCCGTGACATTTGTCCCACGGTCACCAACGCCAGGATCACGCCCAGTCCGCGCGGCGCGACCGCCAGCCCGGCCCTCCACGCGCTATACCCGAGCACGGTCTCCATGAAGAGCGGGTTCAGAAGATTGATGCTGAATAGCGCCAGCGCCTGCACACAAATCAGGGCCACCGCGAGGGTGAAGCTGAAAATCTCGAACATTCGGAAATCGATGACCGGCTCGGGAAATCGCAGCTCGTGATAGACCAAAAGGCCGATCGTAAGCGCCGAAGCGAGCGCCGCGTAGCATACCCACGGCGCCGCGAACCAGCCTGACAACCCGCCGCGTCCCAGCACGATCTGGAACAGTCCCAACCCGACCGCGACGCAGACAATTCCGACGTAATCGACCCGGCTGCCGCGGCGCTTGACGCGCAAATAGGCGGGATCGTGGACGAAAGCATAAATCATGAAGGCGGCGAGCGCGCCGGTCGGCACGTTGATGTAGAAATTCCAGCGCCAGTTCCAATTGATCGTAATCCAGCCGCCCAGCGTGGGGCCGAGCACCGGCGCCAGCATCATCCCCATCCCGAAGGTGGTCATCGCCAGCGTATGTTCTTCGACCGGGAAGGTTTCAAGCAGGATTGCCTGCGATAGTGGCATCATCGCCGCGCCAGCTACGCCCTGCATCACTCGAAAAACCACCATCTGGCCGATTCCGCGCGCGACGCCGCAAAGTGCCGACGCCGCGACGAAGGTCACCACCGAGCCGAGCAGATAGCGCTTGCGCCCGACGCGCGAGGCAATCCAGCCGGTCAGCGGCAAGACCACGCTGACCGCCGCCAGATAACTCGTCACAACCCAGGTAATCCGGTCGACACCGACGTGGAAGCTTTCCTGCATGTAGGGCAAGGCCACGTTCACTATCGACATGTCGAGGCTTATCAGAATCGAACCGAACATTACCGCGCTGGCGATAAGCCATTTGCGCGTATTCGCGGCCGGCTCGGTAATTGGATGGGTGGCGGGCGCGGCCATGGGCGAAAACCATACACCCTGATGGCTCACTCGATAAGCTCCGAGCCTCAGCCGCACCCTTTGCTTCGATTTTCAGGCGTGACGGCGATTTGGCGTCCCACCTTCGTCCATCTCCTGAGATTTGCCCTTTCCGGACAGTGCAAGGCGTTAGGCACACTCGATGCTCCAACACTCAATCGAGTGGAGTCCAAACAGAGATTACCGACAGATGCACAGAAACTCAGGTCAAGACCGTGACAGAAAGGGACACCTGATCAATCAGGCTGTCCGCGAGATGTTTCGATTCCGCAGATGCGCGGGCTCATCCAATACAGGGGTTTATCCAAAGGTGACCAAAGGGCGTTGGCAATCCGGACAAATACTAGTCCTTACAACTATGTCGCTGTTTGCACTGATTGGCTTTATCGCGCTTGCGGTCGACGTCGGCTTCCTTTATAACGCGCGCCGGCGGATGCAGACTGCCGCCGATGCGGCTTCCATCGCGGGGGCGAACGCCCAGCAGGGTTCGAACAGCGCCACCTATCAACAGGCTGCGCAGGATGTGGCAACGATCAATGGTTTCACCAACGGCCAAAGCGGCGTCACGGTAACCGTCGGCCCACCCGCCACGGCCCCCAATCCCACGACCGCCACTTACGTCGAGGTCGATATTGCGCAAGCGGTACCGACCTTTTTCATGGGCGTGATCGGGTACAAAACGATGAACGTGAGTGCGCATGCGATCGCCGGCACGGTCAACAATCCGGCTTGCGTCTATGCGCTCGATCCGTCGGCTTCAAGCGCGATCAGCGCCAACGGCAATTTCAATATCAATGCCGCCTGCGGCATTATCGACGATTCGAGCAGCGCGAGCGCGCTTCAAGCCGTCGGCAACGGCACCATCACTGCGACTGCGATGGGAGTGACCGGCAATTACTCGGCGGGGGGGAACGTTACCCTTTCGCCCACGCCGAAGACCAGCCTTGCGCCGTCTCCCGATCCGTTGGCATCACGGGCGGCACCTACGGTGCCAAGTTATTCGTTGTTGCCCACCAACAAGTCCAGCAAGAAGACTCTCAGCGGCGGTTACGACAACGTGACCCTCACCCCCGGCATTTATCCGAACGGCATCACGCTCTCGGGCACCAGCGAAAACGTCACAGTCAATGCCGGCAACTATGGCAATGGAATAACTATCAAAGGAAACGGCGGCAGCGTTACGCTCAATCCCGGACAGTATCAGAACACCGGCACCTCTGCTTCGATTTCTATCCAGGGCAACGGTACGAAAGTTACCTTCAACCCTGGATCATATACTTTCGTCGGGCCCGTTGTCGTAAGTAACTGCAACGTAACGTTTCAGCCGGGCTTGTACGAGGGCGGCATCCAGATTTCCGGCAACCCCACGGTGACCTTCAGTGCCGGTACCTATATCCTCGCCGGCGGTGGTTTGTCGATCAGCGGTAATTCGACAATGAGTGGCACCGGCGTCACGTTTTATAATACGTCGGGCCTGACCGCTTATGCGCCGATCAGCCTCAGCGGCAACGAGACCGCGAACCTCAGTGCACCGACCTCGGGGCCGATGGAAGGCATTTTGTTCTTTCAGGACCGTGCGGTTCCGCTCGGCTCGGCGGGCAGCACTATCGTCGGCAATTCGAGCTCATCCTTTGACGGGGTGCTCTACTTTCCCACAACTGCGCTTTCCTACGCTGGAAACTCCAGCCTCTCTGGCTATACGACTATAGTAGCCGATAAGCTTTCGTTTTCTGGCAACGGTTCGGTCACCCTTGGCGACAACTACTCGTCGCTGGCCGATGGCTCGCCGATCAAAAGTACGACGCTGTATGAGTAATGGTGTGAGACTAGCATGTTAAGTTCAGCCAATCTCCGGACTGGTATGGCGCGAGGTCAGAGTGCGCTCGAATTCGCCGTGGTCGTGCCGGCATTGGTGCTGATGGTGGTGATCGCCGGCGACTTTGCCCGGGCATTTTATACCAATATCGCGCTGACCAACGCTGCGCGGGCCGGAGCGCAATACGGTTCGTCCAGCCCGATCGCGGCAGCCGACGCCAACGGGATGAAGGCCGCCGCACTACAGGACGGTACCAATGTTTCCGGCATCTCGGCGAGCGCCAGCCAGTGCACTTGCGAAAGCGGCACCACGGTCGCTGCCTGCGCCTCAAGCTATTGCACTAACAATCCGCAGGCGACCTACGTTGAAGTTGATACGCAGGCGACCTTCAATACCATCTTGCACTACCCCGGAATCCCCAACTCGATGGCGTTGAGCGGCAAGGCTATCATGCAGGTGCAGCAATGAGATCGCGTGTACGTTGGCATTGCCGCCAGGCGAGCGGTCAGGCGCTGCTCGAGTTCGCAGGCATCGTAACCACCTTCCTGCTGGTAATCTTTACCATCATCGAGATGGGCCTGGCGCTATACAGCTACAATACGATCTGCGAGGCCTCGCGCGAGGCGGCGCGCTACGCCGCGATTCACTCACCAACCAGCGCGAATCCGGCCGCGAACGCCACAATCCAACAGGTTGCAATAAACGCGGCCTCGGGTGTGACCCTGGCTAGCTCAAACGTGACCGTGAGCTGGCCGCACGATCCCAACATGCCTGCATACAATGACGCGCAGATCCAAATCACCTATAACTATAGTTTGAGCATACCTTTCATCGCACCGGTCACGCTCCCACTGACCAGCACCTCGCGGATGCTGGTGTCTCAGTAAGGGCGACTGCGATTGCCGCGGCACCCGCGCGAATGAGCGGCGTCACTTTGCCGCGGCGGGATCGTCTCGCGTGGTCATCAGCCGCTCGGCATAGGGCATCAGGGTTGAGAAAAGGTTGACGCGCGAATCGAGCGTCTTGCCAATCCCGCTGAGCAGGCCCATCACCCGGTTCACCAACAATACGTCGGCCGGGACTTCAATCACGGGGTTGGTGCGCAAAGCGCGCGGCAGCTCTTCGGAAAATTCCTCGACCAGTTCGCGATCGGCATAGGCCCGATTGCGCTTGACCGAATTCCCAAGGAACAAATCCGCGAGCATCAGCAGCGTCGCGGGCGAATCGTCGCGGGTGCGGAACCCGAGCCCGCGGAAGGCGGCGACGATTGCTTCGCGGTTGGAAGTCAGAATCGCGAAGGTCAGCCGCACCATTCCGTCGCGCACCGCCGGCGGAAAATCCTTGGCGAGGCCGAAATCGAGCAGCACCACTCGCGGCCCCGGCTGCACCAGCAGATTGCCCGGATGCGGATCGGCGTGGAAAAAACCGTCCCGCAGGATCATTTCGGTAAAGATCTCGATGAGCTTCTGGGCGACCGCGTGCTTGTCGATACCCGCCTGGGCCATCGCGGTAACGTC
>DATEGX010000318.1:0-19445 GCA_035279875.1 Binataceae bacterium (SeqCode)
GGATGGGTGTGCGTGGCTTGAATGCGTTTTCATATATCCGCAATACCGTCGACAACCGGCTCAAGGTCGAAGAGATGGTGGAGCCTTGTCGTGAGCGGGGTATTGCGAGTGAGTACGGGGGCCACGTTTTGCAGTTGCTGATGCCGCGCGAGCGGTTTGCTGAAAGACCTGAGTTTTTCCCGGTCGGGAGCTCCGGCCGCCGCAATCCGCGCGGTAACCTTTGTGTGTCGAACGTAGACGCGATGCGAGTAGTGCGCGACGGGGCGATTCGCTACGTCGAAGAGAACCCGGAAGGGGAAATGCTCCACCTGTGGGGTACCGACGTATCGCAAGGCGCATGGTGCCGCTGCGGCGATTGCGCCGCGCTGTCGCCGCAACGGCAGTACATGGAGGTCGTCAACGCCGTCGCCGGAGAACTGGCGCTGCGTGAAGCCGCGCCGCCGGTTGCCTATCTCGCGTACCACGACACGATTGCCCCCGACCCTGCGCTGCGTCCGTTGCCCAACGTGTGGTTCGAATGGGCGCCGCGTGAGCGCTGCTACGGCCATTCGATCGACGATCCTGCCTGCGAGGTCAATCCACGCTATTTCGAGACTCTGAAGCGATATCTCGACCTGTTCGACGGCCGTGGACATGTGTTCGAATACTATGCCGACGCAATCCTGTTCGGTGGCATCGCCGCCGCGACCCCCGCCGTGATTGCGGCCGATCTTCGCGCCTACCGAGCGCTGGGTGTTGCGGGAGTCTCATGTCTGACGTTCGGCGCGCATAGTGCGCTCGCCTATCC
This sequence comes from Binataceae bacterium (SeqCode), assembly GCA_035279875.1. GTDB lineage: Bacteria > Desulfobacterota > Binatia > Binatales > Binataceae > JAMXLL01. Next base: position 788 of record DATEGX010000318.1, read on the forward strand.
GGTCAATCTCGAGGCGTTTGCGCGAGCGACGCGCTCGCCGGATTTTGATCCGGACGCGGTGCTGGCCGACACTGTTCACGCGATCCACCCTGCATGTGCCGCAGCGATGACCGCTGCATACAAGGCGATTGCGCGGGCTTCGGCGCTGTTGCTGGCCGTGCCGGGCGACATGATGCGGCCTAAATCAGATAGGCGCACGAACCGTATCGTCCAGCTTCGCGCCGCCGCGAAGGAATTCGCCCTAGCGATCAGTGCGGCCGACTCGCTTATCGCCGCCGGGCGTGGCGAATTCAACCCACCTGAACTTGCCGTTTGGCATTACAGCCGAGAAGTTGTAAGCGGGATTGGTGACTATCTGACGGCGGCCGATGCGACTGGAGCGGAAGAACGGAGCCGCGTGGATGGCGCAATCGGGCGAATCGCCGCGGCCATCCATCAGCTACGCGCTGAAGCCCCCGCCCTCCGCGACACCTGGGCCGCTTACGATCTCGAATGGATCGGCGAGACCTGGTTGAAGCGGCTCCGGACCCTCTTCGATCAGGGCTCCGCATGCGAGGAGAGACGCTGATGGAGGAAGGGCAGCCCAACGGCTATCAACTGCCGCCGGAGCTAATTTCACTGCGCGATCAGGTCCACCGCGTCATTCGCGACGAGGTGATTCCGGCGGAGAGCCGGGTAGATCCCGACGCAGCGGAAATTCTGGAAGACGACTATTGGCGCATCGCCGGGAGAACCCAGGCGGCCGGAATGTGGTGCATGGGTTCGCCGCGGCAATACGGCGGCGGCGGCCTCAGCATGTTCGAGATGTGCGTGCTGCAGGAGCAGATGTGCCAGCATCGGATGGGCCTTTACAATCCCGGCGCCGGCGTCTTCGGGCGCACCCCGCCGCCTGTGATCTGGGCCGGCACCGAGGAGCAAATCCAGAAGTACGCCGCCTCGACGCTAAAGAACGCGACCTACACCTTCTTCGCGATTACCGAACCGTCGGGTGGTTCGGACCCCGCCGGCGCGATCCAATGCCGCGCTGTTCGAGACGGCGACCATTACGTTTTGAACGGCACCAAGATCTTCAGCTCGCATGCCCACGAAGCCGAATGGGGTGTGGTCTTCGCGCGTACCGATCCCAACGCCGGGCGCAGCGGCATCACTGCGTTTATCATCGAGAAGAATACACCGGGGTTTACTGCCCGTCCTTTTAAAGTGCTGCGCACGTCCGCGTTGCCCAATGTCGTACATCTTGAAGATTGCCGGGTGCCGGCGGAGCAAAGGCTGGGGCCCGAGGGCGGCGGCCTGAGCCTCTGCATGGACCTGCTGACCGGCCTGCGTTTTCCATACTCAGCCTGCAATATCGGTATCGGCGTAGCCGCGCTTCGAATGGCGATCGAACATGCCAAGCAGCGCAAAACCTTCGGCGAATTACTCGCCCGCCGCCAGGCTATCCAGTGGATGCTGGCGGACTCGGAAGTGGAGTTGCGCGCGGCGCGATGGTTGACCTGGGAGGGCGCGTGGAAATCCGACCGCAAGGAGGATGCGCGGATGGAGGCTTCGATCGCCAAGCTCTATTCCAGCGAGGTTTTGGGGCGGGTGATCGACCGCGCGGTACAGATCCATGGTGGTTACGGCGTCAGCAAGGAATTTCCACTCGAGCGATGGTATCGTGAAGCGCGCATCCGCCGGATCGGCGAAGGTCCCTCGGAAGTTCATCGTATGGTGATCGCGCGCAATCTGCTGCGCTGAAGCCGCACGTCAGCAATTCAATTTCTTCATGATCGTTTTCTGAACCGGCCGGACAGGTTTTGCGATGAATTTACCGCTCGACGGAATCCGCGTGATTGATTTGGGACAGATCTTCGCCGCGCCATACTGCACCCTGCAATTGGGTTACATGGGGGCGGAAATCATCAAGATCGAGCCGCCGCGTGGCGGCGAGCTTTTGCGGCGTGCCGACGCGTCGCCCGGCGGCGTCAGCTATTCGTTTGTGATGCTCAATGTAAACAAAAAGTCGGTCGCGCTGAATCTCAAGAAGCCGCGCGGGCGCGAAATCCTGCTGCGTTTGCTCGCCGGCGCCGACGTGTTGGTCGAGAATTACTCGAGCGGCGTGATGGAATCGCTGGGGTTGGGCTTTGCCGAACTGCACGAGCGGTTTCCACGACTGATTTATGCCTCGGGCAAGGGCTACGGTTCCGACGGACCCTGGGTCCGTCTGGGCGCGATGGACAGCACGATTCAGGCATCCTCCGGCTTCATTTCGGTAACCGGCGAATCGGATGGTCCCGGCATCCGGACACCGTCGACTTTCATCGACATGGGCACCGGCAGCCACCTGGTGAGCGGCATCCTGGCTGCCTTGATCCAGCGCGGCCGCACCGGCCGAGGTCAGAAGGTCGAGGTTGCAATGCTCGACATGTCGCTGGCCTCGATGACCGGGCTTATCGCGAATGAACTCGAGGGTAAGCCGTACAGCCGGATGGGCAATCGGCATCGCAGCGCCTGCCCATCCAGCGTCTATTCGGCGGCGGACGGCGAGATCCTGATCTTTTGCGTCAGCGAAGAGCATTGGCGATCGGTCGCGCGCCTGATGCGGCGCGAAGACCTGCTGAGATCGCCGCGGTACAAAGACCATGCCGCGCGCTTTGCGATAGCCGACGAAGTGGACGCCATCGTGACCGAATGGACGCGCGCCCATCGACGCGATGAGCTGGTCCGAATCCTGCTCGACCATCACGTGCCGTGCGCGCCGGTGCGGACCGTGGCCGAGGTCGTCGCCGACCCCGAAATAAGGCGCCGGCGGATGCTGATTGAGAGCGAATCGCCTGCCCGCGGCCGGGTCCAGGTTCTGGGCTCCTCAATACGGCTCTCAGAGGGAGATTACACCGATCCGCCGGTACCGGCGCCGGCGCTGGGACAACATACCGGTGAGGTGCTCGGGCAGATCGGCATCGATGCCGAAGAAATCGAGCGTCTGCGTTTGGAGGAAATTATCTGAATCGGTGAGCGAACCTGACTTGCCGTAGATGGCCGCGGCATCGCCTTGTCTCTTACCTGCTACATTGACTGGAGCGCGGTCATACTGCTCTCTTTCTCATAACTCTCAGTCATTTCACGCAGTTATTCGCATTTATGACTTCAATATAGCGCGTAGACACACGGTTAGCGGGTTGCTCAAACTAGCAAGCCGTAGCTTGAATGAACATGCACTACCCATGTAGTAACCGCACGGCCGGCACTGTATGAACTCTGATATGCGTGCTCATCGGGGAATGCGGGAAGCGGTGGCGGACTTGGTCGAGCTTGGGCCGGAAGTCGTCGATCGGATGCGGCTTGAGGCGGCGCCTGATGCGGAAATAGTAAGTTCATTTGTGATGACCGCCGGTGCACAAAGTGCCTGGGAGTCCATAAACAGTAATCTTCGCGAATCGCATGGTGAGCTGTTTAGCCTGGTTGGTCCGCCGGGTTCAGGCAAGACGCATTTCCTCAACTATATTGCGGCTTTGAGCCAACGAGCCGGCAGCCTGACCGGCGAGTCAGGACGCCATCTTACCTTCGCCATCGAAGCATCAGCCCAGTCCGGGATTTCCGAGATCGATCGAACCGTCGCCGAATTGCTCGCGCGGGAATTGACCGGTGACCCCAAAGCGGGGCCGCTTTGGCGCGATTTGGGCGGGGCGGAGGCGCTCGCGCTCGGTTTGGACCAATCCCGACGTCAGGGCGTCAAAGGGGTGACGATCGTTATCGATCTCGGCGATGCTGATGCGGGCGCGGTTAGCGGATATCTGCGATCGCTGGCCGAACTGGCGGCGTCTCTCAAGGCGCCGAGGCTGGTCGTCGTCGTCGCCACACGCAGCGAGGTCTCTGCGGGTGCGCGGACGTTCGCGGTGGCACCCACGGCTGGCGAAATGCCAATCGTGGCGATCGGCCGAGTGCGAAGAATTGACGAAAACGCCGCTCGGATGATCGATGACTCGTACCGCCTGGTTGATTGTGGGGAGTATGAGCCCACGCAGATTTACCCGTTCCATCCTGCTACCGCCGCAGCACTCGCGATCGCACGCGCGGGCGTCGCGCCGGCGGCACGAATCGCCTACGAAGCCCTGGTCGCATGGCTGGCGGTAAAATCGCCGCGGCGGTTGATCTATCCGGCGGAATTGCTGAGGGGCGAGCAAGCCTGCGCGATGGCCGAGGCGTGCTTGGGGGAGGCCGGCCGAGCGGCACTAAAGGCGGCCTACGCGGCAGCGGACGCAAGCTCCGAGAAGCAGAGGGCGATCGCAAGGCGAATCGCCGAAACCCTGATGTTGCATGCGATCGTCGATGCTTCCCCGGCTCTCGGCTTCGACGAGTTGCGTATTCGGCTGCCGCCGGGCGATGAGGCCGGGCGAGCCGGGTCGGCGGTGGTCGCCGAGCTACTCACCGAACTGGCTGCCGCAAGCCACGGAGTAATTGCGGTTGACTGGCAATCGCGCACCGCGCGGTTCAATCCACGCATTGCCGAGACCCGCGAAGTCGCTGCCTACAACCGCGCCCTACCGCTCCTCCAGCGTTTCGATCCCAGCCTTACCGCGGCATTGGAGACGCCGGAGCTCAAGGCCAAGCTGAAACGGCTGGCCGACGCGATGGCGGTTGTGCTCGAAGCGGCTCATCGGAGCCGGGAGTTGCTCGCCTCCGGGATGCGCGAGGCGGGTACGGCGCTGACTCCAGAGCAGGATCAAACGTTTGCGGATTTGATCGCGATGGCGGAAGGCGGCGCGGATTCGCTGATCGAGCGGGCGGAGGAGCCGACCCGGCGCGACCTCGCGCTGCGAACCTTTGGCGAATATGAACGGTTGGCGGCAGTAGCGCAGGCAGTGCCGCGTTTGCGCGCGATGCGTGAATATCTGACCGCGGCCGGATTGAGCGTTGGCTTCGACGATGACCCGCGGCGTGAGCGCCAACTGGTTGCGCTCGAGACCGAATGCCAGTTGCTGCTGGTTGCGCTCAATCCGGCGGTGTTATCGAGTGCTTCGCGCAATTTCGACTCGCTCGAGGCGCGCTTTCAGAAATTCAAATGGACCTACGTCCAGTATTACCGGGCTGCGCATGAGCAATGGCGCCTCGAAATGGAGCGGGCCGGCGCGATTTGCGGAGACGTGCGGCGTTATCTCGATGCGCTTGGGCGTTTGAACTCGATCGCGGCGCTGGGCGGCGCCGAAGGGCGTGAGCTTCAGGATGAAATGGCCGAGCTCGAGCGCCGATGCCGCCGGTGCGACCTGAGCGGAGCGCTCGCACCCGAGATTGCGCCATGTTGCGCGCACTGCGGGTATGTTCTCGGCACGCCGTCGCCGCGCGAGGCGCTCGAGGATTTGCTCACGAAGGTCAATCGCGCGCTGCAGAGCAAACTCGCGACGCTCTCGCAAAGCGCGATTTCCCGCCTGATTCGTGAGCACGATCGGAGTCATCGGCTCGAAGGCTTTCTCAAGATAACCCAGGCGGCGCAAACCGAGGCGCTGGTCCGCGTACTCGATGACAAGCTCGCGCGCTATCTCGGCCGTTTGCTCGACGAGAGTCCCGAATCGGGAAGAAAAGGCGCGCCCGAAGTGCCGCACTTGAGGGTTGCGCGCCTCAAACGCCAGGGTCCCCGCGGCGCGCATCAGGGCAAGCTGCCGCCCTCAAGCCGCGATCGCTAAACCAGTCCCTCGAATCGCCCCTCCGCTTCGCTTACGAGGCGGCGCGACGGCGTTCTCGTTCCTCGAGATCGGCCACCGGCGCTGCTTCCGCAACTTCCGGTTGCCGCTGTCGCCGCGCGGCCGATCCCAGCCAGTGCTGGAAGCTATCCATGTATGTATAGACGACCGGCGTGATGTAGAGCGTCAACAATTGCGAGAACACCAGGCCGCCGACCACCGCGATACCCAGCGAGCGGCGCGCTTCGGCGCCGGCGCCCACGCCGACCGCGATCGGCAGGGTGCCCATGAAAGCCGCCATGGTGGTCATCATGATCGGGCGGAAACGGATCATGCATCCTTCGAAAATCGCCTCGTCGGCGTGCTTGCCTTCCTCGCGCTGAGCCGCCAGCGCGAAGTCGATCATCATGATCGCGTTCTTCTTGACCAGGCCGACCAGCATGATGATGCCGACGAAGGCGAGCAGGTCGAGGTCAAGATGGAAGATCATCAGGCTAATGAGCGCGCCAAATCCGGCCGCGGGCAATCCCGATAGAATCGTTATCGGGTGTATGAAGCTTTCGTAGAGGATTCCCAGTACCAGGTAGATGACCAAGATCGCCATCAGCAACAGGATTCCCAGATTGCTCAGGGAGGCCTGGAAGGCCTGAGCCGCGCCCGAGAATCCATAGGTGACCGTGGCCGGCAACACGTCGGCCGCCACCCTGCGAACCTCCTGCAGAGCCTTGCCGAGCGAGACCCCGGGTGCGATGTCGAACGAGATCGTCACAGAGGGAAGCTGTCCAGAATGGTTCACCGAGACCGCGCCCAGGGTTGGCGTGAGCTTGGCGACGGTGTCGAGCGGCACCAGTTGCCCATTGCTACCCGTAACATAGAGCAGGTCGAGGGACTTCGGATCGGCCTGGTACTGCGGCTCCAGCTCCATCTCGACCCAGTACTCATTGTTGGGCGTGTAGATCGTCGAGATCTGCTGCGAGCCATAGGCCAGCCCCAGCGCGGTTTCGATCGCGGACGCGGTCAAGCCCAATGAATGCGCCTTGTCGCGGTTGATATCGACGGAAACCTGCGGATTGGTGATTTCGAGATCGCTGGTGACGCCGCGCAATTCGCTGATTGCCCTCATCTTGCTTTCGAGGGTGTTGGCGGCTTTGTAGAGTTCGTCGGTGTTGGGACTCTGCAGGGTCAACTGGTATTCGCTTTGGGTGAAGCGCGCCCCGATCCGGATCGGCGGAGGGTTCTGCAGGAACACCAGCAGGCCCGGCACCGAAGAGAATTCCCCGCGCCACTTGTTGATCAATTGGTCCGCCGAGAGCTTGCGCTGCGAGGGCGGCACCAGGTGCACGAACATGATGCCGGAGTTCAGGGTGCCGGTCGGACCCGAGGCGCCTACGCTCGAGAAAAACGTGATCACGTTCGGATCGCGCTGCAGCATGGCGCTGACGGCTTCCTGATGCTTGACCATCGCGTCGAAGGAAATTCCCTGGGCCGCGCGGGTAAACATGAGGATCTGGCTCGCGTCTTCCGACGGGAGGAAGCCCTTGGGAATGGTATAGAAACCCCAGAACGTGCCGACGATCGTGATCAGCAGGACGAACATCGTGAGCCGCCGATGGCGCATCACCCAGGACAGCGAACGGCGGTAAACGTCGAGCAGGCGATCGAAACCGCGCTCGGTGGTGTTGTAGAAGCGGCCATGACGCTCCGACGAGGGCGCCCGCAGGAAGCGGCTCGACAGCATCGGCGTCAGGGTCAGAGAGACGAAGCCCGAGACCAGGATCGCCGCCGCGATCGTCACCGCAAATTCGTGCAACAGTCGTCCTATGATACCGCCCAGGAACAGCACCGGGATGAACACCGCGGTCAGCGCGGAGGTCATCGAAAGGATGGTGAAAGCGATCTCACTGGAGCCGTCGAGCGCTGCCTCGAGCGGGCTTTTGCCCATCTCCATGTGGCGCACGATATTTTCGAGCATCACGATCGCGTCGTCGACCACGAAGCCGACCGAGAGCGTGATTGCCAGCAGGGAGAGGTTGTCGAGGCTGTAATCGAGCGCCCACATCACGGCGAAAGTGCCGATAATTGCCAGAGGCAGCGCGAGACTTGGGATAATGGTCGCGGAGATATTGCGCAGGAACAGGAAAATGACCATTACGACCAGGAAAATGGTCAGCAGCAGGGTGAACTGCACGTCGTCGACCGACGCGCGAATCGATTGCGAACGATCGTAGAGGATCGACAGCTCGATCGAGGCCGGGAGTTCAGCACGGAACACCGGCAGCAGCCGCCGGATATTATCGACCACCTCGACCGTGTTGGTGCCCGGCTGCCGCTGGATCGCCAGCACTACCGCGCGGTTGCCGCGCACCCATCCTGCGACCTTGTTGTTCTGCACGCTGTTGAGCGCGCGGCCGATCTGGTCGAGCCGGATGGGCATCCCGTTGCGGTAGGCAACGATCATAGGATTGTAAGCGGCCGCGTCGGTCAACTGACCATTGGCCTGCACCGTGAACGCCTCGTGCGGGCCGTAAAGCGTACCAACTGGCAGGTCGACGTTGGCATTGCGAACCGCGTCGGCAACCTGGTTGATGCCGATCCCGCGCGAAGCCATCGCCATCGGATCAAGCTGGACCCGCACGGCATATTTCTGCGAGCCATAGACCTGGACCTGGGCGACTCCGCTAACCATCGAGATCCGTTCGCCGAGGTAGGTCTCGGCATATTCGTCGACCTTCGAGAGCGGCAACGTCGCCGAACTCATGCCGATATAGATGATCGCGTTGTCGGACGGATTGACCTTTTGATACGAGGGCGGACTCGGCATTCCGACCGGCATTTGCGATTGCGCCGCGGAGATTTTCGACTGAACGTCCTGAGCGGCGTTATCGAGGTTGCGCGAGAGGTCGAATTGCAGAGTGATGTTGCTTTCGCCCTGGGTGCTCGACGAGGTCATCTCGGCGAGGCCGGCGATCGTCGAAAATTGACGCTCGAGCGGCGTCGCCACCGAGGCGGCCATCGTTTCGGGGCTGGCGCCTGGCAGCGACGCCGAGACCAGGATAGTTGGATAGTCGACATTGGGCAGATCGCTGACCGGCAGGAAGCGGTAGGCGGCAATCCCGAAGATAACGATCGCCAGCGAAACCAGCGTCGTCATTACCGGCCGCCGGATAAATAATTCCGCGAGATTCATCTTGCCCAAACTGCCGTCAGAGTTGCGTCTTAATCCTCACCGAAGCGCCCGGGCCAAGCAGCAACTGTCCATCGGTGACTACGGTTTCGCCAGCGGCGACGCCATGCTCGATGATAGTGTCGCCGCCATAAGCCGCCCCGGCCACGACTGGCCGCGCCTGCGCCTTCATAGCCCGATCCACTATAAAGACGAAAGCCCCGTTCTGTCCGTTCTGAATCGCTTGCGTTGGAATCAGGATCGCACCTGGGATTTCGTTCAGCGTGAGCGTCGCATTGACGAACTCGCCGGGCCAGAGGCGGCGGTTCTCGTTCTGAAAGAGTCCCTTCAGCAGAATCGTGCCGGTGGTCTTATCGACCGTGTTGTCGACGAACGCGAGCATGCCGTGCTCGGTCGGTTCCTGAGAATTGGGAATCGTGGCGTCGACTTCCAGCGGATGCGATTCCATCGCGCTGCGGACGGCGGGTAACTGGCTCTCCGGAAGCGAAAAATTGACGTAGATCGGCTGGACCTGGGTAATCGTTACCAGCGGATTGTCGGAGTCGGGCTTGATCAAATCGCCGATATGGGATTGGAGGTTGCCGGTGCGCCCGTCAATCAGCGAACGGATTTGCGAATACTGCAGATTGAGGCGGGCGGTTTCGATAGCCGCTTGGTCGGCCACCGCGGTCGCGCGAAGGGCCGCGGCATTAGCGTGAATCTGGTCGTATTGCTCACGCGAGCCGACATTCTCGCGCAGCAAGTAGCCGTAGCGTTTTTCGTCGGTCTGGGCCTGCGCCAGTTGCGCCCGATCCTTGGCCAAATTCGCTTCGGCCAACTTCAGCCCGGCCTCGTAAGTACGCGGGTCGAGGGTAAACAATAGCTGGCCTTTGGAGACGAACTCGCCTTCCTTGAAATGGATCGCGACCAGTTGGCCTTCGACGCGGGATTTGATGTTGACCGTCGCGAAAGCCTCGACCGTGCCAATCTCGTGAAGTTGGTTCGGGACCGTTCTGGCGACCGCCTTGGCGACCAGGACCGGCACTGGTGGCCGTTGCATCGCAGCCGGATTCTCGCCTTTGGAGCATCCGGCCAGCGGCAGACATAGGCAGGCGACCAGCGCCAGCAGCAACGCGGCGGCCGCTCCAGCCGCTGGCACCAGGGAATCTTCGCGCAATTTCGTAAAGGCGAGCGGCGCTAGCACGCGCATTGTCATCGCGCGCCACACCGTGGGATCTCGATCAATCGCAGCACCAAACGGGCTCCCGCATCAGTTTCACCAGGCCGCAACCGCGCTGACGCCTGAGTTGAAGCCGGCATTGGAAAACGGCAAGTCGACACGTACATCAGGCGAAATCAAACCGGATTGTAGCAAGACGGCTGCCGCTAACACCACCGGCGCTTCCTATCAACTGATACCAGGCGCCTGCTCACCTCGGAATCACCGGCAGGATCAAGCGCGAGGCGTAGCGATGGTCATGGAAAATCCTCTGGTTGGCGACACTCACATGATCATCGACGCCGAACTGAAGGCCGGTATTCGGATTGCGGTCGAAATGAGGGAAATTGCTCGACGAGACTTCCAGCCGAATCCGATGGCCGGCTTTGAACACGTGGCTGGTCGACCATAAATCGATCTTGAACTCGTTGACCTCGCCCGGCTTGAGCAGGCTCGGATTTGAGAGCGATTCGCGAAAGCGCGCCCGCACGATTCCACCGGCGATATTAGCCGCGTAGTTGTCCGGGCGCAGGTCGACGAGCTTCGCGGTGAAATCGGTATCCGGCGCGGACGAGGCCGCGAATAGCCGGAGTTCGATTGGCCCGGTGACCTCGAGGTCGGCGGCGAGCACGTCACTGGTGTAGACCAGCACGTCGTTGCGCCGCTCGACTTCGCTCTGATCGTACACCCCGCAGCGAATGCCGAGGGTGTTGCCGCCGCGGGTGGGCACCGGATCGTTGGGATCGTAAGTGTAGCTGTCGGCGTCCTCCCCGCCGGGGGCGCTCCATGACAGTTTGCCGTCGCCCGCAAGCGAATTGGCATGGCCCCCGCTTCCAATGAAGAGGTCGGTGTAGCGGGTGCGCGCCAAAGGCCACTCGCTTTCGTCGCGCCAGCGATTCTCGCCCATCACGAAGAGCCTGACCGGAGCCTCGTCTAGCACACCGTTGGCGACGCCCTTGAGAAAATGGTCGAACCATCGGAGTTGCAGAGCATGCAACTCGATTTGCGCATCGGGACCGAAGTCGGCCTCGCCGGCGCCTTTCGACGTCGGGACCGAATACGGCAGCAGATGCGCCCATGGGCCCATCAGGAGGCGCTGGCCACGCCGCGCGGGCTCGGAGCGGGCGCCTTTGCGGATTCCCTCGAACATCGTGAGCGTGTCGTATTGAAAGACGTCGTACCACGAGCCTACGTGCAGCATCGGCACGTCGACGTCGCCAAAGCGGGTCCGCAGGTCGTGTTCGGCCCAGAACGAGTCGTAACTCGAATGGCGCAGATAATCGGCTAGATACGGCGCGCCCGCTTTGAGCCGTTCGCCCCAATCCGAGAGCGGCAGATGCCGGTAGACGTCACGTTTGAGCGGCGCCATCGGGATATCCGGGTAGCTCACGAATGAATCGAGCTTGGGCCGTTCGGCTTCGTACACGCCCTTGCGCATCATCGTGTCGCGCGCCATGAAGGCGAAGTAGCAGAGCACCCAGGCCGGTTCGAAAGCGCCGTGGCGGTACGCGAAATTCTCGAAATAGCTGACCGGGCCTGAGACCGGGCTCATCGCCTCAAGATGTGGAGGGCGGAGCGGGGCGGCCAGATATTGCACCAGCCCGAGATAGGATTGCCCGACCGTTCCAACCTTGCCGTCGGCCCACGGCAGCGCCGCCGCCCATTCGATCGTGTCGTAGCCGTCGTTTGCTTCATGCACGAACGGCACGAATTCACCTTCCGAAGCATGGCGGCCGCGGGTGTCCTGGACCACTACCACGTAGCCGCGCGGCGGAAAGAAGTCCTTCTCGGTCAAGGCCATTTCCGCGCCTTGTCGTAGGGCGTGCGGACCACCAGTACCGGAAATTTGCCGCTGGCGTCGGGCCGGTAGACGTCACTCTTGAGCACGATGCCGTCGCGCGTGCGCATCGGCACATTGCGCTCCACTGTAACTTTGTAGGACGCTTCGCTGCCTTGATTCGTCGCCATGGGAATTCCTCGGGATTGTTGTCGCGCCTTGCTGCACCGCGGTGCTATCGCTTCTCTGTAAAATCACTTAAATCGCGCAAAAGCCAGCGCGAGCGGCGCAGGGTGCGGAACTGGAGGACGTTGCGCTTTGGTCAGCACGCGGCTCGACAAATCGTCTTTCAAGGCGCTAAGGCTGAGGGCCGCGAGCTAAAACCGTACCTCGCCTCGATCCCAGAATCATTAAAAGGAGACGGCGCACCATGGCGCGCAAGCTAACCATCGGAGTCAACTGGCAGGGTAAACTGGACTTCAAGAGCTTGATCGCGCGCGCCAGGGCCGCCGACCAGGCCGGTGTTCATTCAATCTGGGTGGCTGAGGCCTGGGGCCGCGACGCCTTTACCCCGCTGGCGCTGCTGGCCGAGCATACCGAACGGGCCCACCTCGCCACTTCGATCGTCAATATATACTCGCGCACGCCCGCCGCGCTCGCGCAGCATTTCGCCACCCTCGATGAACTCAGCGAGGGTCGGATGATCGCGGGCCTGGGCACCAGCGGTCCCAACGTGATCGAGCATTTTCACGGCGTGAAGTTCAATCCGCCCCTGACCCGGATGCGTGAATACGTCGAGATAATTAATGCGCTAATAGCCGGCGTGCCGTTAAATTACGATGGCAAGCTGTTCAAATTGCAACGTGGCTTTACGCTGCGTTTTGACCCGCCACGCAAGCACATTCCAATTTACGTCGCGTCACTCAATCGCAAGAGCGTCGAATTCACCGCACAGGCCGCAGATGGATGGATGCCGGTAATGATCCCGCTGAGCGGTCTCAAGTCATCGATAGCCGAATTTCGTGACGTCGCCGTCGCGGCCGGCCGCGACCCCAGATCGGTCACGGTCAAGGCACCCGGCTGGATTCACGTCACCTCGGATGTGGATCGCGCGAGGGCGGCGCATGCAGGCAACCTGGCGTTCTATGCGGCGCGAATGGGGACCTTCTATGCCGAGCAATTGAGCCGGTTCGGCTTCGGTGCCGAGGTCAACCGCATCAAAGAGGCTTGGGCGGGGGGCGGCGCGAAGGCAGCCACAGAGGCGGTCGCGCCCGCTTTTCTCAACGAAATCGGATACGTAGGAGACCTTGGCGGTGCTATCGAGCGGCTCGAGGCGCAAGCAGAAGCCGGTGTTGACCTGCATCCGGTGGAAATCGACAGCGGCGGCGATACGCGAGCCTTCGAGCGCATCCTGACTGCTCTGCGCGGCTGACGGCGAGGTAAGCAGAGCTTTCCGAACCATTTCCTAATTGGTCCTGGTGCACGCCGAGATGCGTACCAGGAGTCGTGGTTTGGCTCGTAAAGTTCATGTTGTTGCAATGTGCATCAAACAGCTTGTTGATGTAATCAGGGCTGCTTGAGCGCGGGATTTTGATAACAGCGGTCTAAAGGGGCTCAAGTCCGAAGATCGATATCGATTGACAATCAAAGGGCCATTCGCCTAACATTGGGCCGTTGTTTTAGGCTCTAGAGGTCTTTAGGGACATTAACGCGGCGTAGGTTATATTATGAGAAAATATTTTGTCACCGCTCTCCCGGTAGTTATGGGCGCCGTATTGGCCATCCTGCCCATCGCATCCACGGCAATGGCCGATGGCAGTTGTGAGACCAATGTGGCCGGTCAGCCGATCACCGCGGCATGTCAGAACCAGTTCGCGGTAATGTGCAACGCACCGGCTCTTGATGGCGTTTGCAACAACAGTTTGCCCGCAACCGCGACCTATGGCGCAAACCTGTCGGTTAGCGGTCCAAACGCTTCGGTCGGTGGCGTCTATTGCGGCCTGAATTTTGGCCTTGGCAATACCTCGATCACGGGCGACGTGCTGGCGAGCGGCTTCGACTCGACCGTCTCAGTCGTCAATATCAATGGTCTTCCGGCCCATAGCGTGAGCGGAACATGTGTTGACGGCGACGACAACCGGCCTGGCACGATAACCCGCGCCGGCGCGTGCGCGGGCGGTGAGGACACTAATGGCGCCAGCAACCCGCTGCTCGCATTTGCAAGCGGTACTCCTCCGTTTCTAACTGCCGGACCGCTTTTCAACGCCACCGTCGATGAAGAGAATTTCGATACGGCGTTGCTCAAGTGCCCGGTGAACGGGGTTAACGCGGCGATAGCCAATCTGGGCGCCATCTCCGTCGCTTCCAACCACACGGCTACCTTAAACGCGCTTGTGCCGCCTCTTGGCAGTAATCTGTCAATCATCATAGTGCCTTCGGTCTCTTTGGCCTCCAACTCCAAGTTGATCCTCTCGGGTACCGCTGACGATCAGCTAGTGCTGGAAACCCCCGGCCAAGTGCTGATGGCCGCTAACTCGAAAATCGTGTTGGCTGGCGGACTAACGGCCAATCACGTCCTGATCACGACCACCACGGATCCGTCGCAGGTTGCGGCCGCGAATACTGGAGTTCACGTCGGTGCCAACTCGGTTCTGGAAGGCACTATTCACGGCGAAGGTGGCTGCGTAATCGGAGCGAGCGTGACGGTGAGCGGATCGCTTACGTGTGATTTCGGCACCAATATCGGCGCCAATCTGAAGCTCTACCATATTCAGAATGACATCGCGCTGCCGTTCTGCACCGGGGTAACGCCCTGCGGAACGCCCCTGTTCTAATGCCTTCATCTGAGCGGCGGGCCTCTGGAAACCAGGGCTGATTCCAGGTCTCGGAAGCTCAACCCAAAACGTGATTAACGGCGTGCCGCGAATCTTGGCGGCACGCCGTTTCCGTGTCAAAGTGCTGCGGTTAAAGACCGCCCTGGACCTGCTCTCGCGAGATTCGCGCGGCCGGGGCCCATCGAAGTTGGCTCAAACGAAGCAAAAACCGACAGTCGCATCCGAACACGCGATCTGATACCAAGTGGGCGCGTCGATGAGCGCAGTTTGCCGGCAGCGGCCGGGTCATAGGAGTTGTTATGCGGGGTACAAGGGTGGGTTGCGGGCGGATCGGCCGCGCCGCGGTGGTCATTGCATGGCTAGCCTTGTCGGCGTGCGGACATAGCATCGACGTAGGCGGTGGCACCCCGCTGCCGCCACCCGGGCCCCAGTTTCTATACGCCACCAACAGTGCCGACGGCACGGTTTCGGTCTTCACGGTCGATCACAAGAACGGCAACCTGACTTTCGTCCAGAGCGTTTCGGCCGGTGGGCCCGGGGCGATGGGAATTGCGTCGTCCAGCGGAGGACGACACCTGTATGTCGCCAACGAAACCCATTCGTTGATCCTCGGCTTCAATATCGCCAGCAAAACCGGCTTGTTGACGCCAACTTCGCAAGGCAGTGTCAGTACCGGCGCGGGCACCGGTCCGCTGGCCCTGAACGTGCCGCCAATCGGTACGCGCCTGTATGCCGTCGATACGCTCAAACAGCAGATCTTTTCCTACTCGATCTCGAGGTCGTCAGGCGTGCTCAAGGCACTGCCCAATTCGCCGACGCCGCCCGCTCTAACCAACGAAAAGCTGGTTTCGATCACCACCGCCTCGGCCTCGCAAGAGGTCTACGTGGCAGATCGGAATCACGGCATTATTGTTGGTTATCCGGTGAACTCGGACGGTTCGTTGAATGCCAGCGGCGCCGCGTCGATCGGCAGTCTCGGCAGTTCCGGCAGTGGCGAGCCGATGTGGCTATCGAACGACCCGGCGGGCGGAAACAACATCTTCGACGCCGATGCCCTCGGCGGCCCGGGTGGCTCGGTCTCGGTCTTCTCGGTCGGGGTCGGCGGCTCGCTGGTGCCGGTGGGGGTCTTCAGCGTGGGCCACACAATCAACTTTCCGCTATCCCTGACGCTGAGTCCGACGCTGCCATTCCTTTACACGGCCAACGGTGCCAGTGGCGACGTGACCAACTTCTCAATTCTGTCGGGCGGCGCACTCAGCCGTGATTCGAAGTTCCAGACCCCGTTTCCAAACGCCAGCAGTATCGCGATCGACACCGGCGGCAATTTCTCGTTTGTGCTTGATCCGCCGGACGCGCTCATTTTCCAAAATAGCATCAACGCGACTACCGGTGAGTTCAGCGTACTCGCGCCAGCCATACCAACCGAAAATCCAGCCAATCCTGCCGCCGCGCCGTTTCAGATTATCGTCATTCGCACGCCGAGTACTTAGAATTAGCAATGTGACAGCGGCGCGCCGTTCTAGTGAACGGCGCGCATTTTACCGCCGTACACAGGTTTATCGGATTTCATTAGATTCGTAGGTGAGCGAAGATGGGTCTCATGGGGCGCAGAAGTGGAATACTCGCAATCTTGACGGTTATGCTCCTTGCAGGTCCGGCTTTCTCCCAGAATCCGTCCCCGACGGCCGGTGGCCAGGCTGCGGGGCCATCGAGCGGGCTGCCCGGGGCTAACCAGACCATACCGGCTGCGCCGGGCGGCGCGCCCGCTGCCACGGCTTCGCCGCTAAAGGTCGTACCGATGGCGCCGCCAGCGGGCATGGTGCTGGCGCCCAAGCCGACCCCGCCGGCGGGCAATCCTTTCGAACTGGTGCTGGACAACTTCGCCACCGAGGCGGTCAAGGCCTACGTCGACGGCGGCCTCAAATGCACCTTGCCGACGCGCTATCATTGCGTGCTATGGGTGCCGGACAAGTCGCCGCACAGCGTTCACATGGTCCGCTCGGACGGCTTTACCTATGACGACAAGTTTCAATTCCCAATCGTCTTGTCAGGTAAGGCTCACGACGGCGCGGCGTACATCATCACCGATCAGAACGTGCGGATCGAGCTGAAGCCGAGCGCAGTGGCGAAGTAGCTCAGCCTGCTGGCATTTTCATCTCCGCCCTTTTCCTTGGCATTTCATCGAGCTTTGAGAACTTGCATTCGGCAGCCGAGGGATTGTCGTCGCGACCGGCGCCATGCTCCGCCTAATCGTTAAATCCATCCTTTAATTCTGCCGAAGTGGTTCTTCTGGGGGACGGTTCGCGCGCGAATGGACTGATCGCCTCGAAGCACGCCTCTCGGTTTCTAATTGCGTCGCTTGCACGCTGGAAGGCCCAAATTAGCTCATTGACAAATGACCGCGCTTTGTTCGAAATAACGGTGACAAAACGGACTTAGGGGAGAGCACTGGCACGCATTCTCGCTTCTAGTCTCGGAATGATCCGGTGTTCCGTCTTTAAAGTAACTTTAAACACAAGATACTTGCTTTGTCGTTCAAGATTGATTATCATCGGCCACGTTCGAAGATGAAGTGCCAGAAAACGAATTCGAAGCAGGCGGCGCATCTTTAAACATAAGTTAGATGGGTAGTAGTTCTAACGCCATGAATCCGGGACCATCGGTTTCGACTCGGAGGAGACGCCTTGCGGTGCGCTGGCTTGCAGCGTTCGGCTCGTGCGCTTTTCTGCTCGCGGGTAGCGTCAATTGCCGCGCGCAGCTTGGCGACAATGTGAGCATCGATAGTGGCACTGTTCAGAACCTGAACGGCCATGTGGCGATAAACGAAGCCGCGGGCGCCGGCAACCAGGAGTCCAACGCCGCAGTAGTTACGACTGCGGTTGGCGCCCTGAACATTAGTCAGCAGTCGACCGGCAATGTAGGTATCCGCACCACAACCGGCTCGACCAAAATTGGCGACAACGCCTTTGCCGGATCGACCGGGGTGATCCAGGTTACGCAAGCCGGTGGCGTGGGCAATATGCTGGCGAATGCGGCTTTCGTGGGTCTTGACGGTCCTACTGGTAGTATGGGACCGTTGTCGCTATCGCAGGTCTCAAATGCGCCAATGCCGCAAAGCAACGCCAACACGACGTATCACGAGCAAACGGGTATAGCTTCCACTGCCTTCAGTGGGGTTAACGGTGTCGTTCAAGCAGATCAAGCAGCCGGGAACAATAACATCGCCGCGAATGCGCTCTCCGTCCATTTCGAGCCGGGGACAATTCATTAGTGCGCGGCTTGGTAGCGAGTTCCCAGGCAAGCAAAAGGGTAGGCGCGCGCGCTGAATTACAAAGGAGGCCCTTATGTGAAGCCTAACGTCCGGGGAGGAGTCTGAGGATTGAGGATTGGGAAGCAGACGGTGAATTGAGCAACACGGGAGGAGTTATGAGATTGTTCAAAGCAACCGCGATAGCTCTGGTGGCGGGAGTTGGACTGGCCTTCGTGGGCGCGCAGGCGTTCGCGCAGGCGACCTCGTCCAGCGGCACCAGCACTACGAGCAGCGCGGGCAACACGGTAACTGATACGTTTGACGGCGGATTTTCGACCACCAACCTGACTGCGACGCACACCGAAGGTGGCGCGATTGCGGCGGCCATTTCGGTCGACGATTTCACCGCCAGTGGCGGTGCGAGCTTCCCTGGTTTCCAGGGTGCGTCGTTCAGCGAGCACGAATCTGAGCTCAGCCAGGAGAGCTCGAGCGGCGGCGGGCAGAGTTCTTCGTCCGGCACCGGTCTGTTCGGTGGCGGTATGAGCAGCAGCAGCGGCGGGCATAGCGAGGCCGAACTGCACGCCTCGAGCGAGAACTCGAGCGCTTGCTTCTTCTGTCTGGACAATGGCGAAACCTCGACCCTGGCGCTGGCCAACAGCACCGCGTGGGTATCGGTCAGCCATTCTGAGTCGCAGGGTTCAACCAGCACCAGCAGCACCAGCAGCACGGGTCCGTCGCTCGCAGCCCTATTCGTATTC
>DATEGX010000319.1:0-7137 GCA_035279875.1 Binataceae bacterium (SeqCode)
GAAATGTCGACATCCGAAGAGGCTTCGAACGCGATTCGGCAGTTCAACGATAGCGAGCTTAAGGGCAGAAATATCAAGGTGAACGAGGCCAAGCCGCGGGAATCAAGCTTCGGCGGCGGTGGCGGCGATCGTAATCGCGGCGGCGGTGGCGGTGGCGGCGCGAGCCGGGGACGCAACCGCTGGTAGGATGACCGGGCGGCCGCGAGGCCGCCCCCTCTTTCTTTACCCGGGTCGCTCCATTGGGCATCGCGCCATGACAATGACCATGGACCCGCGCAAGATGTTTTGCTCAGCACAGTTCCGGCGATCTTGACGCAATATAAGGAAATAAGATGGAAAAACGCCGTAGAGAGCAATTACGCAGGCAAAAGCAGCAGGATAAGCAACAACGTCGTGTGCAGCGCGCCAACGAGCGTCAAGTGAAGCGCGAGCAGCAGCCGGGCAAGGATTCCGACCTCGAAGGAATCGTCCCGGGCCCCCAGCCCGGCCAGATCATCTGATTCCTCCCTTCCGCTGAGAAAATCCGATCCGCCTCGTGGTAAACGATCCGCGAGGTGAGCTAAGTTTCGCCTTGATGGCGCCACGCGATCGCGTCGCGCCACTTGTCTCAATCGCCCGGTCCGCTCGCAGGATCGGCCTCGGTCATAATCGAACGGAGCACCCCGATGGATTCGGACGCCCTGTGCAATCTGTCCTTGAGCGAACTCGCGTCGCAACTTCGCGGTCACAAGCTTTCATCGGTCGAGGCCACGCGATGCGTACTCGAACGAATCAAGAACCTGAACCCGCGCCTGCACGCCTATCTGACCGTGACGGACGAATTGGCGCTGCGCCAGGCCGCCCAGGCTGACAGCGAGATCGGTGCCGGCAAATGGCGCGGACCACTGCACGGAGTGCCGATCGCGGTCAAGGATTTGTGTCAGACCCGAGGCGTTTTGACCACCTGCTCGAGCCGCGTGCTGCGCGATTGGCGTCCCGACGCCAATGCTACCGTGGTCGATCGCCTCGACGCGGCCGGCGCCGTGCTCCTAGGCAAGCTCAACCTCACCGAATTCGCGATGGGCTGGTACCATCCTGAGATTCCCGCGCCCCTGAATCCGTGGGGTGCCGAGTTCTGGCCTGGAGCCTCGTCGAGCGGTTCGGGCGTGGCGACCGCCGCCGCCCTCTGCTTCGCCTCGCTGGGAACCGATACGGGTGGTTCGATTCGTCTCCCCTCCGCGGCCTGCGGCGTGGTCGGCCTCAAACCGACCTGGGGGCGGGTCAGCCGTCACGGGGTATTTCCACTCGGCGAATCGTTTGATCATATCGGCCCGATGACCCGCACGGTCGCCGACGCGGCGCATGTTCTCGCGGTTATTGCCGGTCACGACCCGGCCGACGAAACTTCGCTCGCGGCCCCGGTCGACGACTATGCGGCAGCGCTCGAACGGGGTGTCAAAGGCCTGCGAGTCGGGCTCGACGAGAAGTACCTTGGCGAGGGCAGCGACCCCAAGGTAGCCGCCGCAGTGCTCGAAGCTATCCGCACCTTGGAGCGTCTCGGAGCGCGGGTCGTCAAAGTTACGATTCCCGACGTCAATCCCTGCATGGGCGTTTGGATGACGCTATGCAGCGCGGAAGCGGCGGCCGCGCATCAGGCAACTTTCCCCAAGCAGGCCGCCGATTACGGGCCGGGCTTCCGCTCGTTCCTCGAAATCGGTGTGACCGTGAGCGGACAGGATTACGCCAAGGGGCATATGATCCGCGAGGCTTTCGCCAACCGGTTCAATGCGATGCTCGAGGAAGTCGATATTTTCGCCTGTCCTTCGCTGCCGGTCGCATCATTGCCGGTCGACAGTGTGCCGCCCACCGCGCGGGAACTGACCGCAGTGAATCCGCTGCTGCGTTTCACTGCGCCCTTCAATATGAGCCGCAATCCGACCTTGTCGATGCCGTGCGGGGCGAGCGCCTCGGGAGCGCCGCCGAGCCTGCAACTGATCGGCCGCCGGCTGGGTGAGGCAGCCCTGATTCAAGCGGGCGAGGCCTTCGAGCGCGCCACCGATTGGCATAAGCAGCGTCCGCCGATGGCCAAATAACTGCTCGGGGTCAGTTACTCCGCGACTACAATTCGGCGCGGACCGCCGCCGCGCCCTGAGCCAGTGCCTGCAGCTTGGCGAAGGCGATATCGCGCGGCAGGTACTTCATTCCGCAGTCCGGTGCGGCGATCAGGTTCTCCGGGCTGACGTACGACAACGCCTTGCGGATTCGCGCCGCCACTTCCGCGGGCGTCTCGCGTACCGCGTCGTCGATACTGACGACCCCGAGAATGATTTTCTTTCCCGCCATCTCGCGGAGCACGCTCAGATCGATATTTGGCTGCGCCGCCTCGATTGAAATCTGCCCGGCCGCGCATTCGCCCAGTTGCGCCAGGAACGCGTATTCGTGCGGTTTGTTCTTGACCAGTTGCGCGTAGCCGAAACACAGATGCACGGCGGTCTGGCCGGGGATACCCTCGAGCGCGCGATTGATTGCCGCGACCGCATGCTGTTTGGCGCCTTCCGGGTTCATGCGCAGCCACGGCTCATCAAGCTGGATAACATCGGCGCCGGCGGCCTTGAGATCGCGCGCCTCCTGGTTGACCGCGGCCGCCAGGTCCATCAGCAACTCGGTAGTGTCCTTGTAAAACTCGTTATGCGCCTGCTGGGCCATCGTAAACGGTCCGGGCAGGGTCGCCTTGATCGCTAGGCCGGTATTGCCGCGCAGGAACTCGACGTCGCGCACTTCGACCGGCCGCGCGCGCCGAATCTTTCCGACGATACGCGGCACCGGTATCGTACGTCCGGCCAGTTGCAGGTTGAACGGACGTTCGGCGTCGATTCCTTCGAGCGCGGTGGTGAAATGGTTCGAGTAGCTCTCGCGGCGCATCTCACCGTCGGTGATTATGTCGATACCGGCCCGCTCCATTGCGCGGATCGCTAGAAGTGTCGCGTCGTCCTGCGCCTGTTCGAGGAATTCTTCGGACACGCGCCAAATCTCGCGCGAACGCACGCGCGGCACGCCCGCGTCCTGAAGCTTGCGGCGGTCGACCAGCCATTCCGGCTGCGGGTAACTGCCAACCACGGTAGTCGGCAGTATGCGCACGCCGCGCTCGCGCCCATCACTCTCGCTCGACTTGTCCATCATCGACTTCCCCGTTTCTCGACCGAATCCAATCCCGCCAGCCTGACGCCTCGGACGTGACGCCTGTTCAGAAGCTGCAATCAGCGCGTGCGCTGGAGGAATTCGACCGGCACGCCGTCCGGGTCTTCGGTGTAGAAGCTTCGCATCCTGGGCGCGATCTGCACCAGTCCCGAGGTGATTTTCACGTCGCCGCGGCGCTCGACCTCGGCCAATTTGGCTTCGACGTCGGGCACGTAAAAGCAGAAATGCGGGCTGCCGACGTTATTGTGATGGAGGTCGAGAGTGGCGCCGCCGCCAGCCCGGTATTCGAGCAACTGCAGCATGAATTTGCCGGCCGTCAGATGAACCCCGCGCAGCCGGGCGCCGGGATTACTGGTCAGGGTGTCGAATTCCGCGCTCTGGCCGTCGAAAATCGCGCCGGCGGTCATCCCGGCCACGTCGCGATAAAAGCCGAGCGAGCGCTCGAGGTTCTTGACCGTCAAGCCTACGTGGAATAGCTCCGCCATGGTCGTCTCCTTGCTCAAAAGGGGCGCCGTAAAAAGGTCAACTACCCTTTCATACCCGTATTTTTTGAATTTCCGAGCAGCGTCGACTCGATGCTCAATAGAAGTCGCCCTACCCCGAATTCTCCCTGGTAAACGATGCGGCCAAACTCACGCAACATGTATTGCAAGGTATCTGAAAACATTGTTGCCTATCTCAGAATAGTCTCGCCAAGATACCTGGTACGTATTTACGAGGCGCAACGGGGCTTCGTGCCCCAGAATCGCACCCGGAGCAGCATTGGCCAGCCACGCGAGATGACCTTCGAGCACCCGCCCTTCATGAACCCTAAAAGCCTCGTCCTGCGCGCCGTGGCCATCTGGGAGCCAATATGACCGATCATTAGTAATCAGAATGGCCCAACCGTCCCAGACGACCCCTGTTGCAACGAGGCCTTCCAGTGGAGAAATGTCCTTCACATAATCATATCGACCGATATCTTGGGCGCCTTGCGCAGCAAGGTCGAATTGCTCGTTTCGATGGTTAACAATGCTGCGTGCAGTCTTATATTTTAATTCCAACGCGCAATATGATTGACGATCTCGAACCATCATATCTACGCGCATATTCCCCACTGGCCTCTCCAATCGAATCTCAGCTTCAGCGTCTAACAGATGGAATTCCCTAGCGAGTTCATATTGGAGATCAGCCTCGGAGTGGAAAATCGGTCGCCTTGCGGAAAGCCGCTCGAGAATGAAATTCAGATTGAGCATAATCCCTCACCAAAGTCGTCATAAATCCCGCTCGATCTCCGCGCCGAAAAATGGGCGCGCGACCGAATTGAACTCATGCTGCCACAATGGTCCGTGATCGGCCTCCTCGTCCAGCGTGCGCAGATGAGCCAGTTCGTGGACCAGGGTTTCGAAGCTGTAATGCTCGGTGTTGCGGCCGATCAGGATTGTTTTGCTGCGCCGCAGGATCACGCCGCAAACCTTGCGCCCGTGCGCCTTCTGGATGACGGTCTTGCGCACCAGGTAGACCTTCCATCCGGACGGCATCGCCTCATCCCAGATCCTCGACCAGGTCTGCCGGGCAATCTCGGTGATATTTTTCCGTCTCAGCCGGCGATTCGGATTTGCCATAGGCCGCGGCGTAACATTTGTTGAAGCAGGCTCGGGGAATTACCGCCGAAAATGAAACGGGAGCGGCCGAAGCCGCTCCCGCGTTGCGGTTCGTCAATCGCTACGGCATCAGGCGTGGCCGTGGCGCAGCAGCTTGCCCGGCGTCGCGCCGGTGCACTGGTCCTCGCTGAAGGTCTCGACCCCGTTGACGATGATCGAGCGATAACCCTTCGCGCGCTGTACCCGCCGCCATTCGTTGCCCGGCAGGTCGTGGACCACCTCGCCTACCCATTCGGGCTCGATGCCGAGACCCTTGAGATCGTACACCACGACGTCCGCCCAGGTACCCTCGCGCAGCACTCCGCGGTCGCGGAATCCGGCCGCATGCGCCGGCAGTGCCGACAGGCGGTAGTGCGCCTCTTCGAGCGTGACGCGCTGTTCGTCGCGCACTATCCAGCGCAGGAAGTCCGTGGTGAACGCGCCGCCGGTGAAGAACTTGGTATGCGCGCCGCCGTCCGACACGCCCGGGAAGGTGAACATCGAGTTGTTGATGATCTCGGCGTTATACTCGGCGTTGAACTCGGGCTCGGGCTGCAGGAACTCGGCCTTCAAGTCGGTCGCCAGCGAAAGGTCGATCATCACGTCGGCCGGATGCTTGCCTTCCTCCTCGGCGATCTGACCGAGCGACTTGCCGACATACTTCTCGAGTTCCGGCTTGTTCTCGACCCACTGGACGATCAGCCGCGGCAGGCGCCCGCCGATTCCGGGGGCGTTCTTGTCGAGCGCGCGCATCGAGCGTTCGCTCTTGACCGCTTCGCGAATCGCCGGGTCCTTCATCTTGGCGATCTTCTCTTCCTTGGTGCCGGTGAGCATCTGGCGCCAGGCGGTCGCGACGTCGTAGAGGTTCCAATGTTCCAGCGTCAGCGCGAAACCGCTGCGCACGGTGCCGCCCTGGCCGAAGACCGGCAGGTTCTTCGCGCGCATCTTCTCGACCCATTGCAGGCTCTTGCGATGGATATCCGGGTTGCTGCGGCTGGCGGTGATAGCCTGGAAAAGGATCGGACGGAGCGCGGTTTCGGCCAGTTTCTCGACGAACGCGAGGTCTTCCTTGATATGGCCGGTCGCCTGGGTAATCTCGATGAAGCCCTCGTCGCGCTCGCGCAGCACGCGCGCAAGGTTGAGGATGTCCTCATCGCACATCGTATCGGTGACCATCGGCGAACCGTCGTAGTCGGCCTGTCCGGAATTTTTGCCGAGGCGCTGGATCGAAAAGCCGCACAGGCCCGCGTCCATGCCTTCGGCCAGCAGGTGGCGCATCTCGGCCCGTTCCGCTTCGGTCGCCACCCGGGTCTTGGCGGCGTCGAGACCCATCACGTAGGTCATCAGCGAGGCGGTCGGCATGTACTGAATGCAGTTGACGCCCTTGGGCGCGCGATCGAGCGAAGTGAGATATTCGGGAATCGATTCCCAGTCCCACTTCATTCCGGCCTTCATCGATTCGTACGGAATCGCCTCGGTGCGCGTCATCGTGAGCATCGAGCGCTCGCGGAAGTCGGGTTTGACGGGAGCGAAACCGAAGCCGCAGTTTCCCAGCACCAGCGAGGTGACACCGTGCCATCCGGAGATGGTGCACCAGGGATCCCAGCGAATCTGCGCGTCGTAGTGGGTGTGCAGGTCGACAAAACCAGGCGCGACAATCAGCCCGTCGGCATCGATGACTTTTTTCGCGAAGCCTGGCGCACGGCCGCCGATCTGCGCGATCTTGCCGTCCTTGATCCAGACGTCGCCGCGAAAACGAGGCACGCGAGTGCCATCGACCACGGTTCCGCCTTTGATTTGAATGTCTAAGTCGGCCACTGTTCGGTTCCCTCCTCTAAGCGGTAAGGACTTTCGGCCCGCGCCCGCGCGCCTGGGCAGCTTATCCTGATTTGTTACTGCTGAGATTCTTATACAAAACCCACCGATTTGCCAAACACTAGCAGGCCGATTCCCTCGGGCATCGGGTGGACTTGGGTCGGAGCCGCGGCTTTGGCTATGCTGGCGGTTCAATCAACCGATTAGTGCCGCGGGAGGAAATCGCGATGCCAGCGTCTCATTTTTTCGCCGAACGTTTGGACGAGGTCGGGCTCAATCCCGACAAGGTACAAGCCCTGTTCGACCGGGCTGAACGTGAAATCAAGGAGGGGCTGCTGCCGGCCTGCCAACTAGCGATTGCGCGCAATGGCAAAATCGGCGCGATGCGCACCTATGGGCGGGCGCGCCAGGGCAGCAATGAGCAAGCGGCCACCGACGAGACCCGCTTCGTGATCATGTCGTGCACCAAGGCGATAACTTCAGCGGCGGCCTGGATCCTGATGCAGGAAGGCAAGCTCAGCCC
>DATEGX010000320.1:0-5417 GCA_035279875.1 Binataceae bacterium (SeqCode)
TCGGCCACGCCAGCTTCGAACGAGTCTTGTCCGGGCCGGGCCTGCACAATATCTACCGATTTCTGCTCGAGAATGCCCCGGAACCCGAACCGGAATGGCTTGGCCGGCAGATGCTCTCGAACGACCCAGCCGCGGTTATCAGTGAAGCCGCGCTGACTGGACAGGATCGCCGATGCGTTCACGCGCTTGAGATTTTCGTGCAGATTTACGGTGCCGAAGCGGCGAATTTGGCACTCAAGTTCCTGGCCTTGGGAGGGGTATATCTCGGTGGTGGAATCGCCCCGAAAATCTTGCCTTTTCTCAAAAAAGGCGGCTTCATGCGAGCATTTCTGAATAAGGGACGCCTGAATGCGACGTTGGAACGGATTGCGGTGAGAGTATCGCTAAATCAGGACGCCGCCTTGATTGGCGCCGCGCATTTGGCCGCCTCGATGCCCTCTCAATGAGGCGCGAACCCACCTGCACCGGATAAGGAGTGTCACGGCAATGATGACCAAGCGTGTTCGCGAAATCCTGAGCTACTACGATTCCGAGAATCCCGGAGTGCGCGCTAACCTCGCACGCTTCCTCAACCATGGCCGTCTGGCGGGCACGGGTCGACTGGTGATCCTGCCGGTCGATCAGGGGTTCGAGCATGGTCCGGCCCGCAGTTTCTCGCCCAATCCGCCTGCTTACAACCCGCTCTATCATTTCGAACTGGCACTCGACGCGGGATGCAACGGTTATGCGGCTCCGCTGGGTTTTATCGAGGCGGGGGTGGCCGAGCATGCGGGCGAAATCCCTTTGATTCTCAAGCTCAATAATCACGACTTGTTGCTGGACGAGCACGATCCGATGCCGGCTGTGACGGCCAGCGTCGGCGACGCGCTGCGCCTGGGATGCTCGGCGGTGGGCTTCACCATCTATCCGGGGTCGGCGTTCCGTCAGGAGATGTACGAACAGCTTCGCGCGATTGCCGAAGAAGCAAAGGAATGCGGGTTGGCAGTCGTGGTATGGTCGTATCCGCGCGGCTCAGGGATCAGCAAGGAGGGCGAGACCGCGCTCGACGTGGTCGCTTACGCGGCGCAGATTGCCGCGCAACTGGGTGCGCATATCGTCAAGGTCAAGCTTCCGAGCTCGCATCTGGAGCAACCCGAGGCAAAAAAGGCTTACGAGACCGCGCATATTCCGCTCGAACCTACCTCCGAACGGGTGCGTCACGTGGTACAAAGCTGCTTCGACGGACGCCGTATCGTGATCTTTTCCGGTGGTGCGCGCGAGGACGATCAGACGCTACTGGACGAGGTAAAGGCGATTCATGCCGGCGGCGGCTTCGGCTCGATTATCGGCCGTAATTCGTTTCAACGCCCCAAAGCTGAGGCGATCGCACTGTTACGGCGGATAATGGATACGTACGCGAGCTAAGACAGTCGCTTTACCACAAATTGGGGATCATTCGGTCAGTCAAGCGCCGGTAGGCAGCATAGGCGTCGCCGAATTCAGCCATCATATCGGCCTCTTCCCGGCGAATTAGTCGATTAACGAACAAGAGCCCGATCGCTACCGCGAGCACCAGCGTAACCGGCGCGCAATACTGAAAGGGCCATCCCAGCAGAAGCACGAGTTCACCGGCGTAGATCGGATGGCGGATATAGCGGTAAAGGCCGCTCCGCACCAGTGCGCGCCGCGACTGGCCGTCAACCGGCGGCGAGAAGAACACTTGCTGGATACGCGCGCCAAGCGCCAGCCAGATACCCGCCAGCTCGATCAGCAGGCCCAGCGCGCCAAGCCATCGCGGAGCCTCGCCGCCGTATACGAACGTTCGTTCGAACGGCGCGGCAAAGAACAGCGCCAGGACCGGCAACTCGTACATCACGCGGCGGGCGAAGCGCGAACTGTCGACGATCAGGCCAGCGCGATCGCGCACCAGCAGATCGGCCAAACGGAATATCGCGTAGGCGAGCAGATAGGCGACCACGTATGGATGGGCGCTGAAGTACGCCGTAATCCCAAGTCCAATCGCGACTGCACCGAGGATGGCAGCGAGCCCAATTACCAGTTCGCCGAGCCGCACCGTGAAATCACGGCGTATCGGCAATAGTCGTGCGCGCTCGTCGGCTGGCGCAGCGGACTTGAGCGAGCCGGTGGGCGCTTTCAGTTCGCCGGTGGATTTTCGCCCCGATGCGGCCGGGGTGGCGACGGATTCATCCGATGGCATAAGCGGAGTCTTTCAGGCTATGCCTTGCGAATCAAAACGGCGCCAAAGACGCGATAACGCGCGGGCATGACAAATTGATGCGCCGATAGCCGATCAATCCTCATCGGCCGATCCGGTCGGCAAGCTGGCTCAGGTTCGGGCGCGGGCCAATCGCGACGAACAGATCGCCGGCACGAATCTGGGTGCGCGGTTCGGGAATCAGTATCATCGGTTCGTCGTTGCGCTTCATCGCAACGACGCGGATCCGCTCGTTCTCGAGTTCGATCTCGGCGATCGTCCTGCCGAGCAGCGTGCTGCGCGGCGATACCTCGACTTCTTCGACGCTGAATTCTTCAGGATGCGCTCCCGGCAGCAATAGATTCAGGAAATCCACCACCGACGGCCGGGCAATCGCGTTGGCAATCCGCATCGCGCTCCAATGGTAGGAGGAAATTGCCTGGTCGACGCCGGCCAGCTTCAGATGCTTGAGGCCGAGCTCGGATTCGGCTCGCGCATGAACCCGGATGCCGGGATTCTTACTCCGGGCCGACAGCGCGATGAAAACGTTGTCGGGATCTGAGGCCGTGGCGATAACGATGTCGCTCGCGGTCGCGATTGCCGCCTGATCGAGCGTGCTCTCGTCGAGCGCCGAGCCCAGCACATAGAGGACCTCTTCGCGGACCAGGGCAGCTTCCTTTTCTGGATCGTTTTCGATCACCGCCAGCGTCATTCCGTAACGGCGCAATTCCCCGGCGACGACCCGACCGAAGCGGCCATAACCGCAAACGATCGTATGGCCTTCCAACTGGTGGATTTTACGCGCCATCGCGCTCCTGCCGAGCATCTCGCGAAGTTGTCCGCCGACCACCATCTCGGTCACTACCGCCAGCACATAGTAAGCCGTGCCGACGCCGGTAAAAATCAGCGCCATGGTGAACAGGCGTCCGGCATGGTCGAGCGGCTTCACTTCTTCGAAGCCGACGGTGGTGATCGTGATAACCGTCATGTAGAGCGCGTCGTCGAGCGGCATGTGCTCGATGAGCATGTAGCCGGCGGTGCCCGCGGCCGTCAGCGCCGCGATGCAGGACAGTGCGATCAGCAGGTTGCGCATCCCGGAGTTCATCGCGGAGTGACCGCCCTGCCATCGTAATCGTCGCGCGGCGCCCCCTCGCCCACAGCGTCAGGCGGGCCCTGGTCCGTTACGTGCGGGATTCCTCATCGATTCACGCTCGACCGATACGGCCGGTCTCCCGTCGGTTGCAAATTGCGCGGGCCTCTAACCGTGGCGCGCCTCGAGCCAGCGCTCCGCGTCGAGCGCCGCCATGCATCCGGTGCCGGCGGCGGTAACCGCCTGCCGATAGACCCGGTCGGCGACGTCACCGGCCGCGAACACGCCATCGATATTGGTGTAGGTCGAGCCGGCCCGGACCTTGAGGTAGCCGAGTTCGTCCATTTCAAGCTGAGATTCAAAGATCCGGGTGTTCGGCTGATGGCCGATCGCGATAAACACACCATCGATCGGAAATTCGCTGGTCGCGCCGGTCGCGAGATTCTTGAGCCGCACGCCACTCACACCGCTTTGCGGTTCACCGTGAATTTCTTCGACCGCCGAATCCCATATAAACGCAATCTTGGAATTCTTGAAGGCGCGATCCTGCATGATCTTCGAGGCGCGTAGCTGGCTCCGGCGATGCACGATCGTGACCTTGCTGCAGAAGCGCGTCAGGAAGGTTGCCTCCTCCATCGCGGTATCGCCGCCGCCCACCACCACCACCTGCTTGCCTTTGAAAAACGCGCCGTCGCATGTCGCGCAGGCGCTGACGCCGTACCCCATCAGGCGCTTTTCCGACTCCAGCCCCAGCAGCTTGGCCGAAGCGCCGGTCGCCACGATCAGCGCCTCGCAGCGCACCAGGCTTTCCTCAACGGTTAATTCGAACGGGTGCGCGCGCAGGTTCGCCGCGATTACGTCGCCGGTGACGAAGCGGGTGCCGAAGCGCGCCGCCTGGCGCCGGAACACGTCCATCATCTCCGGACCCTGGATGCCGTGCTCGAATCCGGGATAGTTCTCGACTTCGGTGGTGATAGTAAGCTGACCGCCGGGCGTAAATCCCTCGATCAACATCGGTGACAGGTTGGCGCGGGCCGCGTAGAGCGCGGCGGTCAAACCAGCCGGGCCCGAGCCCAGGATTACGAGGCGATTCACTTCGTCTGCCATAGCTATTGTGCCTACTTAGCGCCGCGTTCCTCAGAGCGGCGCAACCCTTTCATTGTACACTTCGCAAGCGCCGGCATAAGCTCTTAGCCAACCGCCCCAATGGCACGCAAGCAAGCCAAACCAGCCGCTCCCAACGCAGTTCTGACCCACCTAGATCGCCGTGGCCGGGTCCGGATGGTCGATGTCGGAGCGAAGCCTATCACCCGGCGCGAAGCTGTCGCGCGCGCGGCTGTCACGATGGAACCGGCGACCCTCGAAGCGATCATGAGCGGCGCGCTCAAAAAGGGTGAGGCGCTGGCGGCCGCGCGGCTGGCCGGTATCATGGCCGCCAAACGCACTCACGAACTGATTCCGTTGTGCCATCAAATCCCGCTCGAACTGGTCGAAGTCGATTTCCGGCCCGATCACGACCGCCATGAGCTGGAAATCCAGACCCGCACAGTCACGCAATCGCGCACCGGGGTCGAGATGGAGGCGCTGGTGGCGGCCAGCGCGGCGGCGCTCACGATCTATGACATGGCCAAAGCGATCGATCGCGCGATGGTGATCGGCGCGGTCCGCCTGGTGCGGAAGTCGGGTGGGCGCAGCGGCGAGTTCGTGCGCGCGGGTGAGCGCGAATGGCCGGCGGATTGAGCTGTGAAGCTGGCGGGACGGATTATTCTGAGGAAAGACCGCGACGGACCGGTGCGGGGCGGCAATCCCTGGATCTTCTCGCAGGCGATCGCGCGCGCGGAGCCTGACGGCCTGGTCGCGGGCGATGGCGTCGAGGTCTTCGATATCGGCGGCGACCGGCTCGGCTTCGGTTACTACAACCCATCGACTACGATCGCGGTGCGGATGCTGGCCTCTGGCGCCACCTCCGAAACCGCCGGAATCGTACGCCGCCGGATCGAAGGCGCGCTGCAACTGCGCCGCCAAATTATCGCGGCCGACACCAACTGTTATCGGATGGTCAACGGCGACGGCGATGCGCTCTCGGGAGTGGTAATCGACCGCTATGGCGATGTTGCCGTGGTGCAATTGCTG
>DATEGX010000321.1:0-6918 GCA_035279875.1 Binataceae bacterium (SeqCode)
TCGCGCCACTCGAGCCTCCGGCGCGCGCGGTATGGCGTACTACTACCCGGGTGATTCTGCGCCACCGGCTAACTGCGCAGCTTAGGGACTTGAGGGTGGCTAGGCAAGGTCGTAGTCACCAGTTTTCCCCGTTAGAGCGCGGCCGGCAATGCGCCACCAGGCCCGCGGCTGGTCTAGTCAATCCGGCGATGACGACAATGCCGAGATCGTCGCGCGGATGGATTCGGCGTCCTCCGCCGCGTGCACCTTCAAGTTGCGATTGATGCGACGCATGAGTCCGGCCAGCACTCGACCCGCGCCGAATTCGATCGTCTGGCTGATTCCGGCAGCAGCGAGGGTGCCCATCGACTCCTCCCAACGCACGGGCGCGGTAATCTGCTCGAGCAGCAGGCTTTTGGCTTGAGCGGGATCCGAATTCACCTTGGCTGTAACGTTGGCGATAACGCCAAAGCGAAGCGGCTTCATGGCTAGGCGCTCCAGCACCGGCGCCATCCCGTCGCGCGCCGGCTGCATCAATGGACAATGGAACGGCGCGCTTACCTTGAGTTCAACCGAAGCGCCGCCTCCGCGAGCCTTCGCCAGTCCCAGTGCGCGCCGCACGGCCGGCGCGTGCCCTGAAATCACGATCTGCCCGGGTGCGTTCAGGTTGGCTGGCACTGCCAACTCTGTGGCGCTCGTGACTTCTTCGCAAAGCGCCTTGGCCGCGGCCCAATCGAGCCCAATCAGCGCCGCCATCGCACCCTGACCAGGCGGACATGCCTCCTGCATCAGGCGTCCGCGTTCGCGTACGGCCCTGAGCGAGTCGGCCAGTCCAATCGCGCCGGCGGCAACCAACGCGCTGTATTCACCCAGACTGTGTCCTGCGGCAAGCTCGGCTTTAGCGGCGCATTCGGCCTCGAATGCTCGCAATGCCGCAATCGAAACCGCGACGGTGGCCGGTTGAGTGTTCGCGGTCAATCGCAGGTCCTCGTCGGGGCCTTCGAAGCAGAGTCGCGAAAGGGCGAATCCCAGCGCTTCGTCGGCCTCCTCGAAGACGCGACGGGCAGCCTCGAAGTTTCTTGCCAGGTCCGCGCCCATACCGACCTTCTGCGAACCCTGCCCAGGAAACAAAAAGGCAATTTTCATCGTTCTAATACTTTCGGTCAGTGCGCTTTGTCAGGTGCCGGCGGCGATTGTTCGTCGGCTGCTTCGACTGTATCGTTGCCGGCTCCGGGTGCAGGCGTCGAGCCGTTGGCGGTGGTGGATTTTTCAATCTGTGCCTTTCGAACGTTGGCCGGAGCGTCGGCGCGTGGTTCAGCGAGATTCAGCGGTACCCCCGACGCGGTTTCCGCCGCGATCGGCGAATCTTCTCGTCCCCCGCGCACGTTTGCCCTGGGTTCAGTGGCGTCGGCGCGCTCGGGTGGTTCAATGCGCGGGAGTTTTTCAGCTTTTTCGGTTTTTTCGCTCCGATCGGAGCGTTCCGCGCTTTCCCGGCGCCTTTCGGGAAAAGGCTCAGACCGCCAGCCCACGTGATTGTCACGGCCGTGATACAACCGGTCGCGCATTCGCTCAAAAATCCCGCGGATACCCTTAACCGACGAGGGTTTCGATGCGATCGTCGGAGGCGTCGCCGCCAACACCTCGACGATTTCCGCATTGACGTGCCGAACCAGCGCTTCGTTGGCCGCGGCCCGGATCGCGTTGCGCACCGCGCGCGAGTTCGAGGAACCGTGCGCCACGATTACGACGCCGTTGACACCCAGCAGCGGAGCCCCGCCGTATTCGGCCGGGTCGAGCCGTTCGCGAATTACGCCCAACTTGCGGCGAACGAGCAGGTAGGCAATGCGACGCAGCATCCCGCTGCCAAACACCTCGCGCAGATTGCCGAGCAGGAACGACGCGAAGCCCTCCATGGTCTTCAACGTGACGTTGCCCGTGAATCCGTCGGTAACCACCACGTCGGCCTTGGCCCGATTGATGTCGCGCCCTTCGATATAGCCGACATAGTTGATGTGCGCCGCCATTTGGAGCAGCGCCGAAGCGGCCGAGCGCGTCAAGTCCGTACCTTTCGACGATTCCTCGCCATTTGAAAGAATGCCGACCCGCGGGCGAGGCACCTCTCGTACGTGCCGCCAGTAAACACTCCCCATGACCGCGAACTGCACCAGATTGAGCGATTTGACCTCGGTGTTGGCACCGGCGTCGATCAGCAACGCCACTCCGGCGGTGGTCGGCACCACCGAGGCGATCGCCGGCCGGTCCACCCGCGGCAGGTTGCCGAGTATCGCCATCGCGGCAGCCATCACCGCACCTGAATTGCCCGCGCTGACGAAGCCATCGGCTTTCCCCAGTCTGACCAGGTCGAGTCCCAGGTGGATCGACGAGTCGGGCTTACCCAACACCGATTCGAGGGGGGAATCGTCCATTGCGACTGCTTCGGGCGCATGCTCGATCGTGATAGGCAGGCCGCGCGTATCGTAGTCGGCCAACTCGCGCGCAATCACCTCGCGGTTGCCCACCAGGATCAGCTCGATTCGGAGTTCCCGCGCCGCCGCTACCGCACCTTCAAGCGCAGCCTTGGGCGCGAGGTCCCCGCCCATTGCGTCGAGCGCGATTCTCACCCTTCCACCATTCACCCACTATAAGCCGGAGCAGGGCGTGGGAAACGTATCCGGTCGAAATTGGCTGAGGCTAAATCTACGGCGCTTACTCACCGGACGAATTCGCACCGTCGTAACGGTCCGACCGGTGCGTGGTATGGACTGCGGTCCAGCTATTCCTGCACCTGCGCGAGTTCCCGGCCGCGGTACGTGCCGCAATGGCGACAGACATGATGGGGCAGCGCAGGCTCGCCGCAGTTTGAGCACGCCGCCGGATTGACCGGGCTCAGAGCGTCATGGGCGCGGCGTTTGTTGCGTTTGGATCGCGACGTGCGTCGCTTAGGTGCTTGCATAGCTAATTTACCCTTTGATTCATCTAATTGAGGCCGCCAGAAGAACCCGTTAGCGGCTTACCTTGAGATTGCGCAGCACCGCAAGACGCGGATCGAATGCGGCGGCGGTGCATCCGCAGTCCTGCTCATTGAGGTTGGCGCCGCAATGCGGACACAATCCACGGCACTCCTCGCGGCAAAGCGGCCTCTCGGTCAGGGCCAGCAGGACCTGTTCCCGGATTAGCGGACTGAGGTCGATTTCCTCTCCTTCGTAAACCGAGAATTCAAGATCCTCAACTCGGAGCGCCGCATCTTTTCCTTCGCCAATTACCTTGGGCGCGAGCACATAGCGGAACGCGCGATGCTTCGCACCCTCGAAGTCCTCGGCACAACGGGAACACGCCGCCGCAGCGGTGGCTTCGGCAGAGCCCGTCACAAAAACGTCCGTACCCGCCCTATAGCATGAAATAGACACTCTAACCGGCGATTTAACCGTATATTCATGAACGAGACCGCTAGCTAACGCGCGATTGATCTCACTTTCAGGCTCGGCGAAGCGAAACTCCCGCGCGTCGGCGGTTATGTCATCAATCCGGAGTTTCACGGTAGTCACGCCCCTGAATGGGCGGGCGTAGCCCTAAATTATGGCACGTCCCCAGACGGCCTCCAAGACACTAACCTCGTATCGAGGAGCAAACTTCTAGGCGCTCTCAGCCCGCGCCGCGTTGCGCACGCCGATTTTCGAGCAATCGGGCTCCAGCCCGCAGCTATCGCACCGGGGCCCGCGAGCGTGGCATACACGCCGCCCATGCAATATCAGGCGCATGGAAAAGGGCGTCCAGTCCCCAGGCGGCCGCAATTTCTGCAAATCCAATTCGGTTTTGTCCGGATCTCGCGCGTGAGTCAGGCCGAGCCTCAAGGAAAGCCGCCGGACGTGGGTATCGACCACCAAGCCCGGCTGGCCGTAGACATGGCCAAGCAACACGTTGGCGGTTTTGCGGCCGACCCCCGGCAAAGTAATCAGATCTTCCATGCGGGCCGGAATTTCGCCCTCGAAACGCTCGAGAATCGCCTGCGCCGCAGCCTTCAGCGCCTTGGATTTCTGCCGGAAGAACCCGGTTTTGACGATCAGGCGCTGGATCTCCTCCAACGGGGCAGCCGCGGTGGATACGATATCGGGCATCCGGCGAAATAGCTCCGGCGTGGTGCGATTGACCCGCTCGTCGGTGCATTGCGCCGACAGGATGGTCGCCGCCAGGCACTGCCATGGTGTTTGAAAATCCAGGCTGATTCGCGCGTCAGGGTAGAGACTCGCGAGCGCCGCGGAAAGCCGCCCAGCCCGCTCGGCTCGCGTTTTCGACGACTCGCGTTTCGGGCGGATTGCGGTACGACCGACCAGTTTCGCCATTTTATTGCTGGCCGACCCAACCCGCGGGGGCAATTGCGCGCCAGCGCGCACGAATCGCCTCGTATTCCGTTGACGGCAGCGGTCCGTACTCCGCCAAAACTGCGTTCTGCTGCCATCTGGCCGGTTTGCTGGTGCCGACAATCGCGCAACCCACCCCAGGGATGCTCAAGGTAAACCGCAAGGCAGTCGCGACCGCGCCGGCACCCTCGAGGAAGTCGTACTTGAGCTTGCGCAGTCGATCGCGATAGGGCCTAACGTACGGTGCGACCGACCAAAAGCGGCCCAACCAGGCCGCATTGGCAATAGGTCGCTTGGCGATTACCCCGATATCGCCCGCGAGCGCCGCGGGTAGCACGAGGTCAATTGCGTGCTGATCGGCGATACTCAACGAAATTTGGAGGGTGTCGAACGCTCCGCACTGGGCCGCGTAAAGCGCCCCTTCACCGTCGCCGCTATAGCCGAGAAAGCGCACCTTGCCCTGCTCGCGAGTGCGCTCGAGCGCGGCGATCAGGTCGCCCTGGCGCAGAGCAGACTCGTCGCACGAATGGAGCTGGATCACGTCGAGATAGTCGGTGCGCAACCGCTTGAGGCTGCGCTCGACGCTGGCCTCGACCAGTTCCGGGCTCCAATCGCGCAAGCTGAGACCGGCGGCATGGCCGCATTTGCTGAGGATGTAGAAGTCACGCCGTCGATGACCGACCGTACGGCCGATCAACTCCTCGCTGTCGCCGTAACACGCTGCCGTATCGATGAGGTTAAGGCCGGCGTCGAGCGCTCCACCTAGAATCTCCGCCGTGCGCTTTGCCGGGACCGCCTGTTCACCGATCTCTGACGCGCCAAAACCGAGCACGCTGACTTCCATCCCGGTCCGTCCCAAACGCCGAGTTTGCACCATCCTCTCCAACGCCGATCCGAACGGCTCAGCCGGGTTTGTTGCAGAATTCGCTGATTGTGGCGAGCCGCCCGCTAGATTCGCCGCGCGCCATTTCAGCGGCTATTCGCTCGTAGAGGCGTGCGGCGCCTTCGTAGATCGTGGCACCCTCGCCTGCGCTGCCAGCAAATGCCGCAATTTCCTCCATCTCGGCGACCCACCGGTATGCCTTGGGGAACATCGACGGAATGAAACGCTCGAAACGGGATAGTATATCGGGTTGGGTGCGCGCCAATTCGCTGCGCAAAGCCTCGCCCAGACCCTCGCGTGCTGCCGCACCGATCATCGCCGCGCCCAGCGCCGTCAGTCCCTTGGTCAGCCCAGCGTAAGCAAGCTTCAATCCCGAAGCAGCGCCCACCGGGCCTTCCAGCACCACGATATCGAGACCATAAGCTGCCAACCGCGCGAACGACTCAGCCTCCGGACCAGACACGTAGAAGCGCGGCCCCCTGCGCTCTCCGGCGGAATCGGCAGGCGGCGGACCGCCGATGATTCCCCCATCGACGAAGCCGCATCCGGTTGGCGCGAGCAGTGAATGGATTTTGCGGGTGGTCGCCGGTGAAATCGCGTTGCATTCAACGAACACCGGCTTCGGATTAGCTCGCATCAGGGGCTCGCGAAAACGCTCGGCAATGCTCAAGGCAACGCCCGGCGGAACAATCGAAAGGAAGTAGTCGGCCTCGCTGACCAGGCGATCGTCGTCATCAATAACCTCGAGACCGGCGCGCCTGACGCGTTCAACGCTCGGCCGGCTACGACCCTTGACTTCGGTGATAACGCGCGCGCCGGCTTCACGCAGATGACGGCCGACCGCACTGCCCATTTCCCCGGCTCCGATGATCGCAACCGTTGCGCGAGTGCTCTGCCCCTCAGCCATGTTTCCTCCCGGCGCAGACGACGTGATGGCTCGCTCTGCCGTCGACAAATAATACAATGGCGTCGCGCAGTCCCAAACGTTGGCGGTTAACCCGCTCGTGCATAGGCGGGGACGCGATCATCAGCAAATCCGGCTCGACGAAAATTCAGGCCGAAGCGGGTTCGGCCACTGGCAGCATCCGGGACCGCTCCGCGGCGTACGACAAGCACGAATAGGAAACGACGGCGCCGAGCAGCATGACCGCGATGAAGAGATCAAAGGCGGCAGTATAGCTGGCGGTGGTATCGAAGATCCGTCCAGCGACGATCGGCCCAACCATCGCGCCAAATGTCTGCGAGAGTCCCGCCAACCCCGAGAGCATGCCGTAACGTTTGATCCCGAGCGATTCGGCGACGAGCAACGGCAGCAGCATCAGGGGCGCCGCGATCGACATCCCGTAGATCGGCACGAACAGGAAGATCATGCCTGGCCGCGCGAGGCCGAATACCAGCGCGAGCCCGACCGACTGCGCGGCGAAGCAAAGCGCCAGAGCGACGCGCGCGGTTAGCCGGTCGGCGAGAAAGCCCATGATTACTTTCCCCGCCGCGGCAAAGCCGAAGATCAGGCTCATCGCAAACGCAGCGATCGCGGCCTTGTAGCCGATCCCTTCGAGGTAGGCGACCATATGAATCGCCGAACCGGCGGCGGTAAACGCAAAACAGAAATTCGCCAGCACGATCATCCAGAAGGATCGCGTGCGCAGGGCCTCGCCGGTTTCGAAGCCCTCCAGAACTTCAGCGCCCTGCGCCACC
>DATEGX010000322.1:0-4990 GCA_035279875.1 Binataceae bacterium (SeqCode)
GTAGTGAGTTCCGGTGCAGCAATGGCGACACATCCAGCAATAGGCAGAACGACGCGCGCGATATAACCGATGAAGTTCAGATATGCCCGGCGAAGTTCGGCGTTGTTATCCTGAAGTTTACAAAACGCCGGCAAAGCTACACGGCCGGCGACGCGATGGAGACGGTCTGGCACGAAACGCAACAGATCCCAGGCCATCGAGTAGAAGCCGAGAGTGCGCCCGCCGAGAAGACGCCCGACAAGAATGAAATCCGCATTGCCCGAGGCAACCGTGACGATTCGGCCGCCCAGCACACTGGTGGCGAAGCGTGCGAGATCACGAGCCGCAGAAATACGCGGCATCCCCAACGGGACGCGCCGATAGGCCATCCAGATAGCGGTGGCATGGACCGCGAACCGAGCGCCGAGTCCTGCTGCCAAACTCCATTGCGGTTCACCGCGCCATAGCAAGACGAAGGCCGTTGCGAGAAAGGCCACTTCAGCGATCACGTCGGCGATCGCCAGCGAGCCGAACTTGAGCTCGCGGCTGAGGCAAGCAACCGCGACTATCGCGGTGCCTTCAAGAAACATAGGCACGCAGATGAGCCGAATGCCGAAGGAAAGCGCGGGCATCGCCATCGCCCTGGCGATTAGGGGCGCCACAAAATAGAGCGCACCGATAGTCAATGACACCAGTGCAAGGCTGAGCCACCATGCTGTGACTTCATGCTCGACAGTCAGCACTTTGCGCTGAATCAGCGCGTCAGGAACGCCAAACTCACAGAAGAGTGTCGCGAACATGCTGACCACGAGCAGAATCTTGAGGAGGCCGAAGTCCGCGGGGGCAAGCTCGCGCGCGAGGCCGATCATTCCCCCGACACGCAGAATTTGCACCGCGACCTCGGCGACCATGTTGTCGCGTACGCCACGGGCAAACGCGTGCCAAAGAGAATCACCGGCGCCGGTGATAGTGGGGTCCGCGACTTCGCGGGGGTCAATCATACGCCACTACCTCGCACGAGCGCCGGTAAGGTTCGAAGAAGGATCTTGAGGTCAGCTGCGAGCGACCAGTCCTCAAGGTATTGCACGTCCAACCGCACCATCTCGTCGAAGGAAAGCCGGTTGCGGCCACTGACTTGCCAGAGACCAGTAATACCTGGGGCCGCATCAAGCCGCCGGTGATGCCAATCGCGGTAAAGGTCGACCTCGTAGGGCAGCGCAGGACGCGGCCCGATCAGGCTCATCTCTCCGCGCAGGACATTGATAAGCTGCGGGAGCTCATCGATGCTAAAGCGACGCAAGATTCTGCCAACCGGGGTAATGCGGTTGTCATTGGCGATTTTGAAGATCGTCACATTCTGATTCGCCTCATCCCCTTCCTCAGCACCGTCGTACGCGGCGCCGTCGCGAATCCATCGTCGTACATAGTCGCGATGAGCCGTTTCGCTGGCGTCACAGCGCATCGTGCGCAACTTCAAGAGTTCGAACGTACGGCCATGTATCCCAACTCGGCCTTGGCGAAAAAGAATCGGCCTCCCGTCTGTAATCCAGATAAGCGCCGCGGCGAGAGCCAGCAGAGGCGATGCAATCAGAAGCAAGGACGAAGCGAGCACGAGATCGATCCCGCGTTTGACCGCTGCGTTTAGTCCTTCGATATTCGATCCACGCGGACCGATAAGAGGAACCGTGCCGAGCAGGTCAACCTTGATGCCGGTGGCGAGCGAGCTGAGCATCCAGGGCACCACCCACCAGCGCACCCGGTTGCTCTCGCACAGCCCAATCACCTGCTCGTGTTGCGGGCGTGAGGCGTCGGGTATCGCAACTGCGGCTTCAAGAAATGGCCATCTAGCGGCGATTTCCTCAAGTCGTTCGGGACCCCCGAGGAGCGGATATCCGCGGTACTGGCGCCCCGCCGTCTCGTCGTCGAGAAACCCGACCGGCTCATAGTGCGAAATGCCGTCGAGCAACTGATCGAGCAGATAGTGAGCCACCGGGTTGAAGCCAATTATCACCAGCGGAATGGTGATTTTCGGATTCGCGTAGGCACGCTTGAGGCTAGTGCGAACGACTCCGCGGGTGATTTGCACAAACGGTACGCTGAGCAGATATGCGAGCATCACGGTGGCTCGCGAGACGTCGTGGATGTGCGCTGCAAACAACGCGAACAGGGTTAACACCACGGCGATCGAGGAGGCTTTGACGAGGGCTACCGACTCGCTCAACCCGCCATTGCGCATTCGATAGAGGTCAGCGGCACGAAAAACCAGTATCCATAACAAACCAAGGCTGGCGATCCCGAAGGTGAGAAGAATCGGATCCGCATCCAGGAGGCGCGCCTCCATCGAATGCGACGGGTCGTGCAACCAGAGGGCTCCAGCGGACGCAGCCGCGAGGGCGACCGCGT
This sequence comes from Binataceae bacterium (SeqCode), assembly GCA_035279875.1. GTDB lineage: Bacteria > Desulfobacterota > Binatia > Binatales > Binataceae > JAMXLL01. The sequence goes on from DATEGX010000322.1 coordinate 2,383, forward strand.
CCGCCACCATGAAGAGCGCCTTCTGTTTCTGCAGTTCGCCGGCAAACATACTCACTGACCACGTGTGGGGGGGGAGCACACGGCAGCAGTGTCGGGAAGTCCGCCGGCGAACAACCTGTTCCCGTGTCTCAATCCCTCGCGCAGGGCTTCGACCACACGGGCGAGTTCCGGATTGGTGAGATGCGGATGCATCGGGAGCGAGAGAACCGTATCAGCCGCCTGCTCGCTGCCGGGGAAATCGCCGCATCGATAGCCATAATCGCGAAATGCCGGTTGCAAATGGAGCGGTACAGGATAGTGAATTCCGCATTCGATACCATTGGCCAGCAGCGCATTCCGCAGAGCGTCGCGTTGAGGACTTCTGATCACGAACAGGTGGTAAGCCGATTCGACGTCGTCGGGATCGGCGGGAAGCGCGACACCGCTATCGGCCAGAAGTTCGCGGTAGGTGGCGGCTATTTCGCGGCGGTGCGCATTCCAGTGGTCAAGTCGCGCGAGTTTCGCACACAGCACGGCCGCCTGAAGCGTATCCAACCGTGCATTGTAGCCACACTCCTGATGCGCGTAGTGCGAGATTCGGCCATGGTCTCGCAACCTGGCGACCCGATCCGCAATGTCGGAATCGTTAGTGGCTACGGCGCCGGCCTCACCCCAGGCGCCTAGATTCTTGCCTGGATAGAAGCTGAAGCATCCCGCCGCGCCAATCGCACCGGCGTAAGTTCGAACTCCGTGGATCGAAGCCGTCGCGCCATGAGCCTGGCAGGCATCCTCAACTATCTGGAGGCCGTACTCGCGTGCGACGTCGAGCAGACCCTCCATTGCAGCCGGCAATCCATAAAGGTGCACCGGCATGATCGCCTTGGGGCCGTGGGGCGCGCCAAAGCGGCCCCGCTCGAGGTAACGACGCACCGAGGCGACGCTTATGTTGCAGGTATCAGGATCGACGTCGACAAAAGCGGGCCGCGCACCGGTCTGTACGATGGCTTCAGCCGTGCCGATAAAAGTCATCGTCGGCATGATCACTTCGTCGCCCGGACCGATGCCGAGCGCCAGGAGGGCAAGGCGCAAAGCGTCGGTGCCGCTGCTCACACCGACAACGTGGCGAACGCCGAGATAGTGCGCGAATTCCTGTTCGAATGCGGCCACGTGCGGTCCTCCAACGTAGGAGGTATCGCGGTGGATTTCCGCGAACGCTTGCTCAACCGCAGCGCGAATTTCGTCGTTCTGCGCCGCCAAATCCACGAACCTGACCTGCTTCATTTGGATCGACTCCCTGCATTTATCGCGGTATCGCCACCACGCGCGCGCGCGGGTTGGCCTACTGCGAGTGAGTGGGCCGGCACGTCGCGTGTGACCAACGCGCCGGCGCCCACCATCGCGCCCTCGCCGATTTCCACCCCGCACATGATGATTGCGCCACTGCCGATCGAGGCGCAGCGCCGCACGACGGTGCGTTCCAAACGCCAGTCGTCCTCGCTCTGCGGAGTCCCGTTGGAGTTGGTTGCTCGGGGACGGCGATCGTTGATGAAAATCACGCCGTGCCCTATGAAAACTTCATCTTCGATAGTCACACCTGAACAAATGAAACTGTGACTCGAGATTTTGCAGCGCGCGCCGATTCGAGCGTCACGCTGAACCTCGACGAAAGCGCCGACGCGTGTTTCGCCGCCGATTTCACAGCCATACAAGTTGACGAACGGACTTATCCGGACGTCCGGTCCCAGCCGCACGTCAGCGGCCACGCAGGCGTGCTTCGAGATAGTTGAGTCATCCATCGCTGTTCACGCCGAAACTTCCGCAACGGGCACCGCACGGCCGTCGCGCAATGACATGTTGGCGGCTTCGAGCACGGTTACGACCTGGAGCCCGTTGAAGCCGTCGGTGCGGGGCGTGAGACCGCGCCGCACGCAGTCGACGAAATGCGCGCACTCTTCGCGCAGCGGCTCGGACTCTTCGATGCGAGGTATGAGGATGTCGCCGTAGCGATACGAGAAATGGAATTCCCCGTAGGTGTCGTAGTAACGCTGCAAGTTCACGCCACGGTCGTAGATCCGGATCTTTTCCTGCGGAGCGGTATCGTCATAAACCAGCATTTTGCGCGATCCCACCACCGTGGTTCGCCGAATCTTGTTAGGATCGAGCCAACTCACATGCACGAACGCGATCACGTTGCGCGCAAAATGGAGCGTCAGCAGCGCAACATCCTCGATCTTGCTGTTGTAATGGCTCTGGCCCTGGCAACTTACCGAGACCGGCAGCCGTCCGAGGATGCCGAGAATAATCGAGATATCGTGAGTGGCGAGGTCCCAGGTAACGTTGACGTCGCGTTGGAAGAGGCCGAGGTTGGCCCGTACGGAACTGATATAGAGGATGTCGCCCAACTCGCCTGCATCGACAATCTCACGCACCTTAAGCACGGGCGCGCTGTACAAGAAAGTGTGCCCGACCATCAGCACCCGCCCGGTGGTACGCGCCAGCTTGACCAAGTCGCTCGCTTCCTTGAGTGACATTGCGAGTGGTTTCTCGACCAGCACTGACTTGCCGGATTCCAGCGCCATCTTGGCCAGCCGGTAGTGGGTGCCGACCGGTGTAGCGATCACCATTGCTT
>DATEGX010000323.1:0-2569 GCA_035279875.1 Binataceae bacterium (SeqCode)
GCGCCGAAGAGGCTGCCATCACGCTCGCCGAGGGGATGTTCGCGACGAACTCGCAGGCGCTGCGGTCGGAACTGGTGCGATTCTATCAGAGCGGCGTCGATGCCAAGGGCTGCGCCGTGATTGCCGGTCCGCGCGGGCCCGCGCTCAATCCGAGCTGTGAGATGGTCGCGCGGGATTTATGCGAAGGCGCGCGGCGCGCCGGACGGCTGGACATGCGCAGCCGGCTCACCTGTCCCGAAAATTAGAAAGACCACGGGTTTGCCGAAACCCAGCCGCGACCGGCGGGGCGTCGTTCCAGCGCCGTCGTTGTTTCAGTGGCTCAGCGAACCCGGGCCGATGTTCAGATGGTGGCTGACCGAATCCGGGACCGCCACGAACAGCAGGAATCCGATGGTCGCGTGCGCCAGACCGAGAAAATAGAGATTTGAATATTTGCGGTACACCTGAATCGCGCCCCAGGCGGCGACCGGCGTCACGAGCATCAGAAACCAGTTCGGAGAATGCACCGCCGAAAAAAGTGCGGCGGTGGTGAGGCAAGCCGCGCGAGGGGAAAGAACAGTCTCGAAGCGCTTCAGAAAATAGGCGTTCAAAAGATATTGCTGGAACAAGCCCCAGGGCAGGTATAGCGCCAGTCCAATCGAGGCGCGCTCCCATCCGAGCGGACGGATGGTCCCGAAATACACGCCCGCGCCGTAGAGGAAGGCGACCAGGCCGGTCAGAATCGGGCCGAAGGTCCTGATGCAATCCCAGAGATGCGCGGCCCGAAACCCGAGCGCGGGCGCTTTCTGCCGCCGTACTACATGGGACACGATAACGAGGGCCAGAAGCGGCGCCCACGACCAAGGGTGGACAAAGCGCAGTTTCCAGATAGAGAGCATGATCCCGGCAAAGATCGAAACCGGTTCGAGGAAGGCGAACTTCGAAAACCTCACTTTTGACAGAGTAACGCGATTGACATGTTGTTGCAGCAGGTTTAAGAATGCACTGAAATCAGTGCTTCAGAAATCGCGGAAGGTAAAATCGGGCGTAAGTACGTGAGGATGGTGGGCGCCTCGCAATAGGGCTTTCCAACGCGTACTTCAAATCGCTCGGGCTGCCTTCGTTGCTCGACGAGCAACGGCGCAATTTCCCGAATCGGCCGTGTACGGACCCGTATGCACGGTGGTGTGGCCGGATGACCGCCGCCCCGATGCCGATCAACCGTCTTCATCGGGATTCTGCGTAGAGTCGTTCTTGATAACCTTCCGCACAGTCTAGCCAATAGGCCCCGCATTTTCGAAGACGAGGTGCGCCTTGCCCGTGATTGGATTAGTCAGCAGCACGGGACAGATGGCGAATGCTGCGCGCAGATGTTCTTCGACGAGCACTTCCTTGGTCGGACCATCGGCGAGGATGCGGCCATTGTGAAGCAGCAGCAGGCGATCGGCGAACTGCGCAGCCAGGTTCAGATCGTGCAGGACACCTACGACGATCACATCCTTTTGCGCGGCAAAGATCCGTACCTTCTCCATGAAATCGATCTGGTGACGAATATCGAGGAAGGTCAGTGGTTCGTCGAGGAACAAAATGCGGGTTTCACCGCCCAAAGGCCGCCAGATCTGCGCCAGTACGCGAGCAAACTGCACGCGCTGCTTCTCGCCCCCGCTAAGTGTGCCGTAGCTGCGCTCGGCCATGCCGGTCACGTCGAAGAAGCGCATCACCTCCTCGCAAACCTGAAGGTCGGCGGCGCCCGGACGCGCGTTGAAATGCGGATAACGTCCCATCAGGACAAGTTCGCGCACCGGAAGCGAGAACGCGACCTCGACGGCCTGCGAAAGCATAGCCCGGCAGCGCGCAAGCTCACGCTCCTTCCGCTCGGTCACGTCATGGCCGTCATATTGCACCTGCCCTTCGCCGGGCCGTAAGAGCCGCGCCAGCAACCGCACAAGCGTCGATTTGCCCGCGCCGTTTGGACCGATGATGAGGTGCAATCGGGAAGGCTCGAAACTCGCGGAGAGGTGGTCGATCAGCACCCGTCGCCCGGCTCGAAACACAAGATTGCTGGCGGTCAGCATCGCCTTAGGACAGATAATCCCGGCTGCGAAGCAGCGAAAGAAAGACGGGAACACCGACGACCGCCGTGACGATTCCGATCGGCAACTCCGCGGGGCGGAGCAATACGCGAGCAATCAGGTCGGCGACGCTCAGAAGGATGCCGCCGAATAACGCGCTGCCGGCGATGAGGAATCGGTTGTCGGGGCCGCGAACGATTCGCAGAATGTGCGGGACAATCAGTCCGACGAAGCTGATCACGCCGGTGAACGCCGTCGCGATCGCCACCATGAGCACGTTGATCGTGAGCACCGTCCACTTCAGCCGCCGGACGTTGACGCCAAGCGCGGTTGCCTCGTCCTCCCCGATCATCAGCGCATTCAGCGGCTTTGCATAAATTATCGCGGGAACAAGTCCCCCGATCGTGGCCACGCCGACGACGAGAACCGAGTTCCAGTCGGCGCCGGAAAGAGTGCCCAGATTCCAGTAAATGATGGAGCGCGCGGCGGGGTCGCGGGCTACATAGGAAAGGAATCCG
>DATEGX010000324.1:0-5053 GCA_035279875.1 Binataceae bacterium (SeqCode)
CCCCCTTGACTCAGTCCGAGCTTGATTTTGCGCACTTCGACAGTTTTGTCGGGCTTAACTACATACACGAAACTGCCGAGGGTACTGCGTTGCACGGCGACTTCCGGGACGAGCACCTGGTCGTGCAAGGTTTCGGCGAGCAGCCGGACGTTCACGAATTGATTGGGAAACAGCGTTTGATCGGTGTTCGGGAATTCGGCCTTGAGCTTGATAGTGCCGGTAGTCGTATCGATCTGACTGTCGAGCGAGCCCAGCGACCCGTCGGCAAGCTTGGTCTTGAATTCCCGGTCGTAGGCCTCGGCCGACAGGTCTCCTCTTTTGAGATCCGCCAGTATCAGTTCGAGATTGTCTTCGGCGATGCTGAAGACCACCGTAATCGGCTGCAATTGCGTAATAACCGCAATTGCCTGCGTGGAATTGGCCTGAATCATATTGCCCGGATCCACCTGGCGAAGACCGATTCTGCCGCCGATTGGCGCCGTGATGCGACTATAGGTCAATTGCAGCTTCGCATTATCCACGTTCGCCCGATCGGTAATAAGGGTGCCACGATCCTGCGAGACGGTCGCTTGCTGCGTATCCATGGTCTGCCGGGCGATTACGTTCTGCTGCAAAAGTACCCGGTCGCGCTCGAGAATCAGGCTATCATTCCTCAATGTGGCGGTATCGTGCGCCTGGGTGCCTAAGGCTTGCTCAAGTTGCACCTGATAGGGCCGCGGGTCGATTTGCACCAGCAATTGTCCCTGCGTGACGATTTGCCCTTCGCGAAAATAGACCCCCATGATCTGGCCGGCGACGCGACTTTGCACCGTAACCGTCGCTCGCGGCGTTACGGTTCCAATAGCGTTCAAATAGTGATTCAGATCGCCGATTCTCGCCTGAACTGCTGTAACCGGGATGGCTGGCTTCCGCCTCGCCGACGGAACAGCGCCGCCGGCTCGCCCTGACCGCAGAGTCAGCAAAGCGATGCCCCCGACAACCGCAGCGATCACTAAAATTGAAGCGAGACGCTTATTGCTCACGTCGGCGAATCCAGTACAGACGGCGAATCAAACGAAGTTTGGCCGGCGCGATAGCGGCCTCATCTATCGTTACGTATCTGCCGCGCCCCCGTTTCGTAGTGACGGGATCAACGATTCTTGACGCCGTTTCGCGCAATTCTGCGCACAGGCTCATTAGAATGGTCCGGCAAGATTCGGCCCGACGCAGCCGCTCAGATGGTGACTACCGGTGTCGATGCTGACAGGTTTGGGCCGGGTAGTCCAGAATTCGCGATTTTGGCAGCAGTTTTCGGGCTAAACGACCCGATTCTTGGGTTTTTTGCGCGTGATCGGGCGAAAAAGGGCAGCACTACGCCATCGTCGGTCGCGCCAGTTCTTCCTGAATCCGCGCATCTAGAAATGCGCCCGCGGATGCATTTGCTTCCAGCGCCTCCGCGCCTCGTGCCGCTCCTGCGGCGTCATCTGCTGCCAGCGATGATAGTTGTTCATCAGACGGGCGCGCTGCTCGGGCGGAAGTTGCTGAAACCGGCGATATCGCTGAAAAATCTGCTCGCGCCGCTCGGGCGGAAGCGCCCGAAAACGCCCGTATGCTTCGCGCAATTGCTGGCGTTGCTGCTCGGGCATCCGCCGCCATTCACGTAGGCCCTCCAGCGCCTGCGCCCGCTCATCGGGTGGAAGTGCGCGAAATTGTTTGAAATTCTGCCGTGCGTGCTCGCGCTCGCCGAGGGTCATCCGCTGCCAGACGCGGTAATTGTCGAGCACCCGCTGGCGCTGCTCCGGAGTCAGCGCGGCCCATTGATTCGGATAGCGTGCGGCCAATGCCTGTTCGGCGGGCGTAAGCGGAATCCCGGCTGGAGATTGCGCCCTTAACGGCGCATTGACCGCTATTATCGCGACTAAAGCGAGCGCGAAGACGGCTATCAGCCTTATTCGACTGGCCACGGCGGCTGATCTCCCTGGCTGTCGTCTGCGGGCGGTGGATTGAGCGGCGGCGGTTGTGCCATCCCTCCGCTGCCTCCGCCGGCCTTCAAATAACCGAGCGCCTGCAATGTACGAATCTGCTCAAGCATCGAATCGCCCGATGAGCCGGCATCGCCCTCGCTATTCGAGTTTTCGGTGTCGTTGGGCTGAGCAAATAAGTCAAGGTTGAGCAACATGTGCAGATTGGGCTGCTGTTGCTGAGCCTGGGCTCGCGGCACTTGGACCGCGAGTAAGGTTATCGCCGCTAATCCTATCGTAGCCAGCTTAGGACGGCGTTGCATGGCCGTGAGCGGGGTCGACCTGGTCCAGATTCTCGATAACTTCGTAATTCTCGAGCAGGTCGAGATGCTGAATCACGGGGTAATCACGCATCAGGCCGAGGTCGGCGCTACCGATCTCGCTCTCCATAGCGAGCTGATCGACGCCCGGGGTAGCCAATCGATTCGCGCGTTGCGGCAGCAGCACCACAATCGCGATAACCGCGGCAACTGCTGCGGCCGCAAATGCGCCAAACACCAATTCCCGCGACCAGCGAGGCTGTTGCGGAACGCCGCGTACCGTCAATTTACGGCGCAACTGGGCGTCATAGACGCCCCAATCGGGCTCGCGAAGGTTTTCACCGCTCCGGGCTACCGCAGCAAGCAGCGAAGAGTAAGAGTCGGCGCTGGCGCGGCATCGCGCGCATTCGCTCAAATGGCGTTCGACGCGATCCCGTTCCGCGCCGGCCAGTTCGTCGCGCAGGTAGGGCGTCAGAAGCGTTTCTGGATGATTAGCGCGCATTCTTCTTGGTATCAGTTTTCCTTCATCAGCTTGCGCAATTCCGCCAGCCCGCGGTGCAGATGAACGCGGGCAGTGTTGTCCGAACATTTGAGCACATCGGCGATTTCACGGCTCGAAAGTCCTTCGTGCGCCTGCAAGAGCACCGCGGCGCGTTGCTTGGGCGAGAGCCGCGCGAGTGCCGTTTCAAGCCGTGATACGTCCTGGGTGCGAATCGCTTCGGCTTCCGGTCCGGGGTCAGGCGATTCGGGCTCGGGCGGCTGGCGCGCCTCGCTCTCATCGTCGCTTTGCCAGAGCGTGGTGACCTTCTGCCACCATTTGCCGCGGCGTTGATGGTCGATGCACAAGTTGACCAGCACCCGATGGAACCAGGTGGCAAAGCGCGAACGGCCGTCGAACTGATGGGCGGTCTCGTAGACCCGGATGAAAGCGTCCTGAGACAGGTCGCGCGCGTCCGCTTCGTTCCCGAGCATCGAGTAGGCGAGACGAAAGGCCCGAGCCTGGTAGCGCTTGAGCAGCAACTCGAAAGCGTCAGCTTCCCGCTGCGCGACTCGTCTGCACAACTCCTCATCTGAAAACTCCACGATCGCGGTCCGCTTCCAATAGACGAGGCCGGAGCCGCGCCTCGCTGGAAATGCCTCAGGCCCCCTCTCCGGCAACGTCCCCGACTCACCAACCGACGCATCATATAGCTCTCCAACGTGTTAGACGAACCGCGCGTCAGTTCGTTTACCAGTTGGGCCGCATTTTCCGCGCTGCCCTCGAAAATTCCTGAGGTCCAAAAAAATTCGACATTCCCGGTAAACGAAGTTCCGGGCGGAAGCGTCGAAGCCCATGAAAGCAGCGATGAGGCGGCGGGCGAAGGAAGCCACGAGCGAACCGCTCAGGAACCTCATCGCAAACCTCAAAAGGAGGATTCGGCAATGAACGGCAAAATGAAAATGAAGGTGAAGAGTTCGATCGCTGCGTTGGTCCTGGCCGGCGCCCTGGGCGGCACCGCAATGGCCCAGAGCAATTCTGGCTACGTTCCATGGAACAACCCCGGTCCGGGACAGGTCGCGCGTTTCGACAATGGCTACCTCGACGAGCATCCGGAAGTCGCGCGGCAACTCGCCGCCAACCCGTCACTGGTCGATAACGCCGGATATATGGGGAACCATCCGGGACTGCGCGAGTACCTCGGCAATCATCAGTGGGTCCGCACCGAACTGAAGGATCATCCCTACCGCTTCATGACTGATGAGCATCGCTACAACCGGTGGGAAGAAGGCCACGAGGGCCATCCGCTGGGCGCCACCGATCACTATTTCGATCAGCATCCCGAGGTGGGTGAGCAGCTCAATAAGCGGCCGTGGCTGGTCGACGATCGTCACTACGTCGACAACCATCCGGGGCTGCACGAGTTTCTCGCATCTCACCCGATCGCACGCAGCGAATGGCGCTCACATCCGTATCGCTTCATGCGTCGCGAAGACCACTTCGAGCGCAATCATTAAGCGATTCGGCCAGGTAGCGCATTCGCGTGCTGTCCGAAACTACGAGGGCCGACTGACTATCAACAGTGGGATTGAGACGGGAAACGTCATCATTACTTAACCGGAGGAGGAAAGGGGTATGAACGGAAAAACACGCATCGGAATCGCGGCGGGCGCGGCGCTCCTGATCGCGGCGGCGGGCGGAGTCACTGGAACGGCGATGGCCAAACAAGGGCCGAAACCGCCCTCAGGCAATCTGAACCTGCGATTTGCGGGATTCGAACTGGTAAACAGTGACACGCATCTCGATCTCAACGGAATCGGCCAACTGATTGCCGATTCGGCTGGCAGCTTCAGCGGCGCCGAGACCTTTACCGCGGTCAACCCGGCGCTGCCCTCCAGCGCTGCTTCCGAAACGGTCTGTAACGGCACCTCGAATGGCACGATTACCGCGCCCACTGGCGGTTTCGGCTCAGGCAGCGGCGATTTCAGCATCAGCCTGAACTACACGCCGGCCAGCGGTTCGGGCAGCAACTGCATTGCCTCAACCACCAGTTTCGAGTGCAGCCGGACGCTCGAGCATGTGGCGCTCGAGGGCCAACTCGATGCCGGCCAATATCATTGCATCGTCACCGGTGTTTCGACGCCGTCCGGCTCGGCCTCGACGATTGACGGTGCCTCGATGCAAGGTTCGGTGGATAGCGTGCGCGGCACCAACGCGCCGACCAGCTGAGCGCCGGCCGCTATTTCTGACGACGCCGCCGCGTGGAGATATCCACGCGGCGGCGTTTATTTTTGCGGCAAATTCGATCCGCGGCC
>DATEGX010000325.1:0-11366 GCA_035279875.1 Binataceae bacterium (SeqCode)
AAATCGGCGTTGACGATGTCGGCTACGCCGACGTCAATGACCTTGGGAATGCCGGCGGGGGCGCCCCGAGTCCCGACATTGAGCTTGGCCGCCGCGGCGGTGACCGTATAGCCGTAGCCGTTAGCAACGCGCGGCTCCCAGATGCCGCGCCCATCGCGTCCATGCAGTGTCATCGTGGTGTGCTGATTGTAATCGGTCGAATCCTTGACGAAGGTCAGCAATTGGTCATGCCGGTCGATCACGTTGTCCGCCGAATCGACCTCGATCGGGTAGAGTGCCCCGAACTCGAGCGTGCCGATATCGGCCGGCGACATCAGCGAGGTCGGGCGCTTTTCGAACTTTGCATCCTGAAGCCCTTCGGCCTGGCATTCGTCGACCGAGCTTTCATCGGGCACGCTGGGAGGCATAAGGGTTGACGGCAGGCGGGCAGCATTGATCTCGAGGTTGTTGAGCGAGATTGGATGCGTATCGCTGGTCAGGTTTGACCCGTCGGGTCCTACCACTTTGAAACCTGACAGCGAGCCGTCGCGATCAATTATCGCGGTGTTTTTGTCGCTGTCGTTGAAGGTGCCCAGATTCACCGCCTGAGTGTAAATCTGGTGGCGCAAGTCGACGTCGTCGAAGTGCAGCAAATCGCTGACGGTGGCGTTGGGATAGGCGCTCTGATTGGACTGGAACCAGCCAAAAACCGCGTCACCCTCATATAGATACGGGTCGCTGGTGTTCGGGAACGGATGGCTTTTGTTGAACGCGGTCAGAAATTTCTGATCCGCTGCGTCGAAGGCCGGCTTAACATGGAACGCCACAAAGCGGTCATTGGAGATGCGCACCGGGCCGTCGTAGATCATGTAACCCGCGGAATTCCAGCGATAATCCGGATAGCCCTTGCCCATTTCGTCCTTGGCTCCGGGCGTGCGATCGACGCATCCGAAGTTGAAGCCGTCCCACCCCGTAAAACCGCCCGGCTGGGTTCCGGCCGGAGCGCCTGCCGTGTCGTAAGGACAGGGTCCGAAACGGTCGACATTGTTGGTGCTTAGTCCGACCACCACCGAACTCTCGAGCATTTCCCAAACACCCGGACCGTTACCGTCGATGCCGCCCGAGGTCAGCAGCGTCACGGCATCGCGATCCGTCGCGAACCGGCTGTTCTTCAGGAGAAACCAGGCCGAGCGCAACCAGACGCCGCGGTCACGGATGCGGGTGGCGGTCAGGCCGTCAAAGGTGGCGATTAGCGGCTGCCCACCGCTGACGTTGCCTTGCCGCGGATTGAGGGTTTGCGCGGATTGGACGGTGAATTCGTTTTCGTCGTAAAGACCGTCGTAGCAGGAGTGGACGCGGTTGTTGAGGAACGACACCTGGGTGAATTCGAGGCCACGATTTTCCGGCGTAACGTACCAGTAACCGCGCCCCACGCCCTGACATCCGCCGATCGAATTGCCCTGCAGGATAGTGCCGGGATTGGCTATCCAGAAGCCGCTGGCTGGCTCGGTATAGAGCTCGTTCGATTTGCACGGCGGTGCCGGCGAAGGCGGTGTGTTGGGATTACGATTCGGATTCGTCAGACCGCCGCGCCCATTGGGGTCTTTCACCTGGCATGAGCCGTGAACGGGGTTCGCCGAGTCGTCCGTGTTGGGAATATTGAAGCCGTCGTAGCTGATCGAATCAGTTGCGCTACTGCCATTGGTCATGTTGTCGCCGATCCACCACCATCCGGCGATCAGGTTGGGGCGCGAATGTGCGGGCGTGTTGTCCGTGGCGGCGATATCAAAATTATTGCTCATCGCGCCCAAACCGAGGTTGTTCAGGAAGCTGACGTTCGTCTCCGAGCCGAGTTCCTCGTAGAAAATGTGTCCGACGATTCGCGCGCAAACGTTATTCTGGATTGTCACATTGCTGGTCATGTGCACTGTAATGCACTTGTTGTAGCTGTGATGGATGCTATTGGCGTTCACCAGCGTGGGCTGGGTTATCGCACCATCCATGTGAAAATGGATCGGATAGCTGCCGAGCTGGTCCTTGCCGAACTTCGCCAGCTCGACACCCTGAATGGACGCCTCGGCGTAACCTTCGCGCAGCTTGATCTCGCCGCCCCAGTGCATCCGATCTGACTTCGTATCCGCGTCGGAAGTGAGGGTGACGTTGCGGCTGATCAGACCCACTTCCGCGCGCTCGTCGACACCGTAGTTCTGGCTGGCGCCTTCGCAGAACGAAGCCGGCAATAGAGCCACGCCCTTGGAATCCGAAGCGTCTTTGCAGCTTGGATCCGATTTGGTGTTGTCGGGTGCGATACTGCCGAAATGGTAATACTTGAGCGGCTGTTCCAACGTGATGGTCTTGCCGCTGATATTCGAGATTTTGACGAACTCGGTCTCGATCGGGCTGAAACTGGTGGTCGCCACCGCGATCCAGTCGCCGATCTGCCAGTCTGAACTGGTATCGTCGGCAACGGTGATAGTTTGAGCATTCGGCTCGGTCACCGGCGCCTGGATACCGGTGGGTGCCATGTTTTGGTCTTGGGCTCCGAATTTGGCCGGATCGCCAGCCGGCTTGGACAGATAGGTCCAACTCACACGGTTCGTCCCGGGCACCCCCTTGGCGCCAAATAACTGCAGCGTGCCGCCCTTGCATACCTCGATTCCCTTGCTGAACTGCGAGTCAGGGCAGGGACCTTCAGCCATCTTCTGCGCCCTCGACAAAGACAGCGGATGTAAGCGCAGCCGGCGGTCGCGAATGAGTTGCGTTCTGGCCGGCCGGCCGAGAAACGTCATAGTCACGTGATCGGCGGGCTTGGTGGTGCCGATCGGTGTAGTCGAGCTGCCGATCGCGAAGGTCCCCAGTACTTCAATCGCGCCCGCTTGAAAGGCAAGCTCGGACGCCGGCATCGCCGTGACGTCGCTGTCGCGCACGCATAAGGCTCCGCCCACTTTGATTGTGATTGTTCCGAATGCATTGTCGGCGATAAACGCCTTGTCGACGTAGACCGTCGCGCATCCGGCCTTGCCGATGGTCAGGTTCCCTTGCGCGTCGGGCTTACAGGCCGTGGCTGAAAGGGGAGTCAGCGTTCCAGCGCAGAGGTCTGTGGCAGCGCGGGCCGAAGCCGGCCACAACGTCGTAATCGCGGCGAAAACTACCGCGGCCGACAGGGCACGAATGGCGATCATGCTTACGCGACTGGCAGTCCGAGAGGGGCGATCGGCTCGAAAATTAGGCGAACACTTCATTCTGATCACTCTTGATTTCCCTGACGACGTCCGCTCCCGCCGCGGCGCATGGTCTCATCGAGCGATGCCCATGATAGGTAGGGAAGGCGAGAAGGGGCAATCTTTTGCTTCTAGCGGTCTCCCGATGCACATTTATTCAGTAACGCAACTTATTGTCCAATCGTCAGCAAAGTAGAAATTATTCTCCTTCTCAAATGCGCTTTTTCCATTATTGGCAAGGGATCCTGCAAATGAGGCGGCGTAGACGGGTGGGAGGGTCGCGACGACTGTACTTTAATCCGATCATTCGCCAGTATTTCCACGCGATCCGCTGTCATTATGGACAAATGCGCTTTGGATTCGCGTACATCCGGCCCAAAGAGCTGAACTGTCGGCGAGGCGGGGAAGAGCGGCTATGAGAACTTTTGTGATGAAGTCGATCGGGCAAGTAGGTTTTGCCGAAAAACCGGTCCCGCGCGCCGGTCCCTCGGACGCGATCATCAAGACGACAATGGGGCTAATCTGCACCTCGGACTCGCATACCGTAAAAGGCGCGATCGGGCCGCGCGAAAACCTGACGCTCGGCCATGAGGCGGTCGGGGTCGTGCACGAGGTGGGCGGAGAGGTCCGGCGATTCAAGCCCGGCGACCGCGTGGTGGTCGGGGCAATTACTCCGGATTGGGGGGATCCGGCGTCGCAAGCCGGGCATTCGTCGCAGTCCGGGCAGGCGCTCGGCGGATGGAAATTCGCCAATATCAAGGATGGGGTGTTTGCCGAGTATTTTCACGTCAACGAGGCCGATGCCAATCTCGCGCACATTCCAGCCAGCGTCCCCGATGAGGCGGCAGTCTATTGCTCGGACATGCTATCGACTGGCCTGATGGCCGCGGAAAATGCGGACATTCCACTCGGCGGCACGGTCGCGGTATTCGCCCTTGGCCCGATTGGCCTGATGTCAGTGCTAGGGGCCAAGTTGCGAGGAGCGGGCCTGATCATAGCTGTCGATAACATACCTAAGCGTCTGGAACTAGCAAAGAGTTATGGGGCCGATGTTGGCCTCGACTTCGCCCGCGAGGATGCGGTTGCGGCGGTGATGCGCCTCACCAACGGCGACGGGGTGGACTCGGCGATAGAAGCGCTTGGAAGCGATATCACGTTTCAGAACGCCATTAAGGTAACCAAGCCGGGCGGAACCATCTCAAATGCTGGTTATCACGGCGAAGGCGAATTCGTGCATATTCCGCGGCTCGATTGGGGTGTTGGAATGGCCGAGAAGTCCATTCGAACCGGTCTATGCCCAGGTGGACGCCTTCGCCTCGAGCGCTTGCTTCGCCTGATCGAGCATCGCCGGGTCGACCCGACCCTGATGACCACCCATCGATTCCCATTTTCCGAGATGCCCCGCGCATTCGAGGTAATGGATAAGAAGCTTGACGGCATTATCAAGCCCTTGATTATCTTCTGAAGCGGCCATTGTGCGGCCGGCGTTCGCGGCTTTGATACTGGGAAAGACGAAGCCGGTTCGGCCTTCCGATCGGCCGCGGAATCGGGAACTGATCGTCTAATTCTGGAGGGAAAACCCGTGCCCGAGGAACTCTATAAACAATCGTTGCTCTCCGCTGACTCCCATGTGATGGAACCGCGCGACCTATGGGAGAAGCGGTTGGATTCCAAGTGGCGCGACAAGGCGCCGCGAATTCGCGCCCTGGACGAGAGCGGCGATTATATCGTGATCGAGGGGATGCGGCCGCGACCGCTCGCCTTCGAGGGTCCGATGGCCGACCTGAAGGCCCAGGGAATCGAGATTCCCATTCCAAAGGGCTATCGCTACGAGCAGAATCGGCCCGGCGCATGGGATCCGAACGAGCGTCTCAAGGATCAGGATCTCGATGGTGTTTCCGGCGAGGTGATCTATCCGGGCGTCGGCCTGCACATCGTCCGCGCACCGGACGGCGAGTATATCGCGGCCTGTTGCCGCGCCTATAACGATTGGCTGGCCGAATATTGCGCGGCGCATCCGGGGCGTCTGAAGGGGGCGGCGATGCTGCCCAACCGCGGTTCTATCGACGCCGCGGTACGCGAGGCGGAACGTGCGGCCAAGCTTGGCCTTGCCACAGTGATGCTGCCGGCCTGGGTCGATGACCGTCCGTACAATCTGCCGGAATGGGACTTGTTGTGGGCGGCGCTCCAGGACCTCAACGTCGTCGCCAGCATTCACCTGTCGGGCCGCGAGCCTTACGGTATCGCGCATGGTCCGGGGGCCGGCGGAATTAACGTCGGGGTGGTCAAGTTCGGGATGTACGACACGCTGATGCGGCTGATTTGGGGCGGCGCGCCCGAGCGCTTCCCGAAGCTAAAGTGGTCGCTGGTCGAGGGCGGTACCGGATGGATCGCGTCGGTGCTCCAGTTCATGGACCATTGGTGGAACGACCATCGTGGCTGGATGCAGCCGAAACTGCCCGAAACGCCTAGCTTTTATTTCCATCGCCAGTTTTTCGCGACCTTCGAGAACGATCGCGCCGGCGTGTTGACCCGTGAAATGACGGGGGTGGACAACCTGATGTGGGGCTCCGACTACCCGCATACCGAGGGTGTTTGGCCATTCTCGCGGCGCCAGGTAGCGCTCAATTTTGCGGGCATACCCGAGGGTGATACGCGCAAACTGGTTCACGATAACGTGGCGCGGGTCTTCGGCTTCACCAACTAGAGCTTTAAGCGGCGGGACTGCGGCGATAAGGAGCAGAACGGGCAGTGTCTTTACGCAACCAGGTCGCGATCGTCGGCGTGGCAGATACCGAAGTCGGTGTCGTGCCGCAATACAGCGCAACCCAGCTTTGCGTGCGAGCGGCGCGCCTGGCGCTCGAGGACGCCGGTATCAGCAAGGACGACGTCGACGGCCTGATCACCTGCGCTTCGTGGGCGGAACCGTATCTCTACCATGCGGAAATGATCGCCGAGTACATGCACATCTTTCCGCGCTACTGCATGGGCGCGCCGGCCGGCGGCGGCACCACGCTGGCCATCATGCATCACGCGGCGTCGGCGATTGTCACCGGGATGTGCAATACCGTGCTTATCAGCATGGCCGATAGCCAGGTCTCGGGCCTGTCGCGTGACAAGGCGATCGAGCTGATGTCGACCGCCGGTCATCCGCAATTTGAGCGTCCTTACGGCCCGCCGATTCCCGCCTTTTATGCCTTGCTGGCGCGGGCACATGAACATGCCTACGGCACAACCGCCGAGCAGCGCGCGGCAGTTGCGGTTGCATGCCGGAAGCACGCGTCACTGAATCCGGCGGCGCAAATGCGCAAGCCGATTACGGTCACCGACGTGCTGAATTCGCGGATGATCGCCGACCCGCTTCATTTGCTTGATTGCTCGCTGGTTAGCGACGGTGGCGCGGCCTTTATCATGACCTCGGCGGAGCGTGCCCGGGACTTCAAGCGCAAGCCGATCTATTTAATGGGCGTGGGCGAGGGCCATTCGCACGAGCACGTCACGCAGGCAGTGAGCCTCACCACCTCGGCGGCGAAAGAGGCCGGTGAACGGGCCTTCGCCATGGCGGGGGTCACTCCGCACGACGTCGACGTGGCCGAGCTATACGACTGCTTCACGCCGGTCGTGATAATCGAGCTTGAAGATCTTGGTTTCTGCGCGAAAGGCGAGGGGGGCCGCTTTGTCGAGGGTGGACGAATCGAACTGGGCGGCGAACTGCCGATCAATACCCATGGCGGCCTGCTTTCGCATTGCCACCCGGGGCATCCCGGTTCGATGTTCTCGATTACCGAGGCGGTCCGGCAATTGCGCGGTGAATGCGGTTCGCGGCAGGTCACCGACGCCCGGATCGCGCTGGTGCACGGCCAGGGCGGCATCATGTCTACCCATTGCACGGCGATTTTCGGCAGGGAGCGAGTCTGATGGCGGCCGAATCAGGTAAACCGGTGCCCGTTCCCACCCATGAGACCGAGCCGTACTGGGAGGGTTGCCATCTGCATGAGCTGCGCATCCAGAGATGCGGCGCTTGCGGAAATTTCCAGTTCTTCCCGCGGATCTACTGCGTAAAATGCTTCAGCGATCGGGTCGCATGGGTGAAAGCGTCCGGACGCGCGAAGGTATTGTCCTTCACCATCGTGCGGCGGCCGGTTTCTGCGGCGTTCGCCGGGGAAATTCCGTACGTGGTCGCGCTGGTGACGCTCGAGGAGGGACCGCAGATGATGACAAATATCATCGGATGCGCTCCCGAGGAGGTGCGAATCGGGATGCCGCTCGAGGTCACCTTCGAAGAATGGACCGAGACAATCTCGGTGCCCAAGTTCCGGCCGGTTCGCGGCTGAGATCCTCTGCCCGAGACTCGCGGACCTGCCTTGGCGCTACCTTCCCTGCTGCTCGCCTCGGGACAGATGCGACAAATGATTCGCCGGCGCAGCCCGGAACGATGGCCGGGCCGGCGAACCGCACTTTACGCGCCAGCGTCGGCCAGCACCTGGCTCGCGTGATCGCCAGGATTCACCTTCGAATAAGCCGCTTTAATCTTGCCGTGCTCGTCTATCAGATAGCTGATACGGCTCGGATAACCGGCCTTCGGATCGGTGCAGGCACCGTAGGCAAGACCGACCTTGCGATCGGTATCGCACAGCAGCCGGAACGGAAAGTCGAACTTTTTGGCAAATGCCGCGTTGGACGCGACGTCGTCGAAACTTATGCCGAGGATGATCACCCCGCTCTTCTCGAACGCGCTGTATTGGTCGCGGAACCCGCAACCTTCGCGGGTTCAGCCAGGGGTATTAGCCTTGGGATAGAACCATAGCAGAACCTTGTGGCCGCGCAGCGACGACAGGCTAAGTTGCTGGCCCTCATGGGTCAGCAGAGTGAAATCGGGCGCCTCTTCACCGACGTTGAGCATTACGCCTCCTTGTCCAGCGTTTGAATCGCCCTAATGTTCGCCGAAATCGCATACCCGGGCAAGAATCCATCGGCGGCTCCTGCAGTATCGGAAATTGCGTGGCCGATTGCGGAAAAACTGTGCGCATCGAAAATAACTCGAGGTGTAGTGCTGTTGGCCTGCAGTCCGCGCCGCCTGAGACGAGACAACCCGCCAGGCAGAGTCGTTTTGGCGGAAAGCTGCGCGACAAAGCCTCTCGCGCATGGTAATCTGGTGAGGGTCGGCATCCAGGTTGACCGACGCGAGGACGAGGATCTTTAATGAGACGCTCAATGGACGATTTCAGGCCCGTGGCTGACAGCCGGGTCTCACTTCGGGTCGTGCTAACCGCCGTGTTAGCCGCAATTGTGATAACGGCGCTGCCGGGCCTGAGTGGCCTTGCCTGCGCGTCTGGGAGCGGACCCGAGACCGTAGTAGCCACGGTCGGCAGTCACTCGTTCACCGAGAGCGAGGTCGATTCCAAGGTCGCGTCTCAGATCTACGACCTTCGCAAGCAGGCTCTCGACCAGCTTATCGACGACTACGTAGTCGACCAGGCGGCGAAAAAGGCCCACATGAAGCCCGACGAGTACCTCGATCAGCAGGTCAAATCGAGCACCAGCCGCGTCACCGAAGCTGAAACCAAGCAATTCTACGATGAACATAAGTCGCAGCTTGATTCCCAGACCGGAAACCATTCGTTCGATCAGATCAAGCCGCGGCTGATGGCCGCACTCCAGCGCGAGCAGGACCGCACGGGCCAGGAGACGGTTATCCAGCGGCTGCGCTCACAGCAGCGGGTTCAGGTGCTGCTCGAAGCGCCGCATGTAAAGGTCGCCAGCGCCGGCCATCCGACCGCGGGCTCGCCCAACGCGCCCATAACGATCGTCGAGTTCGGCGATTTCCAATGTCCCTTCTGCCGCGCCGCCGAGAACCAGGTCAAGCAGGTTCAGAAGAAGTACGGCAAGGAAGTGAAAGTCGTCTACCTGGATTTTCCGCTGAGCTTCCATCCGCATGCCATGGATGCCGCGCGGGCCGCGCTGTGCGCCGGCGATCAGAACAAGTTCTGGCAGTATCATGACGCGTTGTTCGACGACCAGAAGAAACTTGGCGCCGACGATCTGAAGCAGACCGCGGCCAAACTCGGGCTCGACAAGGCCAAGTTCGACTCGTGTTTCGCAAGCGACGCGCATGACGCCGCGATCCAGAAAGATATGGCAGAGGGCCGCGCGCTCGGCGTAACCGGCACTCCCACATTCTTCATCAATGGGCAGGAACTGGTCGGCGCTCAGCCGCTTCCAAAATTCGACGAGGCCATCACCGAAGAACTCGCGCGCGCCAAGCAGGCGGGCAGTCAGAACGAGGCGCGCGCGAACTAGCTGCGGATGATTCGGACGATGGGCCACGAGTGAGCCGGGTTTAGATGGCAGAGAAGTACGATTTCGATCTGTTCACGATCGGCGCCGGCTCGGGTGGTGTACGGGCCAGCCGAATCGCTGCGGGCTATGGCGCCAAAGTGGCGGTCGCCGAGGAGCGTTACCTCGGCGGCACCTGCGTCAACGTCGGATGCATTCCGAAGAAGCTGTTCGTTTACGCTTCCGATTTCTCCGAAGCGTTCGCCGATTCCGCCGGTTTCGGATGGACTGTCGGCGGTGCTTCATTCGACTGGAATCGGCTGCTGGCGAACAAGGATCGCGAAATCGAACGGCTGAATGGGGTTTATGAACGGCTACTGACGGGCGCCGGCGCCGAGATTATTCGCGGGCGGGCCGAAATGGTTGACGCGCATACCGTGTCAATCAACGGGCGCCGGTTAACCGCGCGCCATATTCTTCTCGCCACCGGAAGCTGGCCGACGTTGCCGGCGATCCCGGGAGTGGAACTCGCGATCTCATCCAACGAGGCGTTTCATCTAGAAAGTTTCCCGAAACGTGTCCTGATTGTCGGGGGCGGGTATATCGGCGTCGAGTTTGCGGGAATTTTCCATGGGCTCGGCGCGACGGTTGCGCTGGCGCATCGCGGGCCGCTTTTTTTGCGCGGCTTCGATGACGATTTGCGCGCCGCGCTCGAGACCGAGATGCGCAAACGCGGAATCGACCTGCATTTCAACGCAGTCGTGAGCCGGATCGAGCGGACCCCGGACGGTCTAAGGGCGCTCCTGTCCACCGGCGCGCAGCTAGCGGTTGACCTCGTGATGTTCGCGACGGGGCGGCATCCTAATTCCGCCAAAATGGGCCTCGACCATGTCGGCGTGGAGATGGATTCGAAGGGTGCGGTAGTGGTCAACGAATATTCTCAGACTTCGCTTCCGCACATCTACGCGATCGGCGACTTGACGGATCGCAAGAACCTCACACCGGTCGCAATTGCCGAGGGTCACGCGGTTGCCGATTTGCTGTTTGGCGGCCGCACCCGCGCTATCGACCACGATGGCGTCCCGTCGGCGGTGTTCAGTCAGCCGCCAATCGGCACGGTCGGGCTTACCGAAGCCGAGGCCCGGGCACGATACGACGCGGTCGACGTCTACAAATCGAGTTTTCGCCCGCTGAAACATACGCTGAGCGGGCGCGACGAACGATCACTTCTGAAACTGGTGGTCGAGGCCAGGACCGGCCGCGTGGTCGGCGCGCATATGATTGGAGCCGACGCCGGAGAAATCATCCAGGGAATTGCGATCGCGGTTAAATGCGGGGCCACCAAGGCTCAGTTTGACGCCACCATCGGCATCCATCCAACCGCCGCCGAGGAATTCGTCACGATGCGCGAGAAATCGTAGCTTGACGGCGCTTACCCGAAGGGGCCTGGAATCTCGATCAGCCTCGCAATAGATCGCTCGTCATGGAGAGCCGGTCTTGACTACGGCCGAAATCGGGTTGAGTCAGATCTCTCATTGCTGACGATGCGGGCGTGGCCTGTTCAAGCCAGCAGCATTTTTTGGTCGCGTTCGTAACCCGGATAACCCGCTTGCGTATCGCCAACTGACGTTTTGCGATGGATTTCGCCTGGTTTCGCAATGTTTCCACATCAATCTCCGACTCTACGCCTAGCCCGGTTTTTGCTTAAGCAATGAACGGCCACGGACTGCAAACGATGCCTGCCGATACACATGTCTCCGCGCGTCAAGCCCTGATCGACGCGGCGAAGCCGCTTGCGCCACTTATCCCTCCGCTGCGCCGCTTCCGTTTCGAGATTATCGTGCTGCTGGTGCTGGGTCTGGCGATGCTCGCCAAGGGCATTGATCAGGC
>DATEGX010000326.1:0-2839 GCA_035279875.1 Binataceae bacterium (SeqCode)
TGGCGCTGACCACCACGCCTTCCATCGCACCTTCGCGCGCGGAACTGACCTGGCCGGACAACGCGGCTGCACCCTGGGCGGAAATGGGCGGGGAGGGCAGGACCGCCGCAACCGCAACAACGAAGCCGGGCAGGATCGCGATCAACCGCATGAAATCCTCCGGTTTTGGCCCGGTTCACCCGTGTTCTTCGGCTATTATAGCGTAGCCCTGTGGCCAAAGCCGCTCAAGGACATGGCGGGGAGACGGGGCGCAATTGCGCCCTGATCGTCCTGCCCTGTGCGAAGGCGCGCCGTTGGGATATTTTGGCGGGGATGTGTGAGTGCGAGGTCGCGTCAATGGCGTCGAACGAAGAAAGCCTGCAAAAGGCGATTATCGGCATACCGCGTGTCGCGGAACGAATCGTCAAACTTCCGGATGAGCAGCGCGAGACGGCCCTCAGGGCGGTCGAACTGAGCTACCTGCAAACCGTGTCGCACGCGGACTCCGCGGCGGACGATGCCCGGCATTGGGTCGGCGAGGTCATGGACACGTTGCGGGCCGAAGTGGCCGATCAGGCGCGCGACGAAACGCAGGTCGCCGTCGGCCAGGGCAACTTCGCTTCGGTTGAGCGGGTCATGAAGCTCCTGGTGAAAGCGAGCTGAACGTTCGCTCGCTGGCGCCGCAGCCGTCGCCGCAGACCGGGACGGCCGGTCCCGCCGGTGACCCGGTTAGCCGCCTAGCCGCGTTGACGAAGCCTTAGGGCAGGCGATAGAGAAGCGGCGCACCGGCCGAAATGGTAGCAATCCGGCCCGAATCGGCAGCTACCAGGGGCTGGCGCGAGAGACTATCTCTTGTAATCTCGGCAGGTGTGCCGCGGTAGCTCAGCTGGTAGAGCAACGCATTCGTAATGCGTGGGTCGGGGGTTCGAATCCCTTCCGCGGCACCACACTCCCGTTTCATATTTGTTCTTAACTAAATGATTTCAAAGACTTGCGCGTTTTCAGACGCGCCTGCTTGCGAGTGGCGACCTGTGACAATGAGTAGACGCGAGTATATGTTTGAATAGACCAGTGCTCTCAGATCGAGTCGGTATACTCACATGCTCACAGCGATTGCAGTGCAAAATGCCAAGCCGCGCGAGTGGCCGTACCCGGTCGCGATCATTCAGCAAACCGACTTACGTAGCGAGTGTGAAGAGCGGTGCCGATCGACCCCGAATTAAGCTGCTGCCAGTGAGCAGGATCGCGGTTGATCTATCAAACCCGGCGGAGATTTGGCCGCACTGGGCGCAGGGAATACCGACAAAGCTTCGGATAAAGGTCTACAGCCCTTTCTTTGTTAGCGGACGCGTCACGCATAAGGCAACCGAGCGCTGCATATCATTGAACTTGGAATGGAACCAACCTTGCGACGTGTCAGCGATCAAAAAGCATTCTCTTCCCGGGAATTATAAGGATGAGTGGCGCGGCGTGTACAGAATTTTTGTACCGAACAAAGCTATACCGAGATGCTGCGGTGAAGATCCAACGGGCACCCTTTACATTGGTCGCGCTGGAAGCGAGCGCGGTTGGTCAATCCTGCGTACGCGCGTCGGAGTGATCGCACAACGAGATCATCACACCATCCGAAACGCCAACGAGGTGATTAGGCGCATCTATCCCTGGAATTCGTTAGCCGTCCAATGGGCGTATACGGTGGGCAAGCAGTTCAACTACAAAGGTGAGCTGATTCCCGAAGCTCCCATGGCAGAGAGCTGGCTGCTTGCCTGCTATAGAGATTCATACGGCGAATTGCCCCTGTGGAATGAAAAAATATAAACACAGTAGCCTGCAACAGCCTGTACAGCATTTTGCGCTCTACCGGCGCGATTCTCGCGCGCCGAGGCCGACATGCAGCGGTTCTTCGCCGTAACTCCCCCTTCCGTCCATCAGATGGTGCTTACTCTCGAACGCCAGAGTTTCATCAGCCGAACGCCGGGCACCGCGCGAAGCATCCGCCTCCGCATCGACCCCGAAATTTTGCCAAAACTGCAACCCGTCATACCTTCTGTGCAGAGGTACAAGCCGATCATGTCTCAGCCGTCCACTTCGCGCTCGAGCATCGCACGGTTCTCGATGCAGTAATACCCGGCGATGCGGCTGATGAAAGCGCGGCGCGTCCAGTCGTTGAGGATGCGGCTGACATTCTCGCGCGCGATGCCCGCCATGGCGGCCAGGTCGCTCTGACTGACCTTTTGGCGCACCACGATGCGGCCTGAGCCGACAGGCTCGCCGAACGCGTCGGCAAGGTTTAGGAGGATGCGCGCGGTGCGGCCCTTGAGCGACAAGAAGCTGGTGGCGAGCAGCGAGTTATCGACGTCGCGCAGCCGGCGCGTCAGCAGCGTCATAATGCGGCGGCAGATTTCCGGCCTGGCAAGCGCCAGCTCCTCGAAATTGGCGCGGCTGACAAACACCACCTTCGAGTCGCGGATGGCGATCATCGACGCCGAACGTGGCTCGCCGTCGATCATCGACAGCTCGCCGAAAATCGATCCGGGTCCGAAAATCCCGAGAATGCGCTCGGCGCCCGAGGCCGAGACGACCGATGCCTTCAACAATCCGCCGTCGACTCGATAGCAGCCGTCTCCCGGGTCGCCGGCGAGGAACAGAACCGCATTGGCGGCAAGCGTGACGGAGCGGCCTTTGCCGAATAGCTGCGCCGACAGCTCCGCCGGCAGGCAGCTAAAGACCGTGTCGCCCGAAGGGTTCGTCGCCATCTTTCCGCAATACTCTGGCCCGGCGGGCTGACGCAAGGCGACGACTTCGCGGCGGCCCTGGCCCCGGAGGGCATCTGCTATAAAGAGGCTTGACCCGGGCCGAA
>DATEGX010000327.1:0-11207 GCA_035279875.1 Binataceae bacterium (SeqCode)
TACCTGCCCCGCATCACGGTGATTTTCTTCATTTCGATCGCGTTGATGCTGATCATCCTCTACCTGAGCCTCGGCCAGCGCAGTAGTTGGTGGGCGCCGATTCTGACTGGCTCGTTCTCGGCGCTGTGGGGCCTCGGGTTCGTCAGCCTGATGGGCTACAACTTCGACCCGGTGATGCTGGTCATCCCCTTCATCCTGACCGCTCGCGACCTGAGCCATGGTATCCAGTGGCAGGGGCGATACTACGACGAACTCGACCGCCTCGACGACAAATTACTCGCCTGTGCGACCACCACCGACGTGATGTTACCGCCCGGCATGCTGTCGATTCTGGCCGATATTGCCGGCATCATTTTTATTTCGTTCGGCGGCATCCCGGTGCTCAAGGAAATCGGTCTCGGCGGCGCGGTATGGCTGGCCTCGAGCCTGACGATGGTTTTCGTGTTCCAGCCGATCTTCATGAGCTATCTGCCGCGGCCGCGGGTCCGCGAGCGCCGCTGGTTGCGAGAATCCAGCCGGCGCGAGCAGAGTCCGATCGGCGGCTTAATTGATCGACTGGTGCTCCTGCCGGTGACACCAGGGCTGATGCGTGGGACCTTGCTTGCTGCCGGCGGCGCGTTCATCGTCTGGGGCGTGTTTTCAGGACAGCGGGCACACGTCGGTTACGAAACCCCCGGCACGCCAATCTACAATCCCGATTCCAAGGTCAACCAGGACATCGTGGAAATCGGCAAGTTTTTCCCGACCGACGAGGGGTGGGTAGTCTTGAGCACACCCGACTATCCCAATCCCCAGTCCGGCCTTGGGCCGGAAGTGCTGCGGATGGAAGACGATCTCGGTGCCTACCTCGCACAACGGGGAGATGTCGCGGCGACGGCGTCATTCGCTTCGGTGGCGATCAAACCGCTCAATTCGATGTTTCACAATGGTTACCCTAAATTCGCGAGCATACCGAGCGGGTTTCAGCAGTCTAAGTTCCAGAACGTACCAGTCGGGGTCGAGTTAGGCGGTAACCTATGGTTCATGTTCCTGGCCGGTACTGCGCCGGGAGAAATGGAGCGCTTTTACGCCCATTCGCCCAAAGTCACCAGCTCGTGCATCCGCTTGCTGCTTCCCGATCACACGTATGGAAGGCTGAACAGGTTGAGGGACGACCTGCATACCTTCATTTTGCAGCGGATTAGCGCCGATCCGCGTCTGAACGAAGTGCGGATGCGCTATCTCGGCGGCGAGGCCGGGCTGTTCCTTGCCGCCAACGACGTCTTGAAAGAACTCGATTTTGTAAACATCAGCTTCGTGCTGCTGGTCATCTACATTTGCTGCGCGTTCACCTTCCGTTCTCTGACCGCCGGGATGCTCTTCATCATCTCGTGCGTGATGGCCAACTTTGGCGCTTTCGTTTATATGAACGCGCGCGGGATCGGCCTCACTATCGATACGATTCCAGTAATCTCGCTCGGCATCGGGCTCGGCGTCGATTATGGGATCTACACTGTTGCCCGGATTCGCGACGAAGTAATCGCCGGAGCCAAAATTGAAGACGCCGTGACCACCTCGCTCCGTACAACCGGGGCAGCGGTGTTCAGTACCTTCGCGGTGATGATTGGCGGCATTTTGCCCTGGGCTTTCTCGCCGCTGCTCTTCCACAATGAGATGAGCGTCCTGCTGATTTTCCTGATGGGAACCAACATGATCGCAGGCGTGCTGATTCTTCCGTCGTACATCGCGTGGCGCCGCCCTCAATTCATCACGCGTTACGAGCGGCCGACGCCGCCGACGATGCGCACTGCTGACGCCGCCGCGAATTAAACCCCGCGGTCAAATCGCAAATGCGGACTCGCCGAGGTGCCGCTACGGTTTTTGCGTCGGCGGCACCAGCGCTTCGATCTTAAGCGGGACTTCGAAGCGCACCTGTTGCGGCATTTTGCAGAGATTATCGTTGCACTCCTGAAAACTCAGCGTGCCGCCGAGTTGGTGTGCGCCCTGGGCCAGCTTTTGCCGCAGAAGAATCTCGCCGGTGGCACGGAACCGTCCCTCATAGACTGGCAGCGTATCGCCAAGTAGCTCGAACTTGACCGGCGTCGGTTTGGGCAGTTCGAGGTTTTGGGTTGATACCAGATCGTTGTCGAATGTGACGGACGTGGGCGTGTACTCCTCGGGCAGCGGTTTTCCGTAAATATGCCATCCGGGGGCGACGTGGAAATCGACGAGCACGCCAAGCTCCTGGCCGCTGAATGCACTGTTATCCGACAGTGTGACCAGGGCCTTCACCTCGCCTCCGTCCACCAGCACAGCGACTCCTGAAGCCGCGGTCTGGTATTCCTTTAACAGCACGGCCGATGCAGTCGGCCGCTCCTGATAATCCGGAAGAAATAGTTTGCTCTTAACCCTGCCGTCGGGCGTCAGCAGATACTGTCCGGGAAACGGTATCCCATAGAAGCGGATATCTGACGGAACATTGGTGTTCAGAATGCCAAATTTGCGAATCACCGCGCTCCCATGATCGGACAGGAGCGGATAAGTGATGTGATGCGCGTCGCTGAAGCGGCGCAATACCTCGGGGGAATCGTAGCTGACTTCGGCGACGTTGACCCCATGCCGGCGAAGACCTTCGACCGAATTCTGCAGCTCGACGAGCTGCGAGCGGCAATAGGGTCACCAATCGGCACTGCGGGTGAAGACCAGCAGCAAACCATTGGGGCCCATGAGCTGGTGGAGCGAATGCTCTTTGCCATATTGATCCGGCAGCGTAAAATCGGGAACTCGTTCGCCAACCGCGGGACCGGTCTTGAGGTCATCATTTTGCGCTGTGACGAAATCGTTCCATAGCGCCGGATCGACTTTCTCACCCGCCGCCATTTTCTTCAGCACTTCATGAAACGCGTTCGCCTTGCTCTGTGCATCCATTTTTGAACCGCTCGAAATAACGCTGCTCCCTTTCGGAGTGCTTTGGGTTACCGCAGATGCGGAAGCTATCGGCGGCAGATACAAAATAAACCATGCGAGCGCTGCCACTAGCGGCAGGTTCGTCAACCATCGATAACTTTCTCGCATGCGATAAAGCAAGTTCCCCTCCCTGGCCGCAATCAGAACCATCAAGAAACGCCTCAGGCAGCGGGTTGGAATGAATGTGGGCCTTCCGCGTAAGCGTTTACGATGGCTTATTTGATCATGGCAGGCTACCGTCACCTCGGTAAAGACGTCGCCTTCATACGATCAATTGCGGCGGCTGAGTGAATGAAAAGCCAAACCGAGGACGCGCCAATGGTCAAATCTGTCGGATTCATAGGGCTCGGCAATATGGGCAAGCCGATGGCAATCAATCTCGCGAAGGCCGGATTTGATCTGCTGGTCTATGATGTGCGCGCAGAGCCCATGCGCGACTTGACTGCTTTGGGAGCAAAGGCCGCTCGTTCAGTACGCGAGGTCGCGGGACATGGGGAAATCATCGAAGTGGTGGTGGTTGATGATGCCCAGGTGGAAGCCGTCATGCTCGACGAAGACGGGCTGCTCAGCGCAGCTAAGCCCGGCAGCGTAATTGCCATTCACAGCACAGTTCACCCGAAAACCATCCGGCACCTCGCTGAAACGGCGAAGACGAGAGGGGTGACGGTGATCGACGCCGAAGTGAGCGGTGGCGAGCGCGGTGCCTACGCGAAGACCTTGTGCTACATGGTCGGCGGAGACAAGGCCGCATTCGAAAAATGCCGGCCGCTCTTCTCCACCTCCGGCGCCAGTATTTTTCACCTCGGCCCGCTGGGCGCGGGGGCGGCGACCAAGCTCGCGCACAACCTGATCGTTTACGTCAATATGCTGGCGGCGGCGGAAGGCATGCGCCTGGCCCAACAAGCCGGAGTGGACCTCGCCACGATGGAGCAGGTCGTCCATGCGGGCGCCGCTCAGAGCCGCGTCGCCGACCACTGGTCACAGCAGACCAAACTCAAAGACAACTATACAACGGGCGCCGATGGACTACTGAAGCTCATGCACAAGGACCTGCGCCTCGCTCTCGAGTTGGGACACGATCTTGGCCTGGCCCTGCCGGGCGCCGCCCTGACCCAGCAATTGTTGAGGAAAGTGCTGGAGATCGACGGCTGAATCGGGTCGCTGCCGAGCGCGAGACGATGGAAGGAGCGCGAACCGGCGGGGCCGCGCTCCTTCGATGACGAACCCAAGTCGATTACGGGGTGAGACAATAGCCGCCGTTCTGGACGGCCGCCATCGCAACGGAATCATCCTGATCGACGCCGTCGCCACTGACTCCAACCGCTCCGACCAATTTTCCACCATGGCATCCAGCCCCGGTTTTCGTGTAGACCGGCTGGCCGCCAGCGAAGGTAATAATACCGTGATGGTAGCGGCCTACGATGTCATCCGAACCCAGCCCTGCGCCATTGACTGACCGGAACGGATTGCTGTTTCCAATTCCCCACAATGAGGCGACCCCGTCGTCGTGTCCGATATCGCCAGGGCCCGTAAGGCCAGGACCGTCCGGACGCGTTGCCAAGCCGAGGTCGAACGTATCGAGTGCCTGATCGTTGCTGCTGAAGGCCACCGCGCTGTACGCCTTGGCCAAGGCGATTTCAATGCTCCCGCGCCATGCGTCTGAGCCGAGCGGCGCTTGTGGCGTGCCGCCAGTATCGGTCGCATTGATAGCCAGCGCCTTGCCCTCGCGGTCGACCACCGCGCACCACATCTTGGTGGTTTTGCCCGGCCCGCGAACCGCCGAGGACTCTTTGGCGGCGGCTCTCGCGCATGCGGCCTCGATCGGTCCCGGAACAAATGCCGCCGTGATCGACTGAGCGCCGGCTAAGCCATAGTTGGCAAAAATACCTAATACGGCCAAAGTGGCCGCGATCCC
Source organism: Binataceae bacterium (SeqCode) (assembly GCA_035279875.1). Classification (GTDB taxonomy): domain Bacteria; phylum Desulfobacterota; class Binatia; order Binatales; family Binataceae; genus JAMXLL01. The sequence continues at coordinate 4,862 of DATEGX010000327.1, forward strand.
CACGTGTTTCATCGAAACCCCCCGGCAAATTCAAAAAGGTCGGCTAAAACATCCATTCCTATCTTGGCAAAGTCAAGTCAGCATTCTGATCGATACCAACAGTACGCGCAGAGCGAACGTTGCAGTGAAGCGCGAGCGTCCCGAGCTGCTGTTTTTTCTGCCAGCACGCGAGGATTGAATCAGGCAGCCGGGTCGAATCGCACCGCCGCCAGACGAAGAGATTGCCGACGGACGGTAACCTCGAGCCGCCAACCGGTGCCGTTGACGCAGCCATTCATTCGATTAAGTTGTGTGCATGCCATGTGCAACACGGACGCGGCCTTAGTCGCGGAGCAACCAGCGTGAACGGTGCCATCTTCTTACTGGAAAAAGTCGCGGCAGCGACGGTGAGCATTCACGCCCAGGTTCCGTCGTCGCATCCGTCGGTCGCGATGGGGCTCGGCACCGATCGCCGCGGGACCGGCGCGCTGGTCAGCAGCGACGGTCTGATTGTCACCGTCAACTACATCATCATGGGTGCGCAGCCGCAGGTTATGGTGACGTTTGCCAACGGCCATCAGGTACCCGGCCGGATCGTCGCGCGCGACTTCACCACCAACCTCGGCGTCATCCAGATCGAAGGCGACAACCATCCTCACGTCGAGGTGGTATCCGCCGAAACCGCCGTTATCGGCCAGGAGGTCATGATCCTTTCCAGCCTCGGCGGCGAGAAACGTTGTGCCGACACCGGGATAATCACTTACCTGGGGCCGTTCGAAGCCCCGTGGGAATTCGTTCTCGAGCGATGCGTATGCGTGACCGCTTCAGCGCAGAACATCGGCCTGAGTGGCGGGCCGATTCTTAATTCGAAGGGGCAGGTGCTGGCTTTCCATTACCTGAACTATCCGGACCTGGTGCGCCCGATTCTGGGGATACCCGGTGAATGTTTTCTATCTGGCCGCGATGAACTGGTGCTCCACGGTCATCGCGTCAGCACGCCGCCGAAGTTATGGCTCGGGGTGATGTCATACACCCTGCGAGAACACGTCGTAATCGCCAGCGTAATGCCCGGCAGCCCCGGCGAAAAAGCCGGGCTCAAGCAGGGAGACCTGGTGCTAAGCGCTGACGGGCGGGAGATCCACGAACGCCGAGCGCTCTACAACGCAATCAACAGCCATCGCCCCGGCGAGCACGTTCAGCTTCGCATCATGCGCAACAATCAGGTCTACAACCTCGCAATCCCCGCGATCATTGTCGACGACTACCTGGGTTGAGACGTCGTACGAAACCGGCTTCGGCTAAACGTCTTTAAATTCGCGCTTCGATTTGCGTCCCTCGATCGCCGCCTGCGCGGCCGCCAGACGCGCGATCGGCAACCTGAACGGCGAGCACGAGACGTAGTCGATCCCGAGCTTGTGACAAAATCGCACGCTCGCCGGATCGCCGCCATGTTCGCCGCAGATGCCGATCTTGAGCGCCTTTTTGGCCTTGCGCCCGCGCTCAATCGCAATCCGCATCAGGCCGCCGACGCCTTCCGTGTCGAGTTCCTGGAACGGGTCTTTCTTGTAAATCCCTTGCTCCAGGTAATCGTTGAGAAATTTCGACGAATCGTCGCGCGACAGCCCGTAGGTCATCTGGGTTAGATCATTGGTCCCAAACGAAAAGAAGTCCGCTACCGCGCCAATCTGATCGGCTTCCATACACGCGCGCGGCACCTCGATCATCGTGCCGATATGATATTGGACGCGGCCGCCGTTGTGGCTTGCCGTTTCACGTGCGATCTCCCGTATCTCAGACGCTAACAGTTCGAATTCCTTGCGGTCGCCGATCAGCGGCAGCATGATCTCGGGAATCGCTTTCACTCCTTCGGCGCGAAGGCGGCTGGCCGCCTCGAGGATGGCCCGCGCCTGTACGCGGTATATTTCCGGAAAGCTTATGCCGAGCCGTGAGCCGCGATGACCCAGCATTGGGTTGAACTCGCGCAGGCTGTCGCGCATCTGCGTCAGCCGCTCGACGCTGGTGCCGATACTTTCGGCGAGCCGGGCAATCTCGTCGGCGTCCTGCGGCAGGAACTCGTGAAGCGGCGGATCGAGCAGGCGGATAGTGACCGGCAGCCCGGCCATCTCGCGCATGATTCCGACGAAATCATCGCGCTGCATCGGCAGGACCTTCTCGAGCGCGCGCGCCCGCTGCTCGTGGTTCTCGGCGAGGATCATCTCGCGCATCGGACCGATCCGATCGGGACCGAAGAACATGTGCTCCGTTCTGCAAAGACCGATTCCTTCGGCCCCGAAATCCCGCGCAATCTTCGCATCGATCGGCGTGTCGGCGTTGGCGCGAACCCCCAGCATCCGCTCATGGTCGGCCCACTTCATAAACTTGCGGAAGTAGTCCGACTCCTCGGGCGATACCGGCGGCACGGTCGGGACCCGTCCGACAATCACTTCGCCACTGCTGCCGTCGAGGGTGATGTCCTCGCCGCGGCGAATTACCCGATCGCCGACCTTCATCGCACCCTGCGCGTAGTCGATTTCCAGTGCGGCGCATCCGGCCACGCAACACTTGCCCATGCCGCGGGCGACTACTGCAGCATGGCTGGTCATGCCGCCAAGCGCGGTCAGGATGCCCTCCGCGACGTGCATTCCGTGAATGTCCTCCGGCGAGGTCTCATGCCGCACGAGGATCACCGGCCGGCCCTCATCGTGTACGCTCACCGCCTCGTCAGCGGAGAAGACCACTTCACCCGAAACCGCACCTGGCGACGCGGGTAGACCGCGCGCGATCACCTGTTTAGGGGCCTGTGGGTCGAGCCGCGGATGGAGCAATTGTTCGAGTTGCGCCGCTTCGACCCGCATCAGCGCCGCGCGACGATCGATCAGCTTTTCCTCCGTCATATCGACGGCCGCCCGCACCCCCGCTTCGGCAGTGCGTTTGCCAGTGCGGGTCTGCAGCATGAAGAGGCGGCCGCGCTCAATCGTGAACTCCATGTCCTGCATATCGTGGAAATGCTTCTCCAGCCGCTGGGAGATCTTGATCAGTTCCTTGTAGACCGCCGGAAAGTTCTCTTCGAGCGTAGGAAAGCGCGCGGCGCGTTCGGCTTCATCGATATTATTGGCAGCGGCCCATTTACGGCCCGCCGCAAGACTTATCTGGAGCGGCGTGCGGATTCCCGCAACGACGTCCTCGCCTTGTGCGTTGGGCAGGAATTCGCCGTATATTCCGCGCTCGCCGGTCGACGGATTGCGCGTGAAGGCCACCCCGGTCGCGCAATCTGCGCCCAAATTGCCGAAGACCATCGACTGTACGGTTACGGCGGTTCCCCAATCGCCCGGGATATTGTTCAGCTTGCGGTAAGTGACGGCGCGGTCGTTATTCCACGACCCAAAGACGGCGCCGATCGCTTCCCACAGTTGCTCGTTCGGATCCTGCGGCAGATCGCGGCCAACCCGGTGACGGATGAGTTCGCGAAAGTCGGCCACCAAGTCCTTCAGATCGTCGACCGTTAGATCGACGTCGTCCTTGACCCCGCGCCGCGACTTCTTGCGTTCCAGCAACTCCTCGAACGGGTCGCGATCATGCTTGCTTTCGGGCTTGAGCTTGAGCACCACGTCGCCGTACATCTGGCAAAAGCGCCGGTAGGAATCCCACGCGAACCGCGGGCTGCCGCTTACGCTCTCGAGGCCCGCGACGGTCTCGTCCGTAAGTCCGAGGTTCAGCACCGTATCCATCATCCCGGGCATCGAGACTCGCGCGCCCGAGCGCACGGACACCAGCAATGGATTCTTCCCATCGCCGAACTTGCGCCCCAGCGCCTTCTCGATGCGCCCGATGCTTTTCGCGACGGCGGCTTCAAGCCCCTTGGGATATTTCTGCTTGTGCTCGTAGAAGTAGGTGCAGACCTTGGTTGAAATCGTAAAGCCCGGCGGCACCGGCAGCTTCAGCGAGGCCATCTCCGCCAGGTTGGCGCCCTTGCCTCCGAGCAAATCGCGCATGTCCGCGCGGCCTTCCGCGACACCGCCGCCAAAGAAATAGACTTCCGGATGAACCCGCGCCATTGCCTTAGTCTCCTGCAACCAGAATCAACCAACCTGCAAAACCTGAAAATCGACCAATTGTGAAAGTACCCGGCGATCCCCGTCTCAGTCTCTGCGGATCGAACGACGGCGCGGATCGGCTGCGGCTCTTCCTGTCGAGTGAGCCGACCGGTTTCCCGCCTTAACGATGCCAGCCGATACGCTCGATCAGCGCCGGCGCCAGACCCGCGATCGGGATCCTCACCTGCTCGGTCGAATCGCGATCGCGCACGGTGACCGTGTCGTCCTCCATGCTCTGATGATCGATCGTAACGCCGAACGGCGTGCCAACCTCGTCCATTCGCCGGTAACGCCGCCCGATCGAACCAGCCTGGTCATACGCAACGGTAAAATAACGCTGCAGCATCTCGCGCACGTTCTGCGCCTTCTCGGGCTGGCCGCCCTTGCGCAGCAGCGGATAGACCGCGACCTTGATCGGTGCCAGCCGCGGCTCGAGCCGCAGCACGATCCGCTCTTCATTTTCGACCACGTCTTCGTCGTACGCGTCGAGCATGAACGCGAGCATCGCACGGTCCACACCGGCCGCCGGCTCGATCACCCATGGGCGGAAACGGCTTTTGCTCTCCTCGTCGAAATAGGTCAGGTCTTTGCCGCTGTACTTCGCGTGCTGGTCGAGGTCGAAACTGCCGCGCCGCGCGATACCCTCGAGTTCGCCCCATCCGAACGGGTAGAGGTATTCAACATCGGTGGTGCCGCGCGAATAATGCGACAACTCGTCCTGGGCATGCGGCCGCAGTCGCAGATGATCGGCCTTGATGCCGTACTTGACGTACCAATTGAAGCGCGCGTCGACCCAATAGTCGAACCATCTCTGCTCCTCGGACGGTTCGGGCCGCACGAAGAACTCCATTTCCATCTGCTCGAACTCGCGCGTGCGAAAAACGAAGTTGCCCGGCGTAATCTCGTTACGGAACGATTTGCCGGTTTGCGCCACGCCGAACGGCAGCTTGACCCGCTGCGTATCGATCACGTTGGCAAAATTGCTGAAGATCCCCTGGGCGGTTTCGGGCCGCAGGTAGATCGTGCTCGCGGTGTCTTCGACCGGCCCCATAAAGGTCTTGAACATCAGGTTGAACTGGCGTGCTTCGGTCAACTCGCCGCCGCATTCGGGGCAGCGGTCGCCCTCGATATGATCGGCGCGAAAGCGCTGCTTACAGCTTTTGCAATCGACCAGCGGGTCGGTGAAGTTCTGCAGGTGGCCCGACGCTTCCCAGGTGCGCGGATGCTGCAGGATCGCGCTGTCGAGCCCGATTACATCGCTGCGCGATTGCACCATGTCGCGCCACCAGGCCTCTTTGACATTGCGCTTGAGTTCGACGCCGAGCGGTCCGTAATCCCAGGTCGAGCCGAGGCCTCCGTAGATATCGCTTGCCGGAAACACCAGGCCCCGGCGCTTGCAGAGGTTCACGATCTTTTCCATCGTGACCGCCCGCTTGCCGCTGTTATCGCTGTCGACCGACAAAAATATTCCTCCCTCAAGGGCCTCGCGGTCGCCGGCCTGGCGGACTCAACCGAGCTTGATAATTTCCGCTGATGCGAGACCGCCGGGCGCGATTTCCAGAATAGCCACGGTCCCCGGCACATCGACCAGGTTGCGCGGCAGGGTCGCACTTCCCGGATTCACCACGAGGGTGCGCCCAAAACGCATAATCCCCTCGAGATGGCTATGGCCCATCACGAGCACATCCACCGGCCCGCCAAAATGCCGCTCCATCGCGTTTTGGAAGACCCGCTCGGAGGTCTCGTCGGGGGTCGGCAGCGCATGCGCCAGGCCGACGCGCAGCCCTTCAATCTCGATAAGGTGCGCCATCCTGACGCGCTCGTCCGGCTCGAGCTTGAAGCGATGACCGTCGAGCCCTTCGTCACCGTTGCCTAAAGCGGCGATTACCGGCGCGATCACAGCCAGTTCGTCGAGCACCCGATTGACGTAGACGTCGCCCGCATGCATCACCAGGTCGACCCCTTTGAACGCTTCGAAAACAGGCGCCGGCAGACGGTCGCAGGCTTCCGGGATATGGGTGTCAGAAATGACTCCGATACGCATTCGGTCAGCCCCCCAAGGGCTTTCCCGCACGCAAAAATAAAACGTATCATGCGCCGGATGCCGCGGCAATTTTGCCGCTTAACTTACCCTTAACTGAAACGAGGCTCATCGTGAGAATTGGCCGCATTTTCGCCGGGGTTGTGATGCTGGTTGTGGTGATCGGCCTCGCTGGCTGCAGCCATAAACTGGTCGGCCACAATGGCGAGGCCGTCGTCAACGTTTTCTCCAA
>DATEGX010000328.1:0-7551 GCA_035279875.1 Binataceae bacterium (SeqCode)
CATCCCAATTGCAGCTTTTCAGTGCCGATGCGTGAGCATATCGACACGATGCTTTCGCACGGAATGGGCCGTGCCGAGATAATCGCATACTTCCGCAAACAATATGGCGAAAAGATTCTCTCCGCGCCGACCGTCGAGGGCTTCAACCTGCTCGCCTGGATAATGCCGTTCGCCGCCGTGTTCGCCGGTTGTTTCATAATCGTCGGCGCAATCAGCCGCTGGCGCACGCGGAGCCCCGCACCCGCAAGCGGCCCGGCGGAAACCGCATACGATCCCGAACTCCGGCGGCGTCTCGAACAGGACCTGCGGGAGCGGCAATGACGTGACCGTCTGGATCGCCGCGATACTGATCGTGATCGCGGTCGCGATGTTCGTTGCGGCGCCGCTGACCGAGGGGCTTTTCGGCCGCCGCTTCTCTTCCGATCGCGACGAATCAGAACGCTTCGAGCATCAACGGTCCCTGGCCTTGCAAGGCCTCCGTGAACTCGAATTCGATCGCGCGATGGGCAAGCTCGATGACCTCGACTACCAGAACCTCAAACGCTCGCTTGAGCAGAGCGCCCTGGCCGCGATGAGCGCGCTCGAAAAGGCTGGCACCCCCGGACCTTCGCTCAGATTGGCGTCGCGCCGCGCGCGGTCCGCCGCAATGCCGCGAACGTCCGCGGCCGCCAGCCACGGCCCCGTGAATTTTTGTCCGCAATGCGGGACGCGGGCCGGTTTGGGCCACAATTTCTGCGCGAATTGCGGTGCTGCTTTCGCGCCCGATGCCTACGCTGCCGGCCGGGGCGAATAATGGATTCGGCGCTGATCGAAGCGCGCGGTCTCGACAAAGCCTTCGGGCCCAGCCCGGTACTGCGCGGCGTCGATCTCGAGGTCGCGGCCGGTGCCGGAGCGATGATCGTCGGGCGCAATGGCAGCGGCAAGTCTACCCTGATTCGGATACTGGCCGGATTATCCGCGGCCTCAGCCGGTGAGGCGCGGCTCTTCGGCCGGCCGGTACGCGCATTGGGGCCCTCTGATCGCCGGCGGATCGGACTTGTAACCCACGAAAGCTTCCTTTATCCGAACCTTACGGCTCGCGAAAACCTCGAGTTTCACGGCGACCTTTACCGGCTTCGGCACGATGCGAACCTGATCGGCCAATGGCTTGGCCGGGTTGGTCTGGCCGCCGCCGCGGAAGCACGGGTCCGGACCTTTTCTCGTGGAATGGAGCAGCGGCTGGCTATTGCCCGTGCAATGCTTCCGTTGCCCGCGGTTCTGCTGATGGACGAGCCGTTCGCCGCGCTTGACCTCGAAGGCGTTGGAACCGTTACCGCCCTGCTCGAGGAAGCCTTGCGGCGCGGATGCGCGCTGCTCCTCACGGCGCATCAGGCGGCGCCGCTCGGTCGGCTGCCGCTGACGGCTTATGAACTGGTACGCGGACGTCTGCGGCTCATTGGCGAAGCGCCCGCCGAGGCCGCTGCTTCACCTCCGAGTCAACGCCGCGCCGCCTCGGGATGGGACTGACGTGGCGGCGTTCGCGGCCATATTGCGCAAGGATCTGCGGCTCGAACTGCGCGGGGGTGAGAGCACTATCGCGCTGGTCGCCATGTCGCTGCTGATCCTGGTGGTGCTGGTTTTTGCGCTCGATCCGCGCGGGGGCGATGCTGGCGCAGCGGCTGGCGCACTCTGGGTGGCGATGATTTTTGCCGGGATGCTCGGCGCTACGCGCGCGCTCCTGGCCGAACGTGAGAACGGCTGCCTGCGCGGGCTCTGGATGAGCCCGGCCGACCGCGCCGCGATCTATTGCGCCAAGCTGCTGGCCGCCTTCATCTTCATGGCGCTGGCGGAACTCGCCGCGATCGCGCTGATGGTGCTTTTCTTCAATCTCGACTTCGATCTACGCTTGGCGCGGCTGATAGCAATTCTTTGTCTAGGGGCCTTCGGCTTTGCCGCGCTCGCGACCCTGCTGGCGGCGATCTCCGGGCGAATTCGGGCGGGCGATCTGCTGCTGCCGTTGCTGCTGGTCCCGCTTTTCGCGCCCGCCCTGATAGCCGGCGTCAAGGCCAGCGGCGCCGCGCTCGCCGGCGCACCGTTCGACGGATTCATCCAATGGCTCAAGGTTCTGGCCGCCTTCGACGTATTGTTCGTGGCCGCCGGCTATCTGCTGTTCGAATACGTCATAAGCGAGGACTGATTATCTTCGATGAGCAGTAAAGCCGCGAATTCGCTGGGGATTTTGACCTTCGCCACTATGACCGCGGCGCTCTTCATGGTCTTCGACTACGTTCCGAGCGAAGCCCAGCAGGGTATCGTCCAGCGCATCTTCTATTTTCATGTACCGTGTGCGTGGGTGGCCTTCGCCGCCTTCGGACTGGTCGCGATCGCGGGTATCTTCTATCTCTGGCTCGGCCAGCAGGTCTGGGACGACCTGGGATATGCGGCGGCCGAAGTCGGGATGGTGTTCTGCAGCCTGGTGCTGATAACCGGCTCGATCTGGGCGAAGCCGATCTGGGGCGCCTGGTGGACCTGGGATTCGCGACTTACCACCACCTTGATACTTTGGCTGCTCTATGGCGGCTATCTGATGCTCCGCGGGATGGCCGACGATACACCGCAGGTTGCACGGTTCGCCGCCGTGGTCGGAATCGTCGCGGCCGCGGACGTGCCCGTGATTATCGTCTCGGTCCGGCTCTGGCGCACGATCCATCCGGCGGTGATCGTTACGCGTCAGGGCGGCCATGGTCTCGAGGATCCGCGGATGGTTGCGACGCTCCTGGTCGCGATGCTGGCGTTTACGGTGCTCTTCGTATGGCTGCTGATGCTGCGCTTCGCTACTCTACGCAGTGCGACGCGGATGACTGGCCTGGAGCGCGAACTCGCGCTGGCGCACGCCGAGTTAGGTGATCTTTGATGGATAATTTCGGCTTCCTGTTCGCCGCCTATACGATAATTTTCGCGGTGATTTTCCTCTACGTGGTGTTCTTATGGCGCCGACAGGCCCGCCTCGACCTCGAACTGCGCGGGCTGGAAACGCGCCTCCGCCAGGTCCAGGAGGACCTCGCCTCGCGCCTGCCGCCACGCTCGCGATCGGCATCGTAGCGGTTGCGGTGCCCTGAACTCGTGCGCATCTTAGTGGAGAGAACCGCGTTTTAAATGGAATTCCGCGACTATTACAAATCCCTGGGCATCGAACGCAGTGCGACCGACGCGGAGATCAAGAGCGCCTACCGCAAGCTCGCCCGCAAGTATCACCCCGACGTCAACCCCAACAACAAGGATGCCGAGACTCGTTTCAAGGAAATCAACGAGGCCTACCAGGTGCTCGGTGATTCCGAGAAGCGCAAGAAATATGACGAACTTGGCGCCGAATGGCAGCGCGGCGCTTCCGAGGACGAAGTGCTCCGGCGCTACGCCCAGGCCAGCGCCGGCAACGATTTCGGCGGTGCCGGCGGTGGCTTCAGCGATTTCTTCGAGCGGTTCTTCGGCGGACTCGGCGGCGCTGGGGCGCACGGTTACGAGCAATTCGACGCCGGCGGCAACTTCACCGGCGGACGCGTATCGAGCCGCGGCGGGCGTGGCCGCGACCTCGAGGCGGAAGTGGCAATCTCGCTGCGCGACGCTGCCCGCGGGGCCCGGCGGCGGATCGATTTAACCTCCGAAGACCAGTGCGACGTTTGCGGCGGCAGCGGGATGACCGCGCGGCAGGAAACCCGCGGAAAGACTCGCATAATCCGCTCGGCCGAACCCTGCAAAAAATGCGGCGGGCAGGGCGCGGTGCGGGTACAGCGTACGCTCGAAGTGACGATCCCGCCGGGAACGCGCGAAGGCTCGCGGATGAGGCTCAAAGGGCAGGGCGGCCGCGGCTCGCGGCCCGATCTGAACGGCGACCTCTTCCTGCTTATCCGTATCGAACCAAGCGGGGCTTTCAGCCTGAGCGGCCGCGACGTCCGCTGCCTCCTGCCGGTATGGGATTACGAAGCGGCACTCGGCGCCGAAGTCACCGCTCCCACGCTCGACGGGCGAATTTCGCTCAAGATTCCACCGGGCAGCCAGACTGGCCGGGTCCTGCGGCTCAAGGGCAAGGGCATGCCGGTCCGCGGCAAGGAGCCTGCGGGCGATCTGCTTTACGAGATTAAAGTGCTGGCGCCAACCGACCTCAACGACGCCGAGCGCAGCCTGATGGAGCAATTGGCGGAACACCGCCGTGCCCGGGCGGTGCCCGATCCACGCGCGGAATTGATGCGGGAGTGACGTGCGATGCCACGTCGCTTGCCGCATAAACGCTCTGCCCGCCCCGGTTCACAAGTCACCTTACTGAGCCGCCGGGCCTTTCGCGTGCTGGCCGGAGTCAGCGATGCGGAGCTTACGCTGTGGGAGCATGAGGAATTGATCGTGCCGGTGGACGACTCGCACGACCGCGGTCTGGAGCCCTTGTACGAAGAGTCGGCGCTGCGGCGGGCCCGGCTGATCCGCACCCTGGCCGACGAATTGGAGGTAAATCCGCCGGGAATCGGGGTGATTTTACGGCTGCTCGACCAGATGGAACGGTGACAATGGCGGCTTCGGGTGACGCGGCCAAGGTCGCCGGTACGTCCAGGGCGGAGGCGCGGCGCGCGATTGTCCGGCTCGAACGGGCTATCGAGGTCGCCCTCCGTCGCGCTGGCGTCAGCCAGGGGGACCTTCTCGTCGTAGCGCTTTCCGGCGGGCCCGATTCGGTAGCCACGCTTCACGGCCTCATACGAATCAATCGCCGATCGGGCGCATATCGAGTCGCCGCCGCCCATCTGAACCATCGGATACGCGGCGCCGAAGCTGATCGCGACGAAAGCTTCGTGCGGGAACTTTGTGCCCGGCTCGAGATCGAGCTGATCGCCGAACGGGCCTCGGGCCTGCGCGCCAAATCGCCGAACCTGGAAGAGCGGGCTCGCGAACTCCGTTATCTATTCCTTACGCGCACTGCCGATCGGCTGGGTGCGCGATTCGTCGTCCTTGGGCATCACGCGGATGACCAGGCTGAGACCGTCCTGCTCAGGCTGCTTCGCGGCAGTGGAGCAGCCGGATTGGCGGCGATGGCGGCGGCCGGGCCAGAACCACTGCTGCGCCCGCTTTTGGGGCTCCGCCGCCGCGATATCACGGCTTATCTGGCCGCGATCGATGCGGATTATGTAACCGACAGCAGCAATCAGGATAACCGGAGGATGCGCAACCGCGTCCGGCGGTCGTTGTTGCCTGGTTTGGAACGCGATTATGCGCCGGGATTGGGCCGAAGGCTGGTCGAACTGGCCGGCGAGATGCGCGAACTCGAAGGCTATATCACTGCGGACGCCAGGCGGGTCCTGGAAGCGCGATTGAGCGGCGTGAGCGCTTCGCCAGCCGCGACCGGCTGGCAAATCGACGTTAGCGGCTTCGGAACGCTTGCCCCGGCGCTCGGCAAAGCGGTGTTGCGCGAACTGACGCGTAAGGGGGCGGGTGACCTGCGCCGGATCTCGCGGGCGCATATCGCGGCGATGTATTCCTTGGCAACCGGCGTCGACCCCTCGGCCGCCGTGAGCCTGCCAGGTGGTTGGAAGGCCCGCCGCGAGAACCAGACGCTGATATTGGAGCACCACACCGGCTCATCGCGGGCCGAACCTTTCAGCATCACGCTAAAGCTCGGCGACAACGTGATTCCCGGGGCGGGTCTCGTCCTTACCCTCGAGCACTTGGAGCCCGGCGATCCGGGCTTCCCGACCGAGCCCTGGCGGCCCCCGTCGCAGGCCGAGGCCTACTTCGACGCCGCGACGGCGCCGGTTCTGAGGGCGCGAAGCTTCAGGCCAGCCGACCAAATCGAGCCGCTCGGCATGAACGGCAGCCGCAAGGTGCAGGATGTTTTCGTTGATCGCAAACTGGCGTTCGTTAAGCGCAGCTTATGGCCGTTGGTGGTCAGCGAGGGTGCAATCTTATGGATTCCGGGGCTCTTGCGGAGCCGCTTCGCGTTGATCTCCGCAGCCACTAAAAAAGTCTTGCATCTGCGCGTTAAATCACCGCTGCAGGGCGAAAAAACTCTCATTGCTTGAGCTTTAATTAGCGTGCTAGCCTAATATCAGAGATGAATCAGATTTCGCGAAACATAGCGCTGTGGCTGGTAGTGGTGCTGATGGCGCTGCTGCTGATCAATTTTTTCGGCCGGACTCAGCACCAATCGCCTGAAATCATCTTCTCCGACTTCCTCAACGACGTCGAACACGGCACCGTCGCGGAGGTCACGATTCAGGGTAACCAGATCCAGGGCGAAACCTCGGCCGGTGACCATTTCAAGACCTATGCTCCGAGCGACCCCGGTTTGGTGCAGGAGTTGCGCGCCAAAGGGGTCAAAATTGCCGCCAAGCCGGTCGACAATGACCCTTGGTGGATGGAAATGCTGGTGCAATGGTTCCCGATGCTGCTGCTGGTGGCGGTCTGGATCTTCTTCATGCGCCAGATGCAGATCGGCGGCGGCAAAGCGATGTCGTTCGGCAAAAGCCGGGCGAAACTGCTCACGGAGAACACCCACAAGGTAACCTTCGCTGACGTCGCCGGGATCGACGAGGCCAAGGACGAACTGGAGGAGATAATCCAGTTCCTCAAGGATCCCAAGCGCTTTACCCGCCTCGGCGGGCGGATTCCAAAAGGCGTTCTGCTGGTTGGACCGCCGGGCACCGGCAAAACCCTGCTGGCGCGTGCGATCGCGGGTGAGGCAGGGGTGCCGTTCTTCTCGATTTCGGGTTCCGATTTTGTCGAGATGTTCGTTGGAGTCGGCGCCTCGCGGGTCCGCGACCTGTTCGTGCAGGGCAAGAAGCACGCGCCCTGCATAATTTTCATCGACGAAATCGACGCCGTCGGGCGTCATCGCGGGGCCGGCCTGGGCGGCGGTCATGACGAGCGCGAGCAAACCCTCAACCAATTGCTGGTCGAGATGGACGGGTTCGAAGCCAACGAGGGCGTTATCCTGGTCGCCGCGACCAACCGTCCCGACGTTCTCGATCCGGCGTTGCTGCGGCCGGGCCGTTTCGACCGGCGTGTCGTAGTGCCGCGTCCGGATGTTAAAGGACGTGAAGGTATCCTTAAAGTTCATACGAAGCGCGTACCATTGTCCGATGATGTCGATATCATCAAATTGGCGCGCCAGACTCCCGGATTCGCAGGTGCTGACCTCGAGAACCTGGTGAACGAGGCTGCCTTGCTGGCGGCGCGACGCAGCAAGGACAAGGTCGAGATGTCCGACTTCGAGCTGGCCAAGGACAAGGTCCTGATGGGCGCGGAGCGGCGTTCGATGGTGATGTCGCTGCAGGAGCGGCGCAACACCGCCTATCATGAATCCGGCCATGCGCTGGTCGCGATGCTTCTTCCGGGCGCCGACCCGGTGCATAAAGTCACGATTATTCCGCGCGGAATGGCGCTCGGCGTGACCCAGCAACTGCCGCTGGACGACCGCTACACGTATTCGCGCGACTACCTGATGACTCGCCTCGCGATGATGTTCGGCGGGCGGGTGGCGGAGGAGCTGGTCTTCGAGCATATGACCACCGGCGCCGGCGACGATATCGAAAA
>DATEGX010000329.1:0-3986 GCA_035279875.1 Binataceae bacterium (SeqCode)
TAAACGGCTTTCCGAGCCGGATGGGTAGGGGCATCATCTGCGCTATTCGCAGCCGACGGACCGTGCTGTGTCACATTACCGAAGCGCTAGCGCCCCAACCCTTAGCAATTTCATGCAAGAGGACAACTCGGTCTCGTAGCAGATGACGGACTTACCGGGATCGGGCTCGAGCTTAGATTCGATCGCACGTTCGCTGAGCGGCTTCTGCATAGAAGCCGAGACAATCTGCCAACTTCAGTTAGCATCGAGTCTAGACCGCCGAACAATCGCTGATACATCAAGGCGGCATAAGGCTTGCTGTCCGGTAATTTTGCCGCGCCCTTACGCTCACTGACGTAGCCATATCTTACCGTCAGCCTGTTCGTCTGGATCGCGGGAGAATCAGAATCTGCCGAGAGAGGTAAAGTCCATGGCCGAAAGGGAAGTCCCGCGAATTCCGATCAAAGTACAAGTTGAACTTCAGCCCGCGTCGAGCGGAGAGAAGCCAGGACCGGTAGCGGCATATGCGTATACCGGCAGCGGCCACTTCATTACTAAGGCGCGGTTCGACGACGGCGGCAACGCGACGCTTAACGTGGCGAGCACCCCCGCAGCGCGTGAAGTACGAGTCGTGGTAGGCCCAGACAGCGATGAAAAAACACCAGCGATTGGACAGCTGACGCGGCGCGGCGCCGTGGAGCGCTTCCTGAAAATCACGCAGAACGTGCCGTCCGAGGCGGCCACGTTCAAGATTCCGCCGAGCATTTGGCTGTGCTGGCAACGCTTTTGTTTGGTCGAAGGGACGCTGCTGAAGAGCATCACGAGCGGCGGTATCGCAACCGACTATCCGGTTTGCAATGCAACGGTGCAAATTTACGAGGTCGAGCCGATCGAAATTATTCTGGCCGGACTGCCGCTCGCAGCGATCGAAGGGTTGCGGCAGGCGGTGATCAATCCGCCGCCGCCTCCGCCGATTGGCCCGGACGATCGTTTCCCCGGGCTGGCCAGTGCCACGGCTGCGGCGCGAGCGGCGGTTGGGCAGGGGGTGCGGTTTGCACGACCGTCGGTGACACTCGAACGGACGGCGGCGGAGTCATCGGTTGAGTTCGCCAATCTGCAATTTCTTGCGCAGCATGCGAGTCTCGAGGAGTTCCGCTCGGCGCTGATCGCAAACGCATCGCTGATCCGGTTCATCATCTGCCTGCTCTATCCGCAATGGGTGGTGGGGACACTGGTGGCGACGGCGACGACCGATCGTTGCGGCAACTTCTCGGCGCTGATTCCGGAGGGATGCTACAACGCTTCGGTCAATTTGTATTTCACTGCGACTGCGCAATTTTTCGGTATCACCTTCCAGATTTACGATCCGACGCCGGTCTCTTGCTATACAAACTGGAACTATCAGTGCGGGACAAAGGTCACGCTCTATACCGATAGTCCCTTCGCGCCGACCTGCACGCCGTGTCCGCCGGTCGATGCACCGGAGAACTATGTCCTGATTCGGGCGATCGGCAACGTCTCGCTGGATTCGATCTACGGCGCGAGCCAGACGCTGGCGGGGGTGACGACTGCAGCGAATATCGGGCTGTACTCAGGCGGTGCGGGACCGGGGCTCGATGCACCGTTCGGGTCGGTTTCGAGCAATGCGATCGGAGCGATACTGCCGCGGGTCGAGTTCGACAGTTCGCTGCGTCAGAATAATCTCGCGACCTACTACCAGATGTCGTACCGCCAGGGGACAACCGGAGCGTTCACGCCGCTCGTCGGGGAAATCTCCCGACACTACAATCACTTCGTCGGCAGCAACCTGGTGACCGACCTGTATCCGATCGGGCCGAAGACGGTAGGCGCGATCACCAATCTGTTCGAGATTCCACCGGAGCTGCCGCCGGTCGGTGACTGGGCGTATCCCAATCCGCCGTATGACCTGGCGAACGCGCAGTTCCCGAGCGACGTATTGCCATCGCCGGCGCCGGGCGGGACTTACGGCCTCTATCAGCTCAAGCTCGATCTGTTCGACTCAGCTGGCAATCCGGTAAATATCGCGACGGCGGGAATTGCCTATTTCGTCCCGACGTTCACTGACGCGGGCGGGACGATCCATACCGCAGACGCCTCGACATTGAGCAGCGGATCGCTGGTCAGCGGTAACAGCTTCATCATCACGCTGCACATTGACAACCGGCCAACGACGGCATCGCTGCCGATTCCGACGCTCAACGGAAATCCCCCTGATCCAGCATGCGGACTGCTCAAATATGGCAGTGTCAGCGACACGGTGACGATTCATTATTCGGCGGCACATCCAGCCAACTTCGCTACTTATTCGTACCGGTTATCGCGCGGGGTAAATCCGCTGATACCGCCCACGACGTCGGGGCAGGTGAGCGCAGCCACCGATCCAGCCACAGTGACGATGAGCGTGTCGTCGCTTTTGGGTGGCTGTGCAATCGCGGGTTTTGGTGAGGACGTGTATGTGGCGGCGGCAGCGACGGACGGGTGGTACCGGTTGTCGAACTACGACAGCAGTCCGCCGCCGGTGGGGTTCGTGATCGCGCCGATGTAGCGGTGGAACGTGGGTCTGAGATGGACCTGATACACATAGTGGTGGCCATCCTCGCCGTCTGGCGGATATCACATCTGCTGGCGCGCGAGGATGGGCCTTTCGATATGATCGCGCGGATCCGTGCGCGAGCCGGCCAGGGCGTCTTCGGTGAACTGATGGATTGCTTCAACTGCATCAGTTTGTGGGTAGCTGCAGGGGTGGCGTTATGGTTAACGGCGCGACCGGCTGAGTGGCTGTTCACGTGGCTTGGACTGTCGGGAGGGGCGTGCCTGGTCGAGCGGATCGCGCCGCCGCAGCTTAAGATCGAGCGGCTCCCTGAAGCACCACCTACGGAAGGTAACGAACAATGGGATGTTGTGGACGACGGCGTGAAGCGTTGATGCCGCAGGCGCCAGGAGTGCGGACGATGGGTGCGTTGGGCGGCACAGCGTCCGGGGCAGGTGCGGGTGCGGGCACGGTGCTCGTAACATATCGAGAACAGATGGCGATCCGGGTTACTGGGGCGGCGACTGGGCGCTTTTATTTGTTTGGGCCCGGACGGATGGTGCAGGCGGTCGACGCGCGGGACGCGCCCTCGCTCTTGCGGACTCGCTTTTTTACCGTTGGGTGAGTTCCCTAACTCTGCGCAATGGCAGAGCTAAACCTGATTACTGACAGCGTGCTCTTTTGTTGAGCCGAGCCGCGAAATCTTTCCTTTGGTTGAACGATCGGCGCTCCCGGTGCACCGTACACTGGCGCAGCGGGGAATTTCCCGCGCGACGTCCACGCTGGTATCAAACCGCGCTCTACTTGCTGCCATATCCTGCCCGCGATAATCGGCATCACAATCTGCTTGAAGAACGACGGAACGCTGGACCGTGTGCAATGAATCGCCGCGCAAGAGTCGCCGCGGACCGCTGGGATCTATACCGCGCGCGCGATCGAAGCTTCGGTTGACGAGATCGAACGAATCGAAATCTAATTGAAACGGCTTGGGGGCGGATCGCCATCTGTCATTCGAGCGCTGTCGGAGCAAGAGACTATGCACGATGCTGCCACTAAAGAGTTGACGACCAAGCTTTTCGAGCGCGACGGGTGGAAACTGAAACGTCCAGAGTCGCCATTGCTGCTCGAAGATGCCCGGCTGTTGCAGTATCGCCATCCGGCAGAGCGGTGGATGCTGGTCGTCGCGCTCGCGGCGATAGTGATCTTGGGGATAGGGGGCGTTCTATTTAAGGAGAAAGATATCCTGCTCGCGGGTGCGGCGATCTATATCTCAATGCTAGCCACATCTACACAAGCCAAAATCTACTACCGACTACAGGGCGCTGAGGTAACGGCGACGCAGTTTCCTGCGATCCACCAAATTGTTGAGGAACTGCGACAACGGTTCCGGGCGCCGCCGACACGTGTTTTCGTGCTGCGCAAGCTTGGGTTTAATGCCGATGCTTTCGGATTGATG
>DATEGX010000330.1:0-2379 GCA_035279875.1 Binataceae bacterium (SeqCode)
GGGCGGGCGCGAAGCGTCCGCCCGTTTAGCTTTACTGCTCTACCTTGAACGCCAGCACGTGGTAGTGCTGGCCGTTGAGTTCGAATGACGCGACTTCGTCGAGCCCGCCGTGACCTTCGTGAGCGGTCGCGCCGTGATATGACCGCGAATTTTCGAACGCGATAAACGAAACCCCGACCTCGTAGTTACCCTGAACCATCGCAAGCAGCGCCTTGTGGAGACCGTGGCGCACGCCTTGTCCACGGAATGCCTCGGCAATACAAAGCGGACCCGCCAGGAAGGATTTCCATTCGTGGCCAGGTTTGCCCTGGAAATGAGAATCGCGAAAGCATTGCGCGGTACGAGCCAGCACCGGCGGCATCCCAGCCTTGTCGATCGTTTCGGCGCACAGGAAGCCGGCCAGGGCCCCATCCTCGAAGGCTGCGGCTATCCCGACCTCGCCAGCCATCCGGACAAAGTCGTCGCGCACGAACCGCACCGATAAGAAACCGTCGCGGCGCTGCTCCGGCGTAAGATTCTCGATATAGTTGGCGTTGGCCAACAACACCATCGCGTCATAATCTTCCGGCCTCGCGGCCCGGTACTCCATTGGAACGCTCCCTCGCTGGTAACCGATTCTGGTCGATGATTCCATGCTGCACGGCATAATGGAAAGCCGGGTCAGGATTGTGTTGCGAAGAGGGTAGGGAGGAAAATTAGGCAGGCATACGGACGCATCGGTCGGGAGGATTCGCGATGGAGGCTTTGGCCGATCCGGCAAAAATCCAGGGCTATCACGCCCACATCTACTATGACTCAGAATCGCGCGAGACCGCCGCACGGGTGCGCGAGGCGATCGAGGGCGGCTTCGAGGTGGTGATGGGTCGCTGGCGCGACGAACCGGTCGGTCCTCATCCGCAGTCGATGTACCAGGTTAAATTCGCGCCCGGCGAATTCCCGCGCGTCGTGCCGTGGCTGATGCTGAATCGCTCAGGCTTGACCGTGCTGGTCCATCCCGAGACCGATGACGCCTACCTTGACCATGCCGAGAATGCGCTATGGCTGGGGGAAAAGCTTAAGCTCCGGCTCGATGTATTGCGCGCGTTCGAGAAGTCGGGCGGTAGCGGCAAATCATAAAACCGCGTCCCGCCCGACCTTCCAGGGGTGAACTAGACGGTGTCAGGCGAGGGAGGACCGCCAGGGCACCGTAGGAAGGTCAAGCACGTACTCGGGCAACGTGGCGCGGCTCGACGATTTAGACTTTGGCTGCTGGATCAGCTTCAGATGGGGTAGATGTTCGCGGAGCCGTGCGGAAAGAGCATAAAAGTCGACTGGCTTGAGAAAATAATCCACGGCTCCGTAACGCAGATAAGCATCCACGTAGCGGGAGTGGTTGAGGCCGGACAGCACCACGATCCTCGTCTTCGGTGACTGCCGCCGGATCGAGCAGAACAACTCGAACGTATCGACCTCGCCTTTGGTTGGCATGAGAACGTCGAGGGTGACCAGGTCAAATTTGTTCTGCTCGAGCGCCTCCTTGGCCTCGGCAACGGTGGAGGCTTCCGAATGAATATCGCAACCCATCTCGCCAAGCCGCACCCGCAAGAGACTCCGCATGAGCGGATAGTCGTCAACGATCAGTGTTTTCGCCATGAGCATCTCCCGTTTCTGAAATAAACGGCAATGAGGGAAGGGGAGAGCAATTCGGGTGCCCGCGGCTATCAGGGCGTCGGCTAGATTTCGCGGAGCAACGAACAGAGCCGGGGTTAGGGGGTGATTCACTTTGAATCATCCCCGTATTTGCTCGCGTGACACGCGAACGCGTCAATGTCCGACATTGCGACGGCGCTACGTAGTTGGATTACTTGCTAAGCCCTGCCGATGCGACCAACACCGTTCAGCGGTTGGCGGCGGCGTGCGCTTCGCTCCGCATGTATTCCTGCAATTGCTGGCGTTTGGCCTTCAAATCGGCGACTAAGACGTCGAAGCCCCGCTGGTTGATGACCCGGTCGAACTGATTGCGATAGTTGGCGATTATGCTGATCGCGTCGATTGTGATGTCGTAGACCCGCCATTGGCCATCTGAGCGAAACATCTTGAAATCGACCGCCAACGGCGCCCTTTGGTCCTGCACGGTAACGCTGGTCTGCACTTCGGCGTCGTCAGGTGAAAGGTAAATTTGTTTGAGATACTGGATGCGCGCGGTTCTGGCCTCCTGCTGGACCATTTTGACGGTGGACTGCTCGAGCTTGCTCAGAAAGGCGTCCTGGATAAATTCGGCAAAGAGCGGCACGAATTCCTGCCGTTGCGCTGAGGTCAGTTCGCGCCAATGGTAGCCGAGTGTGGATTTCGCCATATCGTCGAAATCGAAATACTGCCAGGACATCGTGCGAAGCTTTG
>DATEGX010000331.1:0-7291 GCA_035279875.1 Binataceae bacterium (SeqCode)
ACGGTGGACTCAACGCCGTCTGACAGAAATCCGCGATAAAATTTGAGGATGGAGGTTCAGCGATGGACCGTTTAAAGGGCAAAGTCGCTCTGATTTCCGGCGGCGCGCGCGGTCAGGGCGCGGCCGAAGCACGGCTGTTCGCGGGTGAAGGTGCCAGGATTGTAATCGGCGATGTGCGCGACGATTTGTGCAAAAAGACCGCCGACGAGATCAATGCGAAGAGCGCCACCAAGGCCGTCTCCGCACTGCATCTTGACGTCACCCGCGCGGCGGATTGGCGGGCGGCGGTGGAGGCCTGCGAGCGCGAGTTCGGCGGCCTGGATATTCTGGTCAACAACGCCGGCATCGCTAACGTCAAAGGGATCGAGGAAACCAGCGAAGAGGAGTGGGACACCATCGTCAATATCAATCAAAAGGGTGTCTGGCTCGGGATGAAGGCGGCGGTGCCAGCGATGCGCCGGCGCGGGGGCGGCTCGATTATCAATATTTCCTCGATCTACGGCATTATCGGCTCGGCGGGTTCGGCGGCTTATCACGGGACCAAGGGCGCGGTGCGGCTGCTGACGAAGGCCGCGGCGGTCCAGTACGCGCCCGACAAGATCCGCGTCAACTCCGTGCATCCGGGTGTGATCCTGACGCCAATGGTCGACGTGGTGCCGCGTGAAGAACTCCAGCCGCTAATCGATCTGGCGCCAATGAAGCGCGGCGCGCAGCCGGAAGAAGTCGGTTGGTGCGTGGTGTTCCTCGCGACTGACGAAGCCTCATTCGTGACCGGCTCCGAATTGGTGGTCGATGGCGGCTATACCGCGGTCTGAATCGCAGGTCTGAGAGCTGGGTCGAATCTAGCGACTTCTTCGCTCAGTCCGCGTGTTTGGCGCCCATCAGGCGGCCGAGTTCGTTGGGCGCCATCCGGACCGCGATATAAAACGGACCGAACTCGGCGTAGCGGGCACTCGATTCGTCGAAGCGCATGTCGTAGACCAGCTTCTTGAACACCAGCGGATCGTCGGCGAAGAGATCGACGCCCCATTCCCAGTCGTCGAAACCGATCGAGCCCGAAATCACCTGATTGACCCGCCCCGCGTAACGCCGGCCGATCATGCCGTGCTCATGCATCAGGCGCTGACGTTCGGCGAGCGGCAGCATGTACCAGTTATCGGCGCCGGCGCGGCGCTTGTTCATCGGATAAAAGCAGAGGTAACGGCGTTCAGGGATTCTCGGCCATAAGCGCGACGCCAGCTTGCCGCGCTGTTCATCGAGTTCGGCATCGACCGCTTCGCGCCATTCGGGTGAATGGGGCTCGACCCGGCGCTCGGCCAGTTGCTCGTGAAGCCGCACGGTGGCCTCGTAGAGGCCGATCTCGATCACCGAAACGTACGATCCGGATTGCTCGAGAAATTCGCTCACTGCCAGTCGCGCAAGCTCCTGCTCTGCCTCCGCAAGCTCGTCGAGGCTTCGCCGATAGTGAACTGCGATCAGGTCACCCTTGTGTCCCAATTGAACGAAAAACGCGGACTCGCCGTTTTCGCGCCGGCCCAGCGCGGTCAGAGCGGCCGCGGCCTCAGTCAGGGCGGATGCCCGCTCCGCTGCCGGGAGCATCTTCCATTCACGGCGCCGTATGCGGAAGAACTGATGCAGTATGGCAAAGCCCTCGAGCGTGTTGGGCGCCGGATTGGAGGGCGATTGAATTGGGCCTGAAGCGCCGTCTTTCATTGATGCAATTTTATCGCAGCCGGACCCCAGGCGAATCAACCCGCCGGATTCCGGCGGCTGGCCGGACGCGGAGCGGTGCAGGCCGCGACCAGGTTTCGCGCAATCGCCGGATTTGAAGCCCAATGAGCGTGGACGTAGGAGGCGAGCACGTTGCCAGTCTTGTAGCCTTCGGCGAACCCCGCGCCGCCCCACCGCGGTGTCACCTGGTAAACTCTTTCGAGATTAGTTGGCGGCGGCGGTTCGAGCGTTGAATAGCGGAACTGATGGCCGCGAAACAGGAGCCCGGCTGGTCCCAGAATCGACTCGCCACGGGTCGCGACTTCAACGTAACCGAGCGTCTGCAAGCGATCGTGCATGACCGCCTCGCCCGGCAGCAAACCGGCCATCGTGAAGGTCTCGCCGCCGGGCACCCGGATGCGTTCGAGCAGGTACATCAGGCCGCCGCATTCCGCGTAGATCGGACGCTCGCTGGCCGCAAACCTCTGCACCGCCGCGATCATCGCATGATTGGCCGAGAGCGCGGGAGCGGCAACTTCGGGATAGCCTCCGCCAAAGTATAGCCCGTCGACTTCCGGCAAGACGCGATCATGAGTGGGGCTGAAGCGAACCAGCTTTGCGCCGTGCGCCTCGAGCAGCGCGAGGTTGTAGCGATAGTAAAAGTGAAACGCTTCATCGTCGGCAATTCCGATGCGGCACAAATTGTTGCCGGCGGCGCTTGCCGCTGCCGGTGCCGACGCGGGGATGCCCGGCGCGCCGCGCGCGACTGCCAGGATTGCGTCGAGGTCGAGCCACTCGGCGGCCAGTGCGCCCCACGCGTCGATCCGAGCGGAGGGCACATTTTGTTCGTCGGCGCTGAACAGGCCGAGATGGCGCTCCGGGAAAGCGGCTTCGTCATACCGCGGAAAAGCGCCGAGCACCGGAACTCCGGGCGAAGCGCTGCGCAAAATCTCAAAATGGCCGCGGCCTCCGATCCGGTTGCAGATCAGCCCCGCCAGCCGCAGGGCCGGATCGAAGCGCGCGAAGCCGCTTGCGATCGCGCCGATCGTCCGCGCCATTCCTGACGAGTCGACCACCAGCAGCACCGGTGTTTCGAGCCATTTCGCGATTTCTGCGCTGGAGCCTTCGTCCGACTCAGGGGTGGCCCCGTCGAACAGCCCCATCATGCCCTCGATAATCGCGATGTCGGCGTCTTCTGCTGCCCCGGCAAAGGTAGCGAGCACCGCCTCGCGGCCCATCATCCAACCGTCGAGATTGTGCGAGGGCCGCAGCGCAGCGCGCGCATGGTAGCTCGGGTCGAGGTAGTCGGGTCCGCATTTGAAGGGCGCGACGCGAAGGCCGCGCGCCCGCAAGGCCGCCATCAGCCCGACCGCAACCGTGGTTTTGCCGCTGCCACTGCCGACCGCGGCGATCATGATTCGCGGAATGGTGCGCGCAGAGGCCATTCGATCAGGCAAGCAGTATCCGCGCGCCGTGGGCCAAGGCGCTGTTCAACGGGCCACGTTCAGCGCCGCTGGTGTCGAGCCTGACCTCGAGCGGGCCGGGTCCGCGCGCCCGCAACCGCTCGGCGGCGAGCCCTGTAGATGCCAGTGGTGCGACGATTTCCAATTTGTGCGGGCCGAGCCGGAAGCCTTCATTCCGCCCGCGGCCAGATCGGATCGCGTGATCGGCTCGCCGCTTTCATCCATGGCTGCTTCGTAGATCGCAGCTATCGACGCGGCGTCGGCGGCCACGACCGTCAGACTGGCGATGCCCTTGGTGCCGTTGGGATGGCTGCGTTCGCGCGGCACGCGCTCGTCGCGGGGTGTGATATCGCGGATGAAGAACGGCACGAGCCCGCGCGACTCGCCCTCGTTGACCGCCAACACCCAGCTGACCTGGTATCCGTCGGGGCGTTCGCGGCCCATCTGGAAGGGCGCTCCAATCGAAGCGCCGGCGTGACGGAAGGCGCCCGCGTCGTGCTCGACACCGTCGCTGCGGACGCAAAAGTCGGCCAGACTGCCGCCCTTTTGCAACTCCGCCTGCCACCAATGCGGTTCGGCCGGGCGCGGCTCGAAAAAGGCGATCAACTCGAAGTACGCGCCATCGGCAAACGCGACCAGCGCGTTCTCAGAGTTCAGCCTGGAATGACGTCCGCCGCGAATTACGGTAAAGCCCAGCCGCGAGTAGTCGGTGATTGCAGATTCCAGGTCGCCGACGACGATTACGATATGGTCAATCCCTTGAATCATCGACTCGCCCGCGAAGTCGGCTCAGACCCGCCAGGCGGAGACCGGCAACGCCAACGTCATTTCAGCAGCCGGGGTTGTGATCGGCGTTCAGGTCGGGCGGACGGTGACCGGCTGCTCTTCGGAGACGACTTCCACCGACACGACTCCGTCGACCTGCCGCACCACGTCATTTACGAGATCGTCCCACGGCGGCACCAGCCCGGGGCCGTTCACATGGACGGCGCCCTTGGCACATTGCACGTCGATCTGGGCGTGTCCGATTTTCGGATGAAAGATCAATGCGGCGCGAACTTCGGCCGCCAGGGCGGCGTCGTGCAATTGGCGTAACTGCTCCGGCCCCATGCCGCGGTCCACCTGGATCGCCAGCGAGGCAAGGATTTCGGCCAGCGTCTCCAGCGGCATCGAGAAGGTATTAAGAACCATTCCGAAGTTGGCCGGATCGTCGATATCGACGTCGAACAGGGTCTGGATACGGGCGCGCACTTCGCGGTCGTAATCGCGCACCCGTCGTTCGGCTATGGCAGGCGCGAGCTTCTCCTCGAGCGCGACTTCGCGCGATCGTTCCTTGAATGGGCCCGCCAGACGGACCTTGAAACCGCATCCGCAGTCCGGCAGCAGGTGAGTGACCGAGCGGCCGGTTACCACCAGATTGCCCTGGGCCATTTCCTTCAGGACCACGGCCCGGAAAAAGGCGACAAAACGGTGCGTGTCGGTTTTGAGCCGCTCCCAGAAATGCGGTCGCCGTTCATCGACGATCACCAGTTGCTCGGGCATTACGTTAAACAAGCGCGAGGTCTGCGTGATCAGCTCTTCGGCGGTCATGAAGCGGTAGCCAAGCCGTGCGGCAGTGAGCCGACCCAGCTCCGCTGAGCGCGTCCCGAGATGCTGCGTGAGCGCGATTATCGCCATAGGTTGTCCCCTCGGCGGCTGCGGTCCCCGTATTCATCTTAAGGTCAAGAGGCGCGCATTGGCAAACCTTTATTCGTCGGCGATGGTATCGGCGGAATCCGCCAGCTACGATTCGGGGCGCATTAAGGAGCCGATTGCCCCATCGGCGCGAGCTGGATCGTCGCTGCCCCAATCCCGGTGGTTTGCATAACAGGCCGCTGACCGGGTGGGACGAGTCTCGGCCCGCGAGGCGCGGCATCTTTCGAAGGAATCAGAGCAAAGGTCGGGAAATGGCGAAGAAAGCTTCTCTTCTCTTGCGCGGAGCGTCGATCGAACCGGGCCCGGTGCGCGGCGATATGACCGCGGCTGATCTCGTCGACGGCGCCTTTATGGCTTACAACGGCAGGCGCTTGCGCGACGCATGCCGCCTGTTCGCCGAGAAAATGCTCGCGCCGGATACGATCGTCGGGATGAGCGTGACCGGGGCGCTGACACCGGCCGGACTCGGCATGTCCTGCCTCATCCCGCTTATCGAAAACGGTTTCGTCGACTGGATGGTCTCGACGGGTGCGAATCTCTACCACGACACGCATTTTGGCCTCGGGCTCAAGATGTTCCAGGGTTCGGCCGAGGCCGACGACGTCGCCCTGCGCGAGTCGGGCGTGGTCCGAATCTATGATATTTTCTTCCATTACGAGGTTTTGCTCTCGACCGACGCATTTTTTCGCCAGCTCGCCGCCAATCCAGAGTTCCAACAGCCGATGAGCACCGCCGAATTTCATTACAAGGCCGGCCGCTACGTGGCCGAGCGCGAGCGTGTGCTCAAACTGAAACGCCGTTCTTTACTGGCTGCCGCGTATGAGCATGCGATGCCGATTTACACCTCGTCACCCGGCGATTCGTCAATTGGGATGAACCTGGCGCTTTTGGAGCTCGAGGGCTATCAACTGCGGCTCGATCCGCTGGCCGACGTCAACGAAACCGCGGCAATCGTTTACTCAGCCAAGGCTGCCGGGATGAAAAGTGCCGTATTTATCCTGGGTGGCGGTTCGCCCAAGAACTTCGTTCTGCAAACCGAGCCGCAGATCCAGGAGGTGATGGGTGTGGCGGAAAAGGGTCACGACTATTTCCTCCAGGTCACGGATGCGCGGCCCGATACGGGCGGACTCTCAGGAGCGACGCCCAACGAGGCGGTGAGCTGGGGCAAAATAGACCCGGAACGCCTGCCGGATTCCGTGGTGTGCTACGTTGATTCCACGGTTGCCCTCCCGATACTGACTGCGTATGCGTTGGCGCGGCGCAAACCGCGCAAGCCGCGCCGTCTGTATGAGCGCCGCGCAGCGATGCTCAAGGAAGTTACCGAGGCGTACGAAAAAGTGCGTCAAAAACGAAAGCGCAGCCAGGCTTCACCACGTGTCAAGGCAAAGTAGAGGCCGGCAGCCGCCAAGGCGAAGAAGTTAGCCGAATGACGTCAAACGAACCATTATCGCAAACCGACGATTTAACCCGCGAGCTCGAGACAGCACGCGAGGCGGCGCTGGCCGCCGGCGATATCCTGGAGCGTTATTTCCGCGATCGTGGCTTCGAGATCGACCAAAAGGGCAAGGACAATCCGGTCACCACCGCCGATTTCGAAGCCGACCACGAGCTGAAGCGGATGCTTCGCGGTGCTTTCCCACAATATGGATGGCTTTCCGAGGAGACCGTCGATAGCCCTGAACGGCTCTCGCGCCGGCGGGTATGGATCGTCGACCCGCTCGACGGCACCAAGGAATTCATCAAGGGAATCCCGGAGTTCGTGATCGCGATCGCGCTGGCCGAAGATGGCGTGCCGGTCCTCGGCGTGACCTTCAACCCGATCAAGCGCGAGATGTTCTACTCGGCGCGCGCCATCGGCTGCTTTATGGATTCGGAGCCAGTCCACGTCACCAACACTCCGACGCTCGACAACGCGATCGTCCTGGCTAGCCGCAGCGAGACTTCCCGGGGCGAATGGAAGGCGTATGACGGCAAAGTGCGCGTCAATCCGATCGGCAGCGTCGCCTACAAGCTGGCGCTGGTGGCGGCGGGCCGCGCCGACGCGACCTTTACCCGTACCCCAAAGAGCGAATGGGACATTG
The DNA here is from genome assembly GCA_035279875.1 of Binataceae bacterium (SeqCode). Lineage (GTDB taxonomy): Bacteria > Desulfobacterota > Binatia > Binatales > Binataceae > JAMXLL01. The sequence continues at coordinate 6,950 of DATEGX010000331.1, forward strand.
CCTCGGGAGTCGCGCTAATCGTCGAAGCGGGGGGCCGCATCACCGATATCGACGGCAGTGAAATGCGCTTCAATAAACCTTCAGTGAAGCTTAAGGGCTTTGTGGCGTCGAATAATCTGCTTCATGAACAAATAGAGCGCATGATTCCACGTCCAGACGCGCGAACGTAACAAATAGCCTGCATTTGCTATCGATTAGAAGCCGATTTCCTACTTGGCATGACCTTCACGCTTTTTGTTCATTGAAGAAATCAGCCGCGATCCGCGCGACGATTTCCGGCTGCTCCATCGGGATGAAATGCGTCGTGCCGGGAACGATCGTGACCTTCCGGCGCGGATTGGC
>DATEGX010000332.1:0-3024 GCA_035279875.1 Binataceae bacterium (SeqCode)
GCGCGGATCAATGTTCGCCAGCTTCGCGATTTCGTTGAGGCGCACGCCGCGCCACGACGCAACCGCCGACCAGCCCTCGACGCAATGATGCTGAACGCGCATTTCGACGGACGGCAGCGCGCGGATTTGCGCGAGCGTCAGCACCATCGGACGCCGCACCAGGCCGCCGATCTTGAGCGTCCAATTGGCCGGCGGAAATGGCATCGAATCGGAAACGAAATACGCCGGAAAAGCCGCTTCGGGCGTCGCCGCTTCGGACGGCAACTCCGGCGCGAGCCGACTTGGCGAGAAAATCACTCCGTCAGCCTTTTCGTTCCAGCGCTGCATCGCGCTCAGGAAATGGCCCAGCGGATGGCTATCGCAACCCGTGATCAATGACGCCGCGGCCGCGCCAATGATGAATCTGCGGCGGGAAATCGCCTCAGCCACGCGGCCCTCCGTCGACCATGTGCACGATCTCTCGGGGATGCATCGTAACCAGCACGATATGCGTCGCGAGGAATAGGGCGAGCAGGCAGAGTCCGCCCAGATGCACCACGCGCGCCCCGTCGTAACCACCGAAGATTACCGTCAGCGGGTGAAACTGCACGGGCTTATAGATCGCGAGGCCGGACAGCACCATGACGATTCCGAGGATTAAGGCGGTTGTATAGGCCAGCCGTTGCAGGCCGTTGTAGAAGTCCTCTGGCGGCGGTGATTTGCGGATACGAACGTAATAGGCAAACTGCCGCATGGCGTTCAGCGCATCGCGGGCGGGATTGAACAGGCGCCGGCGCCATTCGCCGCTGGTCAGAAAATACACCAGGTAGATGAGCCCGTTCGCGATGAAAAACCATGCGATCGCGAAATGCCAATGGCGTCCGCCGCCGAGCCATCCGCCCAGCCTGAGCCATTCCGGCGGCGGCGTACCCTGGAACGGATACCACCAGTACTGCGCCCCTTGCGGTCCCATCGACGGATATGCCGTGAGGATTTGCAAACCGCTCCCCGCCATCAGCGTGATGAACACGGCGTTGCACCAATGGGTAATTCTGATCGGCAGGGGTTGCTGACGCCGTCCATGAAATGGAGCGTAGCGTGGCGCATCACTTCCAGCGTGGGCGGGCGCGGCGCGGTCTCCTTGCCCCATGCTTCAGTCTCCCTTCTCCATCGCGCGCGCTTTACTGCCGTGCATGATGTGTCCGTCCATCATAACCATGTCGCCCTCGCGCAGATGAACCCTGGTCCCATCGGTCTTTTTGACGATTCCGTCGGTTGTGACGATACTGCCATCGGCCATCGTCATCGGCCCCGTCATCGGCATCGCCGGGTGTCCCTGCTTAATGATCATGACGACCCTGTGACGCATCACGACGCCATCCATCGCGGCCGCGCCGGCGCTGGTGATAAATGGCACGACGGTCGCGCCGAGCAACGCCAGCCCAATCAGCGCATAGCGAAACTCATTGCCCGTCGAGCGCATGAGTTCAAAGCCCGGTAGTCAGGCCAATCTGCCAGCACGCGCGGCGACGCCGTTCAGATGGTCAGCCGCCTCGAACAAGTGCAATTGATGCGGCGAACCGCCGCTCGGGATTTCGACCGGATACTTACCGCTAAAGCAGGCGTCGCAATAGCCATCGCGCGTGCCGTTGCCGGTGAACGAATAGAGCCCGTCCCAACTGAGGTAGCCGAGCGAATCCGCGGTTATGTAGTTGCGGATTTCCTCGACCGATTGATGCGAAGCTAGCAACTCTTCGCGGGTCGGCGTGTCGATTCCATAGAAGCACGAATTGGTGGTCGGCGGCGCCGCGATTCGCATATGCACTTCGCGCGCCCCCGCCTGCCGCAGCATCGGGATGACCTTGCGCAGCGTCGTGCCGCGCACCAGGGAATCCTCGATAAGCACAACACGTTTGCCGCGCAACAGTTCAGCCACCGGGTTGAACTTTATTTTAACGCCGAAATGGCGGATCGACTGGCGCGGCTCGATAAAAGTCCGGCCGATATAATGGCTGCGGACCAGCGCCATTTCGAACGGCAGACCGGATTCCTCGGCATAGCCGAGCGCCGCGGCGTTACCCGAGTCCGGCACCGGCACGACGATATCGGCTTCGGCCGGACATTCGCGCGCCAGCGCGCGTCCCTGGGTTTTGCGCACCTGGTAGACGTTGCGGCCGTAGAGCAGGCTGTCCGGCCGCGCGAAATAAACGTACTCAAAAATGCATCGGCGGGCGGGTGAAGCGGCGAACGGGCGCATCGAGCGCACCCCGTCTTCGCCGATAATCAGCACTTCACCAGGCTCCACTTCGCGCACGTACTCGGCGCGCACGAGGTCGAGCGCGCAGGTCTCGGAGGCGACGATCATCGCGTCGTTGAGCTTACCAAGCACCAGTGGACGGAAGCCGAACGGATCGCGCGCGGCTATCAGCCCGTGTTCGGTCAGCAGCGCCATCGAATACGCGCCGCGCACCTGCGCCAGCGCTTCAACCACCCGCCCGGGCAAATCTTGTGCCCGCGCGGCGGCGATCAAGTGAATTATCAGTTCGCTGTCAGACGACGACTGAAATATCGAGCCGTTCGCTTCGAGCCGTGCCCGCAACTCTTCGAAGTTGACCAGATTGCCGTTATGCGCCAACGCCAGGCCGCCACGCGCGTATTCGACCACCAGCGGCTGGCAGTTCTTGAGCGTCGTCGAACCGGTGGTGGAATAGCGGTTGTGGCCAATCGCGCTGGTGCCCTCGAGTTGGGCGAGCACTTCGCTATTGAAAATGTCCGCGACCAGTCCCATCCCACGGTGCGCAATCAGGGACTTGCCGTTGGACGAAACGATGCCGGCTGACTCCTGGCCGCGATGCTGCAGAGCGTAGAGGCCCAGGTAGACCAGATTGGCGGCTTCCGGATGTCCATAAACGCCGAATACGCCGCACTCTTCGTGGAAGCTGTCGAGTTTGGCTTCTTCGATTACGACCGACAGTTCCTGATCCTGATTGGAAAGACGTTCGTCGATCATTTCGAGCCGAGCCTCCCGGGCAACGCCTCTTCGTA
>DATEGX010000333.1:0-6844 GCA_035279875.1 Binataceae bacterium (SeqCode)
TGACTATGATCTAGCGCCTGTGCTTTCGCGTCGCAATCAGTTGCCTGCCCGGCAAAATATGCAGAGCTCTCAGAGCCCGGCCACCGCCGGCATCGACTTGGCGCGGCCGGAGCGCTCTTTTTTAAGCAACTCGGCCAGCAAGAACGCCATATCGATCGCCTGCTCGGCATTGAGGCGCGGATCGCAGGCGGTGTGATATCGGTCGTTGAGATCAGCATCGGAAATGGCGCGGGCGCCGCCCGTGCATTCGGTGACGTTTTGCCCGGTCATTTCGAGATGCACGCCGCCGGCGTAAGTGCCTTCCGCCTGATGCACTTCGAAAAAGCCGCGGACCTCCTTCAGGATGAGGTCGAAGGGCCGTGTCTTGTAACCGCTCGCCGAGGTGATGGTGTTGCCGTGCATCGGATCGCATGACCACAGCACCACTTTGCCCTCACGCTGGACCGCGCGCACCAACGCCGGGAGATTGTCGCCAACCTTCTCGGCGCCAAAGCGTCCAATCAAGGTCAATCGTCCCGCTTCATTCTCAGGATTTAGAATGTCGATCAGGCGCAGCAGATCGTCCGCCTTGAGCGAGGGTCCGCATTTGAGTCCGATCGGATTCTTGATGCCGCGGGCATATTCGATGTGGGCATGATCGTGCTGGCGAGTACGATCGCCGACCCAAATCATATGGCCGGACGTTGCGTACCAATCGCCTGTGGTCGAATCGACGCGGGTGAAGGCCTGTTCGTAACCGAGCAGCAGGGCTTCATGGCTGGTGTAGAAATCGGTGGTGCCGAGCGCGCTGTCGACGGCGAAGGTCAGCCCGCAAGCACGCATGAAATCGAGCGCGCCGGAAACACGGTCGGCCAGATCGTCATAGGCCTTTGACTGCGGCGAGCCGCTGACCGATTGCAGCATCCACTGATGGACATTTTCAACGCTGGCGTAGCCACCTTTGGCGAAGGCGCGCAGCAAATTAAGCGTCGCCGCCGATTGGCGGTAGGCCTCGATCTGACGCCGAGGATCGGCGCGGCGCGCCTCCTCGGTAAAGGCGACGTCGTTGATGATGTCGCCGCGATAGCTCGGCAGTTCCTTGCCGTCGCGCTTCTCGGTCGGCGAGGAGCGCGGCTTGGCGAATTGCCCCGCGATGCGGCCAATCTTCACAACCGGCGAGGCACCGGCATAGGTGAGCACGATCGCCATCTGCAAAAAGACTCGGAAGAAGTCGCGAATGTTGTTAGCACCGTGCTCGGCGAAGCTTTCCGCGCAGTCGCCACCCTGCAGCAGGAAAGCCTGGCCGTTGACGACACGCGCCAACTGCTTCTTCAGGCTGCGCGCCTCGCCGGCGAACACCAGCGGCGGGAACGTCGCCAATTGCTTTTCGACATCGTCCAGCGCCTGCCGGTCCGGATAATCCGGCACCTGCTGAATAGGCTTTTTGCGCCAGCTATCGGGCGTCCAACGCTCGGGCATTACGAATTACTCCAGCGATTGGCGGGGGTTATACACGAAGGCGGCCCGACGAGGCCAGACATTCGAAACCTGCGGTTATCGGGCTATTCCGCCGCCGCGCGCTCGTAACTGACGGCCTTCTCGCGCATTGTCACCAATTCCTCGGCCGCGGTCGGATGCACCGCCATGGTGGCGTCGAAGTCGGCTTTGGTAGCGCCTATCTTCACCGCGATGCCGATCACCTGGATCAGTTCCGCGGCGGAATAGCCGGCGATGTGGCAGCCGACCACCCGGTCAGTGATGCCATCCACCACCAGCTTCATGAACATGCGCGTGTCACGCCCGGCCAGCGTCGCCTTCATCGGCCGAAAGCTGGTCTTGTAGATGTCGACCTTCAGCAGGCGTTCGCGTGCCTGCAACTCGGTTAACCCGATGACGCCGAGCTCCGGCTCGGAGAACACCGCGGTTGGCACATTGGCATGATCGGCCATCGTCGGCATGCCGCCATAGACCGTGTCGGCAAAGGCATGACCTTCGCGGATCGCCACAGGCGTAAGATTGACGCGGTTGGTGACGTCACCGATAGCGTAGATATTGGTAACGGCGGTTTTCGAATAGGCATCAACTGCAATGCCGCCAGTCTCGGCAAGCTTCACACCTGCCGCTTCGAGGCCAAGGCCGTTCACGTTCGGCTTGCGGCCGGTAGCGAACATCACCAGGTCCGCCATGACCTGCTTGTTGTCGGACAATTCGACGTCGTAACCGTGATCGACCTTTTCGACCGCAGCCACCGTCTGCCCGGTAATGATCTTGATGCCACGCCTTTCCATTTCGCCGCGCAAATGTTCACGCAGTTCGTCGTCGAAGCCACGCAAAATATTTTCACCGCGATAGACCAGCGTCACCTGCGCTCCGAGTCCGGCGAAAATGTTCGCAAACTCGACCGCGATATAGCCGCCGCCCTGAATCATGATGCGCTTGGGTAATTCTTTCAGCAGAAACGCTTCGTTCGAAGTTATGACGTGCTTGAGACCGGCGATTTCGGCGCCGTTAAACGGCGCAGCGCCGGTGGCGATCAGGATCGTTTCGGCGCGCACCCGCGCCCCGCTCGCCAGCCGCACGGTGTGGGCATCTTCCAGCACCGCGCGGCTTTTGACTAGCGCGACCTTGTGGCGCTCAAGCGTCGCCGTATAAGCAGCTTCCAGACGCGTCACTTCGCGCTGGACATTCGCGATAAGCGTCGGCCAGTGGAACGCCCCTTCGGGTACCGTCCAGCCATAGCCGGCGGCGTCCTCGAAGTCGTCGGAAAAACGCGAGGCATAGACCAGCAGCTTTTTCGGCACGCAGCCGCGGATCACACAAGTACCGCCGACGCGATATTCCTCGGCGATCATCACACTTGCGCCATGGCTCGCGGCGATGCGCGCGGCGCGCACCCCGCCCGAACCTGCCCCGATGATAAAGAGATCGACGTCGTGGTCCGACATCGGGCGCTATCGCCTCGTTCGCCAAGCGCGAGGCTCAACGTGCATTCCGGTCCTCGTCACTGGCCGTGTCCGCGTTTTTTCAGTTCCTCACGCATCATTGCGATCACTTGATCGGATAACTTGCTGGCCCAGTCCTGGGCGTATTTCATACTGGTGCCGACCACGGACGGCTGCTGCACGAGCAACTTCTTGCCGACTGGGGACTGGTAGAACACCAAGATCGCCTTGAGCTCGGACTCGGAAAAGCTCATCGCATAGAGCCGTGCCATCTCATCATTCAGCTCGACTTTGCGCGGCGCGAGATCGGTGCGCAGTTTGGCCGAGATTTCGTTGAGATCTTTGGCCAAAGCCGGGTTCTGCTGGAGGAAGAGCAGTTTTGCCTGCTCGATGACACCAGCGATCAACGGGTCGAATACACTCTCGGCTCCGGTAGAGGCGATGAGCTCCTTGGCTGCCGCCATCGATGCCGCGGTCGGTTGCTGGCCATGGGCGGTCGGACCGAACGCGACCAGCGCGCCGGCGACCGCAGCCAGCCGGGCAGCGCGTTTAGTGGCCTGAATAATCTTCATCTGCGTAACTCCATATGCTCGACAAATCACGGGCGCTCGGTCACCGTTACCCCGTCAGGTCCGGCCAGTATGGCGGTCTTCGCCAGACCGATAAACAGGCCGTGCTCCATAACTCCGGGAATTCCCGAAAGCGCGTGCGCCAGTGCTTTAGGATCGGGAATGCTGCCAAGCGCCGCGTCGATGATCCAGTGACCGCCATCCGTGACGAAAGCATGGCCGTCCTTGCCCTGACGGACGATCATCGGCCCTGGGCGCTGAATGGCCGCGATAGCCTTCTCGATGGCCCGCCGTGTCGCTTCCAAGCCGAACGGCGCCACCTCAATCGGTAACGGAAAGCTTCCGAGCGTCGCAACCCATTTGCTCCGGTCGGCAATGACGATCATGCGGGCGGAGGCCGCCGCAACGATCTTTTCCCGCAACAACGCACCACCGCCACCCTTGATCAGGCTCAGATCGGGGGCGATTTCATCGGCCCCATCCACGGTCAGGTCGAGCTCCGGGGTCTCGTCGAGCGTGGTCAGCGAAATGCCTCGCGGTCGAACCGGTGCCGAGGCCGAGACGCATACCGGGCCGTACGAATTCGACGGCGCGGGCAGCGGCTGCGCGTTTTTGGGCATCGGCGTTCATCGCGACCGGATTGATTGAAGCGTTGATTTACTGACTTTTATGCCACGCCTATCTAGCCCTGATCGCTGCACCTGGGTAGCCGAAAAACGCCAAGCCGAGAGGCCCTTTCCCTTGTCGGGGCCATGCGCTAGCGATCCGTCATGGCCTCCCAGACCATCGTTTTCGACCTCGACGGCACGCTGATCGATACCGCGCCCGATCTCATTGACACGCTCAATGCGGTGTTTGCGCGAGAGCGATTGCCGCAGGTGCCCTATGAAACAGCGCGCAATCTGATCGGCGGCGGCGCCCGCGCGATGATTGCGCGCGGCATCGAGGCGGAACACGGCGCCGTCGCCCCGGCGCGGGTCGAACAAATGTTCGACGATTTCATCGCGCATTACAGCGAGCACATCGCCGACCGCTCGCGGCCCTTTCCGGGGCTCACCGATGCACTCGATGCCCTGCAGGCCGACGGCTACCGCTTCGCTGTCTGCACCAACAAGCTCGAACGGCTGTCCGTGCTGCTGCTCGAAAAGCTCAACCTCACGCACCGGTTTGCCGCGATCTGCGGACAGGATACGTTCGGAGTACAAAAGCCGGATCCGGAGATGCTGCGCCGCACGGTCGCGGCGGCTGCCGGAAACCTGGCGCACGCGATTATGGTCGGCGATTCCGCCACCGATATTCGGACTGCACGCGCGGCCCGCATCCCGGTGATCGCGGTCGACTTCGGTTACAGCGAAAGACCGATAGTCGAATTCGGACCGGACCTCATAATCAGCCATTTTGCGCAATTGCGATCGGCAATAGCCGCAATTTTGCCCGCAAAATGATGCGAGTGGCAGTTTCTGGGGTTTATGAGGTAAGGTTAAGGCTGTGCGGCCGGTTGCGCGCCTGGGACTGCAACCGTATCCTGTTGATGGGCGGGCGGTTTCTATCGCTCGAGTGGACGGGTTGAATACTATGTACCGAGTAATCGCGATCGTCATCGGCGGATTCGCTCTTGCCGCCTGTTCGTCGACACCCGACTGGATGAATCTTGACGCGCTCAAGCCGGCACCGGCCAAAGATACGGTGCGTTTTGAATCCGAACCGCCGGGTGCCGAAGCCAAGACCTCCGACGGGCAAGTCTGCCGCACGCCTTGCGCGCTTGCGGTGCCGTCTATCGGATCGATGTCCGTTACTTTCGCCCTCAATGGCTATCAGCCGGACACGGAGACCATCGAGCCGGTCTCCAACAATGTTGGCTATCCTGAAATGCGGCCTAACCCGGTGCAGGTCGAACTGACCCCTGCGCCGCCGCCGCCAAAGCCGATCAGAAAGCCGCCGGTCAGAAAGAAGGCCAAGCCGAGGCCTAAGCCCAAGACGTCGGCGGCCCCTCCTCCCGCGGCCGCAGCGCCGGCAGCGCCTCAGCAAGCCCCCGCGCCCTGGCCAACCAATCCGCCGCCGGCGCGCTAGAAAATATCGGAGCCTGATGCGATTGCGCCGTGACGCCATTTGCGGCGTTTAATCGCGCATATTCCGGGCGCTATGGCCATTAACGGCTACAATTCCTATATTCGGGTGGCGCGGATTGCCGCGCAGGAATCGAGAATGGTCGCCAGCAACGGCACTCCGACATTCGAAACCAATCGCGCTGGCGTCATGCCGCGTGCTCTGGTCGACCCGTTTCGTCGCGCCATCACCTATCTGCGCGTTTCGGTGACCGACCGTTGCGATTTTCGCTGCGTTTACTGCATGTCGGAACACATGGCGTTCCTGCCAAAGGCCGATCTGCTCAGCCTGGAGGAACTCGACAGGTTATGTAGCGCATTCGTTGCCAAAGGGGTTTCCAAGCTACGTCTGACTGGCGGCGAGCCACTGGTGCGACGCGGCGTCATGACGCTGGTGTCATCGCTATCGCGCCATCTGACGAGCGGCGCCCTTAAGGAGCTCACGCTCACCACCAACGGTTCACAATTGGAGAAATACGCCGCCGAACTTAAGGGTCATGGCGTCCAGCGCATCAATGTTTCACTCGACACACTCGATCCCGACAAATTCCGAGCCATCACGCGCTGGGGCGACCTCGGCAAAGTGCTTGCAGGGATCGATGCGGCGCTTGCCGTCGGCCTGAAGGTCAAGATCAACGCCGTGGCGCTCAAGGGCGTCAACGATGACGAAATCGGCGACCTCCTCGCCTGGGCACACGGTCGCAGCATGGATCTCACCGTGATCGAGGTCATGCCGCTGGGTGATATCGGAGAGGATCGGCTCGACCAGTATCTGCCGCTATCGATGGTCCGGGCGCGGCTGGCCGAGCGCTACACACTTGATGACATCGATTATCGAACCGGCGGCCCGGCCCGATACATGCGGGTCAACGAAACTGGCGGAAGGCTCGGCTTCATCACGCCCATGACCCACAATTTCTGCGAGTCATGCAACCGCGTGCGCATCACCTGCACCGGCACGCTCTATATGTGCCTCGGTCAGGACGACGCCGCCGACTTGCGCGCGCCATTGCGCGCATCCGAAAGCGATAATTTGTTGCATACCGCGATCGACGAAGCCATCGCCCGCAAGCCCAAGGGGCATGATTTCGTCATTGATCGCCACCACAGGCGTCCGGCGCTCTCGCGCCACATGAGCGTAACCGGCGGCTGACCGCCCGGCGCGGCGCCCCGGAGTTTTCGTGACATCGTCCCTCACCAACAACCAGCGCGGTATTGCGGCCATCGTCGGCTGTATGGCGGCCTACAC
>DATEGX010000334.1:0-9472 GCA_035279875.1 Binataceae bacterium (SeqCode)
ACGACGGGTGCATAGACGAAGGCATCCGCATCATCGACGTGCGCCACGAGCAGGTCGCGGCGCATGCCGCCGACGGCTATTGGCGCGTAAGCGGAAAAACCGGCTGCGCCGTGGTGACGGCGGGCCCCGGCACTACCGACGCGATGACCGGAGTCGCCAACGCCTTCCGCGCCGAGAGCGCGATGCTGCTGATCGGCGGACAAGGCCCCTTGAGCCAGCATCGGATGGGCTCGCTCCAGGATCTGCCGCACGTCGACATGATGCAGCCGATCACCAAGTTTGCCGCGACCGTGCCGAGCACCGAGCGCGTCGCCGATATGGTGAGCATGGCATTCCGCGAATGTTACAACGGCGCCCCGGGACCGTCGTTTCTCGAAATACCGCGTGACATTCTCGATGGCACGGTCGACGAGGCCAAGGCCCGCATTCCTGCTTCCGGCCATTACCGGGCCTCGACCAAAAGCGCCGGCGACCCGCGCGAGATCGAGCGCCTCGCGGATATCCTGGTGCGTTCGCGGCGTCCGTGCGTGCTGCTCGGCACCCAGGTCTGGACTTGCCGCGCGACCGACGCGGCGCTGGAGTTCTGCCGGCGGCTGAATGTTCCGGCCTACATGAATGGGGCCGGGCGTGGGACGTTGGCGCCCGGCGATCCGCACCATTTTCATCAGACCCGCAGTTACGCCTTTGAAAAGGCGGACGTCATCGTAATTGTCGGCACACCGTTCGATTTTCGCATGGGCTATGGCAGGAGGCTGCGCGCCGACGCGACCGTGGTGCAGATCGATCTCGACTACCGCACGGTCGGGAAAAACCGCGATCTCTCGCTCGGCCTGGTTGGCGATGCGGGCGCGATCCTGCACGCGGTTACGCAGGCTTCCTCGGGACGTACCGACAATGGTGCTCGCGCACGGGAAGAATGGCTCGCCGAGCTTCGCGAACAGGAACGCAAGGCCGCGGAGGCGCAGCGGCCCAAGCTGCTCTCCGATGCGGCGCCGATTCATCCGTTGCGGCTCGCCCACGAGATAAACCAGTTCCTCACCCCGGATACGATTTTTATCGGCGACGGCGGTGACGTGGTGACGTTTTCGGGCGGCGTGGTCCAGCCCAAATCGCCCGGCCATTGGATGGATCCGGGCCCGCTGGGAACCCTGGGCGTCGGCACGCCGTTCGCGATGGCGGCGAAATTGGCCCGTCCCGAAAAAGAAGTCGTCTGCCTGTTCGGCGATGGTGCGTTCAGCCTGACCGGATGGGACTTCGAGACCTGCGTGCGCTACGGCCTGCCGTTCATCGGAGTGGTCGGAAACAATTCGCATATGAACCAGATTCGCTACGGACAAACCGCGAAATACGGGAAATCGCGCGGCGAAGTCGCCAACCGGCTTGGCGATGTTCGTTTTGACGAATTCGCTAAAATGCTTGGCGGGTATGGCGAGGAAGTGCGTGACCCGCGGCAGATCGGACCGGCGCTGCGGCGTGCTCGCGAATCGGGCAAATGTGCGCTGATCAATGTCTGGGTCGACCCCGACGTCTTTGCTCCGGGTACCATGAACCAGACCATGTACAAATGACGCAGCCGCGTCCTGGCATGATCAGCGCGCGGTAGGTCGGCCGAATTCTTTTTGGTTGCGAAGCGAGGAATCGATGGACAAGGCGTTGGCGGGTGTTCGGGTTCTGGACATGACTCACGTTCAATCGGGGCCGAGTTGCACGCAGATCCTGGCGTGGCTCGGGGCCGACGTGATCAAGGTCGAGCTGCCCGGACGAGGCGATATCACACGCACCCAGCTCCGTGATTTACCGAACGTGGATAGCCTTTATTTCACCATGCTCAACTGCAACAAACGCAGTCTGACGCTCAATATCAAGGCTGAGAAAGGCAAGCACATCCTCATCGAATTGCTCAAGCGTTCGGACATCATGGTGGAAAACTTCGGTCCGGGGGTGCTCGATCGCCAGGGCTTCCCATGGGAAAAGCTCGCGGAGATCAATCCGCGGCTGATCTATGCGTCAATTAAGGGTTTTGGCCCCGGACCATTCGAAGATTCAAAGGCCTACGAGACTATCGCCCAGGCGATGGGCGGCTCGATGAGCACCACCGGCTTCGAGGACGGCCCGCCGACCAGCACCGGCGCGCAAATCGGCGATTCTGGCACGGGAATCCATGCGGTCGCGGGGATTCTCGCCGCGCTCTATCAGAGGACGCAGAGCGGGCGCGGGCAGCGCGTCGAAGTCGCGATGCAGGACGCCGTGCTCAACCTCTGCCGCGTCAAGATGCGCGATCAGCAGCGGCTCCGGCACGGCCCTCTGAGCGAATATCCCAACCGCGCTTTCGGCGACGAAGTGCCACGCTCCGGCAATGCCTCGGGCGGTGGCCAGCCAGGCGCCGCGCTGCGCTGCCGGCCGGGCGGACCCAATGATTATTGCTATGTGATTATTCAGCCGCAGATATGGCCGGAGTTGGCCAGCCTGATCGGCCGGCCTGAACTCGCCAAGGACCCCGCGTTCAGCACGCCTGAGGCGCGTATCGGGCATCTCGACGAAGTCTTCGGCATCATCGAACACTGGACGATGCAACATACCAAGCATGAAGTGATGAAGACCCTGATGGACAATGACATCCCTTGCGGCCCGGTGCTCTCGACCAGAGACCTGCTCGAGGACAAGGCACTGGCGGCGCACGGGATGGTGGTCGAAGTTCCCCATCGCGAACGCGGGACCTTCAAGACCGTCGGATGCCCAATCGTGCTGTCGGACAGTCCGGTGGAGGTGCGATCGTCGCCATTGTTGGGTGAGCATACCGGCGAAATTCTCAGCGAATTTCTGGGCTACGGACAGAAGGAGATCGAGCAACTGCGGACCGAAGGGGTGATCTGAGCCCAGCTTCGCCGCACCGGGGTTCGTTCCCTTCCGTTTCGATCGCGCCGGATGGTTTCGGGCATTTCGAATCGCGATTGAACCTTGCTCGATACGTTTGTGGAGGAAGTGATGCAGTACACCAAGCTTGGCAATACCGGAATCACGGTTTCACGAATCTGCCTGGGGTGCATGACCTACGGCGGCGGCCCCCAGCCGTCCTGGGCGATGCCGCGTGATTGGGCGCTTGGGGCCGACGAAGCGCGCGAACACTTTGCGCTCGCACTCGACGAGGGCGTCAACTTCTTCGACACGGCGGATGTTTATTCGGTCGGCGGCAGCGAGGAGATCACTGGCCGCTGGCTCAACGAGATGGCTTCGCGCGACGATATCGTAGTCGCGACCAAGGTGCATGGCGGCATGGGTCCAGGACCCAACCGCCGCGGACTCAGCCGCAAGCATATTATCGAGGCGTGCGAGAATTCGCTCCGCCGGCTCAGGATGGATTTCATCGACCTCTATCAAATCCATCGATGGGATTTCACGACCCCGCTCGAAGAAACCCTTGACGCTCTCGACTCCCTGGTGCGTTCGGGCAAGGTCCGCTACCTCGGGGCGAGCAGCATGGCCGCGTGGCAATTCTCAAAAGCCTTGTTCGTCGCGAAAGAGCACGGTTGGAATCGCTTTGTTTCGATGCAGAACCATTACAACCTGATTTATCGCGAGGAAGAGCGGGAAATGAACCCGCTTTGCATCGACCAGGGAGTTGCGCTGATTCCGTGGAGCCCGCTCGCGCGGGGTTTCTTTGCCCGCCCCCGCGATTCCTCGGCCCCGCAAGGCACCAGGCGGGCGGAGACCGATCAGTTCGCCAGGACCATGTATTTCCGCCCGGACGACTTCGCGGTTCACGACGCCGTCGCCGAGGTCGCACGCGCCCGTGGGGTTTCTCCCACCGAGGTCGCCTGTGCATGGATTCTCCAGGCTCCGGGCGTGACCGCGCCGATCGTCGGCGCGACCAAGACGCACCATTTGAAAGAGCTGTTCGATTCCGTGGAGATCAAGCTCAGCCAGGAGGAGGTCGAGGCCATCGAACGGCCTTACCGGCCGCATCCAATCCTGGGCCATGAGCAGCCCAAGGGATCGCGAATGGCTGCGGCGCGGAACTGAGTTGGCACCGCTGGCGAGTGCCGCACCGTCGCGCAAAACGGCCCGCCAGCAGAACAGCGAACGCTGATCGGATTTAGACCGTGCTGCGAGCGATCGAAGTGCGCTTTGCCGGGCCTGATGGACATCGTGCAGTCCGGTGCGAGGGGAACTTTGAACGTAGCGAGCGCGACGGCATCGTAATTACCACGCATCGCGAATCGCTCGACGGTGGCTGCATCATACACGCGGCCATCCACAATCGCGGGCCGAGTCCGCTTCGGCTCGGGGCGGTTCATTTCGAGCTTTCGACCGGATTCTCAGCCAGCTCTCCTGCGCGCTTTTTCAAGCATGGCTACCAGTCGTGGAGCGCCTCCTACCCCGTCCCGATTGGTACGAGCACAAGTGATCGCAGCCGCCCGCTGCTGGTCCGCCAGAGCCATCAGAGCGAGGCCGACCGGCCCGCCGACATGCCCGAGGCCGCCACCTCGGAATTGTTCACGATCGTCGAAAGTGATTCGTCGGACGAACGGTTTTGCGCGGGATTCCTCGGCGCCGCGCATCAATTCACAACTCTGACGGTCACCACCCCGGAGCGGATCGTTGGGCGCGCGATTTTCGATGGCATCAGGCTTGATCCCGGTGAAAGCCGTGAAGTTGAGCCGCTCGCCCTTTGGCGCTCGAATCAGGATGCCGCCCGGATGGCGTCGCGATGGGCCGGCCTGCTGGGCAAGCGTATGGATGCACGGGTCGGAGCACCGTACCAGCGCGGATGGTGCTCCTGGTACCACTACTTCGACGCGATTACCGAGGACGCCGTTCGTTCCAACCTGCGTGTGCTGAAGCAGATGAGCCGCGAATATCCGATCGAGGTGGTTCAAATCGACGACGGCTATCAGGCGGCGCTTGGCGACTGGGACCGAACTAACGCCAAATTTCCCAGCGGCCTGGCCGCGCTCGCGGCTGAAATTCGCGATGCGGGATTCACCGCCGGTTTGTGGACCGCGCCATTCCTGGCGACCCGCGACTCGGCCCTGATGCGCGGCCATCCCGGATGGTTCATAGGCGCGCCTGGCGCCGAACCGACGGCCGTCGTACGCAATCCAAGCTGGACTGCCGGCGACGACAAATTCGCCTACGCGCTCGACCCCAGCCATCCGGAGGTCGTGGAACACCTCGAGCGGCTGTTTGATCGCCTCGCGCGCGTATTTGGTTACGGCTACCTCAAGCTCGACTTCCTTTTTGCCGCCGCGGCCGGTCCATGTCATGACCCCGGCCTGACGCGGGCGGAAACGCTGCGCCGCGGACTCGAGGCGATTCGGCGCGGCGCCGGCAACCAGACCTTCCTCCTGGGATGTGGCTGTCCGCTCGGACAGGCGGTGGGCGTGGTTGACGGTATGCGCATTGGCCCCGATGTCGCGCCCGACTGGGGCGGCGAGGTCGAACCGGGCACGAGGGTGGCGATTGACGCGATCGTGGCGCGGAGTTTCATGCATCGCCGGCTCTGGCTCAACGATCCCGACTGCCTGATGCTGCGCGGCAGCGAAACCCGGCTCACGCGAGAGGAGCGTTTTGCATTGGCTGCGGCAATCGCCGCCTCGGGCGGCATGCTGCTGATTTCTGATGATATGAGTCTGCTGACCGATGAGGCCGCGGCGCTGTTTCGGATGGCCAGCGAAATTGGCACGGAGGTCGATAGCGCGTCATACGATGAGACACCGCTCGCAACTACGTTGATGGCTAATCCCGCTCTAAAGACCATTGAGACGCAAACTGGCCGCGGGCGCCTCCGTCTGATGCTCAATCTTGGCGAAACTGCTCAATCAGTCTCGAAGTCGACCTTGGGATTGGACAATACCGCGGCCTTGGTATCGGGACCGGATGGCGAAACCAGCTTAGCGGAGCATCTCGTGCTGCCGGCGCATTCGGCGCGAATAATCCGTGGATGATTTTTCAAACCCTGTTTCCCGATGTTTCACGTGAAACATTGGCGCGCGGTGGCCAGTCATACGCAGCGACGGCGCTGGCAACTCGCCGAGACATAAGTTTTGGGCTTGGCGAGAGCGGGCTGGGGCTGATAGAACACGTCTCACTTTCTCAAGAATTGCGGGCGCAAACCCAAGTCGTCCGTTCGGGGATTTCTTCGAGAGGGGGTCTGATAAATGGGGCCTGAGAACGGCGACAAAGCTCACACGTTCGGCCAATTCATTCTCTCCTACCGCAAGCCGGTGGCGGTCATCCTGATTGTGATCACGGTCTTCATGGCTTACTGGGCCGCGCACGTATCGATCGCCACGCGTTTCGAAGATTTCTTCCCGGCCAATCACCCCAACGTGGTCCTCTATCGCCAATACCGGCGCCAATACGGCGGCGCGCAGACCCTCGTGCTGATGCTTCGGGTCCACGACGGCGACATCTTCAATATGAAGACGCTGCGGGCGATCCAGGATATTACCCGCGCGATCGACAAACTGCCCGGCGTCAACCACAACGAGGTCTTTTCGCTGGCGTCGTACCGGCTGGTATACGCCAAGGCGCTGCCCGGTGCTTTGGTCTCGACACCCTACATGTATCCGAACCTGCCCAAGGATCAGGCCGAGGTAGACGATCTGAGAAAGGAGGTGCTGGTCCATCGTGACCAGGTTGCCGGTTACGTCACCCGGGACCTCAAGGGCGCGATGATCATCGCCAGCCTCAACGACGAAGGGTTCGATTACAAAGCGCTGTTCGACGGTGTCCAGCGGCTAATCGACAAGTACAAGGACAGCAACACTACCTTTTACGCGACCGGCGCGGCGATGTTCTCGGCCTGGGGCTACCATTATTTGCCCCGGATCGCGCTGATCTTCGTGATTTCGATCGCGCTGATGCTGATCATCCTTTATCTCGGACTCGGAAGGCGGACAGGCTGGTGGGCGCCAATCGTCACTGGAATTTGCTCAGCGATCTGGGGGCTCGGCTTCATGGGCCTGATGAAATTCAATTTCGACCCCGTGATGCTGGTGATCCCGTTCATCCTGACCGCCCGCGACCTGAGCCACGGGATCCAATGGCATGGCCGCTACTACGACGAACTGGATCGGATCGACGGCAAAATCGAGGCGTGCGCCGCGACCGCCGACCTGATGCTGTGGCCTGGCGTCCTGGCCGTGCTCGCCAACGTCGCGGGGGTGGTGTTTCTTGCCACTGGCGATATTCCCGCCCTGAAGCAAATCGGTTACAGCGGCGCGGTTTGGCTCGGCGCGAGCCTGGCGATGGTATTCGTGTTCCAGCCCGTATTGATGAGCTACCTGGAACGGCCGCAACTGCGCGAAGTCGGCCTGCTGTTCAGGTCGCGCGATCCCAATCGCCGGTCGCTCTATCGCTCGCTGGCCGGCTGGCTGGACCGAATCCCGGTGACTCCGGGCGGGGTACGTAGTGGATTGGTCGTGGTCGGCATCGTCCTGATGGTGCTGGGAGTCGCGGCGAGCCGGTACGTCCGGATTGGTTACCAGACCCAGGGAACCCCGATTTACCGGCCGGAAGCGAAAATCAATCGCGACACCGCCGAAATCGGCAAGTTTGTTCCCACCGACATGGCGTGGGTCGTGCTCGAAACGCCCAACTATCCCAGCCCGCAGACTACGATCGGCATCAAGACCATGCGGATGACGACCGACTTGGCCGATTATCTGCAGAGCCGGGGCGACGTTCTGGCCGTGATCGGTTTCGGCGATATCGCCGAGGAACCGATGAACATGCTGCTCCACAACGGCCATCCGAAGTACATGGCACTGCCGGACAGCGACGTGCTCGCGGCGAATCTGTGGGGCTTCTTCTTCAGCGGTGCTGCGCCGGACGAGGTCTACAGCTTCTTCGCCAGCTACCCCAATATGACCAATACCTCCATTCGAGTGCTGCTGCCGGACCATACTTATGCCCGGCTGCAGCATCTGCGCGCCGATATCGACGCGTTCGTCAAGGATCGCGTGGCCAATGACCCCAGCATCGATAAGGTGAGGGTCCGCTATATCGGCGGCGACGCGGGGCTCTACCTGGCCAGCGACGATGTTGTCTCGCGCATCAACTCGGTCAACCTGGGCCTGACACTGGCGGTGATCCTGGTATTGTGCGCGCTGATTTTTGCCTCGCCGGTCGCCGGAGTGCTGTTCGTGGTGGCCTGCGTGATGGCCAATGCGGGCGCGTTCCTTTACATGAACTATCGCGATATCGGGCTTACCACCGATACTATTCCGGTTATCTCATTGGGTATCGGACTGGGCATCGACTACGCGATCTACACGCTCGCGCGAATCCGCGACGAAGTAAGGGCGGGCGCTCGTATCAACGACGCGATTACCACCGGATTGCAAACGACCGGAGGATGGGTCTTCGTCACCTTCATCGTAATGGTCGCCGGAATGCTGCCGTGGGTGTTCTCGCCGCTGCTGTTCCATAACGAAATGAGCGTGCTGCTGATCCTGCTGATGATTGCGAATCTGATCGTTGGTCTGCTGATTCTTCCGGCCTACGTTGCCTGGCGCCGTCCGCGGTTTATCGCTCGCTACGAACGTGGGGCGCGCGGCGAGCAGCATGAAGCAGGCGCGCCGCTTTCACGCGCCGCGCGCTAGGGACGCCGTGGGACGTTTCGAATAGTCAATGATCGCGGCGGCGGGGCCCTCCTCGTGGAGGAGCGGTCCCGCCCGAACAGGCGTTAGAGCGCGACCTTGGCCAGGCGTTCGATCTTCGCCCGGTAGTCGCCGACGAACAGCGGTTCGGAAGCGCTGACCTCGACGACGCGGCCGATCCCAAGTTCACCGAGTTGAGCCAGAAGCTCCTGCGCCTGCGGCCGCTCGCCCGGCAACGTGAGCATCAGGGTGATGTCGAGCTTACCGAAGTCACGCCCGGCCCTGGCGCATTCCTCTTTCAACTCGGCGATCTTCCTCGTCATAAAGGAAACGGCTTTGCTGGTGACGAAGCAGACCGGATTGTAGCCGTCGCCCCATCGCGCGACCCACTTGAGCGCGTTCTTGTCGGTGCTGCCGACCAGGATCGGCGGGCCCGGCTGTTGGATCGGCTTGGGATTGCACACGATACGGTCGAAATTCACGTATTTGCCGTGAAAGGATGCGGCCGGCTTCGACCACAGTTCGCGCATCGCGGCAATGTGCTCGGCTGCCTGGGTCCAGCGATGCGGAAAGTCGGAGCCGAGCGGCTCAGCCGCCTCACGCAGCCAACCCGCGCCCACTCCCAGTGTCACGCGTCCGCCCGATAGCCTGTCGAGGGTCGCAATTCGCTTGGCGGTCGCCAGCGGTTCATGCTCCGGAACCAGCAGGACCGAGGTTCCAATCCGGAGCCTGGTGGTCGTCGCCGCCGCCATCGCAAGCACGATAAACGGCTCGGGAAAATGCGCGTAATGGTCAGGGATCGGCCCGCCGGCCGGAAAGGGTGTCCTGGGCTCGGCATGGAAGAGCATATGGTCGCCGACCCAGACCGA
>DATEGX010000335.1:0-3189 GCA_035279875.1 Binataceae bacterium (SeqCode)
TGCCAGTCGGCCACCACCCGCCGCGGGTCGCGCCCATTGGCGAGCTCGTGCAGATGCGGCCCAAAGGAACCGAACATGCCGCGCAGCGCCGCCACGTCATGGCGCGCAAGGTCGCCAATCGTCAGAATCCCGGCGCGGTTCATTCGCTCGAGTGTTACCCGCCCGACGCCCCATAGCCGCTCGACCGGCAGCGGATCGAGAAAAGTCGGCAGCTCGGCGGCGCCTATCATCAGGAGCCCGTCGGGTTTGGACATATCGCTCAGGATCTTCGCCGCCATCTTGATAGGTGCGATCCCGACCGAGACCACCAGCCCGGTTTGCTCCAGGACGCGGCGCTTGAGGGCCCGGCCGGCGGCCAGCGGAGTACCCAGCAGCCGTTCGGTGCCGGTCAGGTCGATAAACGCTTCGTCCAGCGAGAGCGGCTCGACGATAGGGCTGAAGGAATCGAAGGCCTCGCGCACGGCGCGCGATACTTCAACATAGCGGCGCATTCGTCCGCGCACGAAAATCCCCTGCGGGCACAGCTTGTGAACCTGCGCGGACGGCATTGCGGAACGGACCCCGAAGCGGCGCGCTTCGTACGAAGCCGACGTCACCACCCCACGGGTCGAGCTGCCGCCGACGATAACCGGCTTGCCGCGCAATTCGGGATTATCGAGCTGCTCGACTGACGCATAGAACGCGTCCATGTCGGCATGCGCAATCGTGCGCTCGGCCGGCTGACTTCCGGCGGCGGCCGGTGGAAAGTGCGATATGGATGGTGCGCGCTCAGCCGCCATTGCCAATGCCCAACCGATTATCGCCGCGCCGCATCGGAAGCATCAATCCACACGAACCCTTTATCCGGGCGCCAGCCGGGTAAAAGTCGCCTCGGCGGCCGACTCGCCTGCGCGAACGCAGTCGGGGATACCGACGCCACGCAAAAACGCGCCGACCAGAGCGAGGCCGGGAATCCTGGCGGCTTCCTGCTCGATCGCGCTCGCTCGCTCCAGATGTCCAACCGCATATTGCGGCATCGAGCGCGGCCAGCGGCGCACGTACGTCATCGACGGTGCCGCGGTGATTCCGAGCAGCGCGGTGAGTTCCTCTCGCGCCACCGCCACCATCTCGCCGTCGGTCAGCGCCATCATGTCCTTTTGCAATGCACCGCCGATAAAAACCCGCGCCAGGACTGTTCCTGCGGGCGCACGCCCCTGGTATTTCAGGCTGGAAAAACTCCCGGCGATTATCTTGCGCCGCTCGATTGCCGGAACCACGAAGCCGAAACCATGCAATGGCTGAGCAAAATCGCTCTCGCGCAGCGCCAGGTTCACGGTCGCGGCCGAGGCATACTCTATTTCATCGAGCCGATCCGCCAGCGTATCGCTGAATGGGCGGAGTAGCGGGGCGGCGGCGTAGGCAGGAATCGCGCTGATGATCGCGTCAGCCTCGAAACTGAGGTCATCTTCAAGCCTGAGACGCCAGGCACGCCGCCGCTGGCCCTCGGCCGGCTCCTGGTGCTCGAGGCCGATAATCCGCGTCCGGTAGCGAATCGAATTGCCGAGGCGCATCGCCAGTGTGTCGGTTAATTCCGAAATCCCGTTCTTGAAGCTGATGAACAGACTCCAGCGCGCACCGCTGGTGCCGGCCGTATCCTTGCGTGAGCGCGAAGCGCTGCGCAGTCCGCGGATCAGGCTGCCATAGCGCCGCTCCAGCTCAACGAAGCGCGGCATGGTCGCGCCGATACTGAGCTCTGCCGGGTCGGCGGTGTAGATGCCACCGGCGAGCGGCTGGGCCACGCGCTCGAGCACCTGGCGTCCCAGCCTGCGCGTGACGAAGCGGGCGAGACTCTCGTCGCGACGCGAGCGCCGGCGCGGGATCAACGGTTCGATCAGGATCCGGAGCTTCGCGCGTGGGCTGAAAAGCTCGCTGCGCAGCGTCGGTCCGAGCAGGGCGGGAGCCATCAGCGAGAAACCCTCGGGAATCGCAACCAGCCTGCCCTTGCGGACCACGTAGGTCTTGCGAAACCGCTCCTGCGTGCCGATTACCTCGGCCGCGAGCCCCACCCGTTCGGCCAACTGCAGCGCCCACGGCTTCTCCGAGAGGATCGAATCCGCGCCGGTCTCGAGCAGGCAGGCGCCCGAGCGAATCGTTTCGAGCGCTCCGCCCGCCCGCGTTCCACTTTCGAACAGGGTGACCTCGAGCGGTGTCTCGCGGGCCGCGGCCAATTCGCCCAACCGGTAGGCCGCCGCCAGCCCGGTAATTCCGCCACCGATCACCGCGACGCGCGGAACCTTTGCGAACTGATTGGTCATCGCCGCACCCGTACGGGTCGTCAGCCCTTAATCGGCCGCGACGGAGACCGGTGTGAGGTGCGCGCGGGCGATTGCTTCGAGCATTGCGATAAACTTCGGATGGTCGCTGACGGTAGCCGCCCGGGTCATCGAAACTCCGGCCGAGCGCGCGATTTCGGCGGCTTCGATATCCAAATCGTACAGCACCTCGACATGGTCGCACAGGAAGCCGAGCGGTATCACCACCGCCGCGCCTCCAGCAAGCCGGCCGAGAACTTCGCCGATCTGCGGGCCGAGCCACGGCTCGCGCGGACTTCCGCTTCGGCTTTGAAATGCCTGCGTCCAGCCGGTCCGCCCCAGGCTCTCGACCACCAACCGCGCCGAATGGTTCAGTTCCTCGACATAGGCGGACCGCGAGGCCATCGCGAGCGGAATACTATGAGCGGTGAAGATCAGGTGGGCGCGCTCGCGATCTTCGGGGGAGGCGAGCCGTCCAATCGCTTCGCGGGTCCGCTCGGCGACTGCCTCAACGAACAACCGATGGTCATGCCATGGCGTTGGATACTCGAATTCGGGGGCATCGGGGCCTAGCCGCTCGCGCGCCGTCTCGACCTCGTCGAGGTAGCGGTCCCAGCTCGCTTCGCATCGATGGGCGGCAAGCACGAAGCCGAGCACGCGCTTCACGCCACGCTCCTGAAGGCTGGCGAGAATATCGCCGACAAAAGGCGGCGAATTGCGGAAACCCGCCACCACCGGCGCAGCGCGCCCGGACATCCGCAAGCATTCGTTCAGGGCGGCCGCCTGCCTGATGGTCAGCCGATTGTAGGGCGAGCATCCGCCGAGCGCGTCATAGTGGCGCACCACCTCTTCATAACGCTCGCGCGGGACCGGCCGCCCGGCCAGCACCCGGTCCAGA
>DATEGX010000336.1:0-12826 GCA_035279875.1 Binataceae bacterium (SeqCode)
AAATCGGGCCGCGCTTCGACCGCCTGCTCAATCGTCGTGCGCAGATAGCGCTCGCCGGCGGACGCGTACACGTTGTTGAAGCCGAGCATCCGCAAAACGTCATGGGCGTAAGTATCGCCGTTGAAGGTCATCCAGGGGTTCTTCCAAATCGGGCAAAAGACCCGGAAGCGGAGCTTGGTCCATGCTCCCAGTTCGGTCTCGACCGCGCTGACTTCGCGCACGATCGTGCGCGCCATCGCATCCGCCTCAGGCTCGCATCCGAGCAGCGTACCTAGCTTCAGGATCGACTCGACCGCCGAACCAATCTTGCGCGGGTAGGTCGTGAACACCGGTATGCCGAGGGCCCGCAGGCGTTCGATATCCTCGCGGCGATTCTCCTCCGCGTTGGCGATAACCACGTCCGGCGTCAGGGCCGCGATCGCCTTGACGTCGGGATTTTTGGTGCCGCCGATTTTGACAATCGCCGCCGCTTCCGCCGGCGCCACGCAAAAACGCGTCACTCCCGCCAGTCTGCCGCCCAAACCGAAAGCGAACAGGGTCTCGGTCCAGCTCGGAACCAGCGAGACGATTCGCTCCGGTCTGTGCTCCAGTTCGACCTTGAAACCTAGTTCGTCAGCAATCTGAAGCCACGCCATGACTGCGCGATTATACATGCTCGACGACGATCGCGCGCGATTCAGGCCGCCTTGATCGAATCCGGATCAGCCAGCGACGCACCGCCGAGCGCAGCGTCGTGGTTTCGCTTGTCAAAGCTTCAGCGTCGCGCCTAAGCTCATCGCGTGATCTCGCGGCCACGGCCGCATCCGCCATAGGTGACTCACTCGCAGGAGCGCCAGCGATGGACGACCAGGTAATCAAGCTCAAAGTGCAACCGCTTACCCCCGAAGCCTTCAGGCCATACGGCCACATGCTCGAGAACAAGCAGCCCTTGTTCCCCGAAGTTGCCTCGGACGAAGGCCGTGTGGCGGTCGAATTGCTGAAAATCAAACGGCCCGTCAACGTCCGCCGAATCAGCATGATGGCGACGCACTTTTCCTACAACCAGACGTTTATCCCGGTGCGCGGAACCATGGCCCTGGTAGTCGCGCCGCCGCCGCGCAATCCGAAGGATGGTCACGAACGGTACGAACTCGACTACAGCCAGCTCGCGGCATTCTTCCTCGAACCGGGGCAGGCCGCCTTCATTGAAAAGGGCACCTGGCACTACGCTGCGGCGCTTGGCCACGAATGCGAATTCGTCAATATAACGCGCAAAAACCCGGGCGAAGGCACCAGCCGGCTGGACGACGAAATGCGGATGGACAAGATCCCGTCGATGCGCCCCTATGTCGAAGTGCTCGACTTCCGCAGCCGCGACAAGCGTGTGATTGAGCTGGAGGTCTGAGCCTGCGCCATTGAGCTGAGGCTCAACGTTCGCGCTGCCGGATAGTATCAGTGAGCGCGCGCTGATCCGTGGGCGTAAGCTCTTCGGGAGCGGTAGCCAGGTTACGCGCATGCGGTACCCGTAACGGCCGCAAGACCCGCCTCGCCACGACCGCGGCGCTCAGCAGCACGATCGCACCGACTATCAGCGCCCTGACCATCAGACGTCTCCCGTGGGCGGGCTTTCCGAGACTGCGGAGGGGTGCGGAAGAGCGCGGCCTGCTGCGTTTTCGCGAGTGTTTCCGAACTGGCATTGAAGAGAGCAGGGCAGGGCGTTTCTAACATTGCGCGAACGGACCGTTGTCCTTGTCCGACGCTTTTCGCGTCATAACCATGCCGAGCAATCTGAGCGCCGCCCGCGCGATCGAGATCTCGTCCGCTCCGCCCGCACCATTGTACCAATCCACTCCCAGCTTTTGCGCGCTGCGCGAAAGCGCCGCTAACCGAAAATACCGTTGGTGGTGCGAGCCATAGAAGCAACGCGCTGCAAACGCCAACCTCCGTAGCTTCCGGCCCATCAGCCCCTTGTGTAGTAGTTTGCCGTAGGCGTCCAGCGCCGCAGCGTCACCGCCCAGATAACTCGCGATTGCCGCCGCTGCCAGCTTGCCGTGCTCGAGCGCGCATGAAATCCCTTCGCCCATCAGGGGATCGACACCGGCGGCATCGCCGGCCAGGATCGTCCGCCCGCGGAGGTATTCGTCACCCGTCGAATACCACCTGATTGGAAATGCCTTGTACGCCGTTCGCACGGAGCCGTTGTGATTCAGCACGAACTCGGGGAACGCGGCGTGAAGAAGGCGCGGCAAATCCGCTTGGGCTTCGCCCGAGACATGCCGATTGGACGAAAACTGCTCGTAGATTCCCAGATTCAACGACGGCTGGCCGCCTACGATGCAGGGAAACGACCAGCAATACCCATGGACGCCGGCACGCACGCAATTGAAGTCGAAGCGGTAGATTCGCTTGACGAATTCCTCCGCATTCGCGGCGTCAATCGGCACATCGGCCATCAGCGCACGCCCGAGGTTATGCCCGCTTCGACCGAACAGCGACCTCCGCACCCGGCTGCCGCTGCCGTCGGCACCCACCAGGACCTGTCCCTCGAAAGCCCCCCGCTGGCTCTCAACAGTTACACCCTGTGCTCCCTGCTCGACTGCAAGCACCTTGGCCTGTTCGACGATTTCAAGCCCCGCCCTGCGCGCGGCATCCGCAAGCATGGCGTCGAACTGGTCGCGCCTGACGATGGTGCATAGCGGCCTGGATGAGGTGCCCAAATCCATCGGACCTGCCTCGGTCCGCGCGATTCCGCCGAAGACCTCGACAGCCGGGACCGCGAGCGTCAGCCCCAATTCGTCGAGCGATGCGATTGCTCGTGGAATAAGACCGCCGGCGCAGACCTTGAAGCGCGGATGACGGGCTTTTTCGAGTGCGACGATTCGACCGGCGAGGGCCGGATCATTGCGCAGCAGGTGGAGTGCGGTAGCGAGTCCGGCCGGCCCGGCGCCCGCAATTACCACCGCATATTTGCGCGATGCGGTCATTGGCTCCAGTTGCAGCGCGCCTGCTGATCGGGACGAGTGACAGGCTCCCTATAAGGCCGCGGGCAGAGAGCCTGGCTCCCTGCCCGCGTGCCGTTTACCGAGTGATAATCCGCGATCAGCCTTGCGGGTTGATCACCATGTAGAGCGTCGCGCCGCCACGTTGCACGAGCAACAGCGCCTGCGACTTGTTCTTTTGCGCCGCCTTCGCGAGAGTTGCGAATTCGTCGGCCGAGGCGGCTTTCTTGTGGTTGATTTCGAGGATTACGTCGCCCTGCTGCAGATTCGCTTCGGCCGCCGGCGAATCCGGCTTGACCGCCGTGATCACGACGCCCTTGGTGTTCTTGACGCCGAGTTGCTGGGCGATCTCCGGGGTCAGGTCCTGCACCTGCAATCCCCAGCTCGCGCCGACGTCACCGGCGTTCTCGGCACTGGCGACCTGCTGCTCCTTGAGTTCGGCGATCGTGGCGTCAAGCGTGATGTGCTTGCCGTTGCGAATTACCTCGACCGGAACGTGCCGCCCGAGCGGGGTCTGCGCCACCATTTCGGGCAATTCATGCTCGTCGTGAACCGTTTCACCGTTGAACTTCACGATGATATCGCCACGCTGCATTCCCGACTTGCCGGCAGGACCGTCGCTCTCGACACCGGCAACCAGCGCGCCGGTTGGCACTGGCAATCCGAACGACTTGGCGAGGTCAGGAGTTACTTCCTGGATTTCGACGCCGAGCCATCCGCGGACCACCTTGCCGTGATTCTTGAGCTGCTCCATTACCGATTTCGCGAGGTTGATTGGAATAGCGAAACCGATGCCGGCATTACTGCCCGTGCTGCTGTATATCGCGGTGTTGACGCCAATCACCTGGCCGCGAGTGTTGAACAGCGGGCCACCGGAGTTACCCGGGTTAATCGATGCGTCGGTCTGGATAAAATCGTCATAGTTGCCGCCCAGGGCACGTCCCTTGGCGCTTATGATTCCGGACGTCACCGTCAGGTTGAAGCCGAAGGGGCTGCCGATCGCCATCACCCAGTCGCCAACTTCGGATTTGGTCGAATCGCCCAAGGTGGCGTATGGCAACTGCTGATTGGTATCGATTTTTATCAGGGCCAAATCGGTTTTCTGGTCCTTACCGACCACTTTTGCGGTGAATTCCCGCTTGTCCATCAGGGTGACGTGGATTTCGTCGGCGTGCCCCACCACGTGAAAGTTGGTCAAAATGTAGCCGTCGGGGGAGACGATAACGCCGGAACCGAGACCGTGCTCCTTGTAATTCCGCGGCATCTGGCCGAAGAAATGGCGAAATTGCTCGAACGGATCTCCGCCGAAGGGGTTTCCGGGTCCGAACGGATTGCCGCCCGGTCCCTGTTGTGGACCGGCTTCGGGTCCCTCCGGGCCTTCCTGACCCTCATCGCCGCCTTGGCCTTCGCCGCCGAAAGGATTTGAGGCCTTTACTTCCTGAACCACCGCGACGTTGACCACGGTCGGCATAACGTGCTTGACCAGCGGAGCCCACGAGGGCAGCGCCACTCCAGGCTCGTTCGGCTCTGGAGCGTTGGGCGGAGCAGGTTGATGAGTTTCTTGAGCCGTTACTTGAGGATTTGCGGCCGGGGAGGCCGCGGCAGAACCTTGCCCTCCGGAGCCCCACGGAAATTGAAAAGCGCCCGCGTTGGCGAAAGCTATTGCTATTCCCAACGCCACGCCGCCCATCACAGCGGCGATCGTCTTGCCCATGCATTCCTCCTGAACTTGTCGGCGGATTAAGCCCGCCGCAGCAAACTCTTCTAGTTTTCAGACGATATGTGGGAAACCGAAATTCATGCCCGCATCGCGTTCTCGCGTGCCTTCCCTTTGCCCGGAGCGCCTTTTCGCTTTCACGCGCTTCACGATCACGCTTCACTACTGGTATATGAGCGGCGGGATTGTGCGAGTCACCAAGCATCCAGAATACAGCAAAAGTCGTCGACCATGAACACTGGAAGAGGGCTGGGAATACGCGCGATTCCGGCCCATAACCGTGATCTATCCGGTTTGGCGCGCTAGAGTCGTCTGATGGTCGAACGGATCGCGCTGGTGACGTCTGGTCTGTTGACGTGGACCTTTCTAGAATATCTTATCCATGGCTGGCTAAGTCATGCTTTTAAGACTTTTGCCATGCTTCTTCATGCCGTACATCATCGCGACCCAAACGCTGTTTTCACCATCGGCGCATGGATTCCGCTCGCGGCCCTGTGGCTGGTTTCAATCTTTGGGTTGGGCCTGACAGACGGGGTGTTGTTTTTCACGGGAACGCTGGCGGGTTTCATCGGATACGAGGCTATCCACTACCGCCTGCACTTCTGCCATCCCCGCAGTCGCCTCGAAATCTACCTACGTACAAGGCATTTGATTCACCACGAGTATTCTCCGGCCGGATGCTTCGGGGTTACGTCCGCCTTTTGGGATTTGGTCTTTGGCACCGAGCCGACTGGAGCGGAGATTACAAAGCTGCACGAGTCGTTAGCGTCGCGCCCGCCGATTTCCGGCCGTACCAACGTCTACAAACTGAAAGATTTCGTGCTTGGCCGCGGTCTCGCTACAAAGAATGCGTCGAGGGTGGCCTAGTCGCGCATTACGCATCCAGACACCGACAAAGTGCCGTAGAATGCGTATCTGCAACCTGTTCCTCATTTTCCTGCTGGCCGCGGCTCCGGGCGCATTTGCGATTGATACGGCGAAAGTCAGTACTCCGGCTCACGCCAAGCTAAGCGTCCGCGTGATTGATCTTCGCAACTCGAAAGGTGTTGAAGTCTGCACCCTGTTTGGCTCGTCCGCGGCGAACGTCTTTCCCGACGACGTTTCCGCGGCGCTGCGCACCGTCACCGCCCCAGTCCAATTCGGCGCCGCGACCTGCGAATTCGCCGACATCCCCCAAGGCACATATGCGGTCGTGACCTTTCATGACGAGAACAACAATGGGCAGTTCGACCGCGACTCGCTCGGGTTGCCCAAGGAAGAGTACGGGTTCTCCAACAGTCTGAGACCCAGGTTCGAGCGGCCCAAATTCAAGGAAGCGGCCTTCGAATACAAGGGCGGCGACCAATGGCTGACGATCCATATCGCCAACTGACCTGCCACTTAACCGAAGCGAGCGAGAAGTTGGTCTGCTATAGTGAACGCATCAAGGAAGCAGCGGCGCCGCGGAGTCATCCATGCCAGACAGCACCTACCCCATAATTGAAGTCGTTGGCGTGTCCGAAGACAGTATCAGCCAGGCGATTCGTAACGCCTTGGCCAAAGCTGCGCAGACCATCCGCAACATCGATTGGTTCGAGGTCGGCGATATCCGTGGCGCGGTGACCAGCGACGGCAAGCCTTCATTCCAAGTCGCGGTCAAGATCGGCTTCCGCTACGAATAGTCCGGGCGGTCGTAACTCGAAGGGGTGGCCGTAGCTCAGGCAGCGGACGGGGCGGCGTTCAGTTCGCCCTCGCGAACGCTCGCCCAATCTGACTCCAATAGATAGCGGGTCAGGCGAACAGCATCTCGGACATCGCTCCGCCTGGCGGCATCATCGGCATCACCGCTTCTTCCTTCGGGATCACGATATCGATCAGAACCGGACCCGGCGTGAGGAACGCCTCCCGTAGCTTGGCCGCCAGCTCAGACGATTTCTCGATGCGGAAACCCTTCGCTCCGTAGGCGTCGGCGAGTTTGACGAAATCCGGCACCGACATCGCCGAATACGAGTAGCGCTCCTGGTAGAAGCGTTCCTGCCATTGCCGCACCATCCCGAGGAAGTGATTGTTGAGGATGATGACCTTGATATCGACGTTATACTGAACCGCGGTGCTCAGTTCCTGGATATTCATCTGGATCGAGCCGTCGCCCGAAACCACCAAAACCTTGCGGTCGGGCGCCGCGAATTTGGCGCCGATGCCGGCCGGCAATCCGTAGCCCATCGTGCCTAGGCCGCCGGAGGTCAGCAACGAACGGGGCCGCTCGAAGGGAAAGAGCTGCGCAATCCACATCTGATGCTGGCCGACGTCCGTAGCGATGATGCAGTCGCCCTTGGTCAGATTGTGCATCTCCTCGATAACGTGCATCGGGGAGATCGAGTCATGCGCCCGGCTCTTGCCGTTTTCATACAGGGGCCGCTCGCGCTTCCATTCGAGTATCTGCTGATGCCATTTCGCCCAGACTGGCTTGCGGCGGCCGATTGACTCGCGCGAGCGCACCACTTTGAGCATGTCATCGAGCACGGTCTTGATGTCGCCCACGATCGGCACGTCGACGCGCACGTTCTTCGAGATCGAGGAGGGGTCGATGTCGATGTGGATAATGGTTTTGGCTTTAGGGGCGAAATCGGCGATACGGCCGGTCACGCGATCGTCGAAGCGGGCGCCCACCGAGATCAGGCAATCCGTGTTGCAGACGGCGGTATTCGTGCCATAGGAGCCGTGCATCCCGAGCATCCCGATACACAGCGGGTCCGAGGCCGGGAACGAGCCCAAACCCATCAGAGTCTCGCAGGTCGGAATGCCGAGGCCGCGGACCAGTTGTCCAAGCTCGGGCGCGCCGCCCGACCATTGGACACCGCCGCCGACGTAGAATAGGGGCGTTTCGCTTTGCTCGATCGCGTCGACCGCGCGCTCGATCTGTCGGGGATTGCCCCGCAACGTAGGCTTATAGCCCCGCAAGTCGACCCGGTCGGGGTATTTGAAGGTGTGTTGGGCCTGCTGCACGTCTTTGGGCACGTCGATCACGACCGGCCCCGGGCGTCCGGTCCCGGCGATATAGAACGCTTCCTTCATGTAGCGGGCGAGATCGCGGACGTCCTTGACCAGGAAGTTGTGCTTGGTGCAGGGCCGGGTTATGCCGACGATGTCGGCCTCCTGAAAGGCGTCGTTGCCGATGAGGGTGGTCGAGACCTGTCCGGAAATCACCACCAGCGGGGTCGAATCCATGTACGCGTCGGCGATTCCGGTCACCGCGTTGGTGGCTCCCGGCCCGGAGGTGACCATCACGACCCCAGGCTTCCCACTGACGCGGGCGTAGCCCTCGGCCATATGGGTCGCCCCCTGCTCATGGCGCACTAAAACGTGCGTTAGCTTCGAATCGAGCAGCGCGTCATACGTGGGCAGAATTGCGCCCCCTGGATAGCCAAAAATGACGTTGGCGCCCTCGGCAATGAGGCTTTCGATTACAATTTGGGCACCGGTCAATTTCTTCATTGGCTATCCGTAAGCGTCCTTGTGGGCCGCACCCCTCCAGAAGAAACCCGAAGCATATACTATCGCGAGGTGAGCACACAACGAATCGCCGGTTAAATCAGGCCTATAGAGGCCCCTTTTCACGGGTTTTGCGCCAATACCAGCAGGCAGATCGTCAGTAACTGCGGAGCAAGCTTCGGCATCAGTTAGGGGCAAGCGCGACAAGCCAAGCCTGTATCGGGGCTCTCCTGGCAGCGCAAATTGAGCACTATCGCAGGCACGGTTGCGTCACGAAACCTGATGGCTTATAAGGGCCGTGTACTCCAATGTCCGAAGCGGGAACTATCGTTTCACGGCCCGCGCCGGTTCGCGAAATCCTTGAACGAGCGCTGGCTGGTGCGCGCCTTTCCGAGCGCGACGCGGTCGCATTGATCGAATGCGCCGCCGACGAATTGCCCGCGGTTCTGGGCGCCGCCAGCCGGATGCGCGATGCGGGCAAGGGGCGCGAGGTCACCTATTCGCGCAAAGTGTTTCTGCCGGTGACGAATTTGTGCCGCGACCGCTGCACTTATTGCACTTTCCGCAAGGACCCGAATGACCCGGGCGCATGGACCATGTCGCTGGCGGAAATCGCCCGTTGGTCAGGCCGCGGCGTCGAGTTGGGCTGCAAGGAAGCCCTGATGTGCCTCGGCGACAAGCCGGAACTTGCGTTTCCGGAATATCGCGCGACGTTGGCCTCGCTGCACGCAAGCAGCACGGTCGATTACGTCGCGATGGCCTGTGCGACGGCGCTCGAACAGGGCCTGCTTCCGCATACCAACGCCGGGATCATGACCAGCGAGGAAATGCGCATGCTGAGGCCGCTCAACGCCAGCATGGGTCTGATGTTGGAGAGCATTTCGCCACGTTTGCGCCAGCGCGGCGGGGTCCATCAATGGGCCCCCGACAAGGACCCGGCTGTGCGGATGAGGATGCTCGACGAGGCCGGGAGCCTGCGCGTTCCGTTCACAACCGGGATCCTGCTCGGGATTGGCGAGACCCTGCCCGAGCGAGCGCAGAGCCTGGTCGCTATCCGCGACTCGCACGAGCGCCACGGGCATATCCAGGAGGTCATCATCCAGAATTTCCGCGCCAAACCGGAAATTCCGATGGCTGACGCGCCCGAACCCCAGGCGCTCGAGATGGCGCGGGCGATCGCGACAGCACGGCTGGTGCTGGGCCCGGCGATGAACGTACAGGCGCCGCCCAATCTCTCGCCTCACGAGATCGAGTTATTCCTCGAGGCTGGAATCAACGACTGGGGCGGCATCTCCCCGCTTAGCAAAGATTACGTCAACCCCGAGGCGCCTTGGCCGCACCTCGAGGCGTTGGCCACGCGATGTGCGCGTGCCGGCTTTCATCTAAAACAGCGGCTCGCGATTTACCCCGAATTTGTCAACACGGAGTGGGTCGACCCGGCGCTGATGCCGGCGATTTCCCGGCTCACGGATCGACTTTCGTTGGAGGTCTGACGTGAACCTCGAGCAATTGCGCAGCTATGCGGCTGAAGTTGAAGCGGCATCGCTGGGCGCGCTGATGGACAAGACGTCGCCGAATATTCGTGCGGCGCTTAAGCGAAGCCTGGCTCGCGAAGAATTGACACCTGAGGAAGGATTGCTGCTCTATACGGCTGAGGGCGATGATTTGCGCGCGACCATGAAGTGCGCGGACTTGGCCCGCGCCGAGGACGTTGGCGAAGAAGTGACGTACGTCGTCAACCGCAACATCAACTTCACCAACATCTGTTTCGTCGGATGCCAGTTTTGCGGATTCAAGCGGCAGAAATGGGAATCCGACGCTTACGACCACGCCGACGAGGTTATTCTCGCCAAGGTTGCCGACGCCGTGGCGCGCGGTGCAACCGAAGTCTGCATGCAGGGCGGCATCAATCCCGACATGCCGGCATTCAAGTACCGGGACCTGCTGGTCGCGATCAAATCTAATTTCCCGCAGATCCATGTCCATGCTTTCTCGCCGATGGAAATCATGTATGGGGCGCGGCGCACGCAAATGGACTATTCGGAATATATCCAGATGCTGCGCGACGCCGGTCTTGGCTCAATTCCCGGCACCGCGGCCGAAATCCTCGACGACAGCGTGCGCGAGATTCTGAGCCACAAGAAAGTCGACGTCGCGACCTGGGTCGAGATAATCAGCACCGCCCACTCGCTCGGCGTGCCGACCACCTCGACGATTATGTATGGGCATCTCGAGAGTCCTCGGCAGGTGGTCAACCATCTGAACCTGCTGCGCAGTATCCAGAAGCGCACCCATGGGTTCACGGAGTTCGTGCCGCTGCGTTTTATTCACGAGAACACCGTACTATTTCGTAAGGGATTGGTCTCGCCGCCGCCGATCGGAGTGCTGGACTTCCAGATGTACGCGTTTTCCCGGCTTTTCCTGCGCGGCCTGATCGATAACCTCCAGACCTCGTGGGTAAAGCTCGGCGTCGAACTCGCGGCGATAACGCTCAAGACCGGCTGCAACGACTTCTCCGGAACCTTGATGGAGGAAAGTATCACCGCGCAAGCCGGCGGCACTTCGGGCGAATTCGTCCCGGTCGACCTGATCGAAGAGAAGGCACGGGAGATGGGCCGGGTAGCGGTCGAGCGCAGTACGACTTATAAGAAACTCTACGGCAGAAAGGCACCCAATGGCGCGCGGCCGCTCGCTTCCTACGCCCCGGACCACGATAACCACGCTAGCGGGGGGAGTGGGTGCGGCTAAGTTTATCCGCGGGCTCGTACAGCGCATCGACCCGCGCCGGCTGACGGTAATCGTAAACACGGGCGACGACGAGTACTTCTACGGACTCCATGTATCGCCCGATGTCGACACGGTCACCTACACGCTGGCCGGTCTGGTGAACCGCGCTAACGGATGGGGATTGGCGGGCGAGAGCTTCCATGCTCTCGAGGCACTGGGGCGTCTCTACGGCAATCCCTGGTTCAACCTCGGCGATCGCGACCTGGCGACCCATCTGTACCGCACTGAGCGGCTGCGCGATGGTGTCCCGCTGAGCCAGGTGACGACCGAAATCGCCGGGCGGCTTGGAGTCAAATCGCGACTGCTCCCGATGAGCGACGAGCGGGTGTATACCCACGTCCAGCTCAAGGGCAAACCGTCGATCCCGTTCCAGCAATATTTCGTCAAGGGGCGCGCGCGTGGACGGGTCGAAGGGATCGAGTTGCGCGGGATCGAGCAGGCGCGCCCGGGACCGGGGGTTATCGAGGCAGTAACGGAAGCTGCGCAAGTAATTCTGGCGCCCTCAAATCCGTTTGTCTCGCTTGGCCCGATCCTTCAACTTGAAGGCATGCGCGACGCGCTCAAAGCCGTGCGTGAACGGGTCGTCGCGATCAGTCCTATCGTCGGTGGCAAACCTGTCAAAGGGCCGGCCGACAGGATGATGCGCGGGCTCGGCCATGAGGTTTCCGCGCTTGGCGTGGCGCGGATTTACAAGGAATTTGCCGGGACGTTCGTCATCGACCAGGTGGACCGGCGTTATCTCGAGCCGATTCGAGCTCTTGGGCTCAAGGCGATAGCGACCGATACAATGATGACCACGCCGGCCAAGGCGGCGCGTCTGGCAGGCGTGGTTCTGCAGGCGAGCGAGGGATAGCCTGAGGGCTGATGCAAGAGATGCAATCGCTGACTCTAACCGCAATCGAAGGGCTGCCGATGATAAAGCAGGGCGACGACCTCGCCGGGCTCATCGTTTCGACGCTCGAGGCGGCGGGTCAACGCTTCCAGCACGGCGACATCCTGACGGTCTGCCAGAAAATCGTCTCAAAGGCCGAAGGCCGCCTGGTCAGCCTTAAGGACATCGAACCGTCGCCGTTGGCCAGCAGTTTCGCCGCGCGATGGGACAAGGATGCGCGCGCGGTCGAGCTGGTGCTGCGCCAGACCAACCGGATCGTACGCATGGACAACGCGGTGCTGATCGTTGAGACGGGACCCGGATGGGTCTGCGCGAACGCCGGAATCGACGAGTCTAACAGCCTGAGCGACGATATCGCGATCCTGTTACCGGAGGACGCGGACTCCTCGGCAGCGCGAATCCGCGCGGAACTCAAGCGGCTTAGCGGAGCCGAGGTGGCAGTGCTCGTCACCGATACGTTCGGGCGGCCATGGCGGGACGGACTGACCGAGGTCTGCATTGGGATCGCCGGGATGGAGCCGATGCTCGATTTGCGGGGAACCAACGATCTGGGCGGCCGCGAACTTCATCACACGGTATTAGCAGTCGCCGATGAAATTGCCGCCGCCGCTGGTCTGTTGATGCCGAAGGCTGGGGCCGTTCCTGCCGTGCTGGTGCGCGGCTATCAATTCAAATCTGGCGAAGGCAGCGCCAAGGCGCTGATTCGGCCTGCCGCATCCGACCTTTTCCGGTAGAATTTCACTGGTGAATAAAGCCGAGACACCGGCTGCAGCCAGCGCCACCTGCGATTATTCGACTATCGCGGCCGCGGTTGGCGACGAATTGCGGGCGGCCGAAGCGAAGCTGTCGCGGCTGCTCGACTCGCGCGAGGCTTTGATCGCTGAAATCTGCCATTACCTGATTGACGGTGGCGGAAAGCGCCTGCGTCCGCTGTTTATTCTGCTCGTCTATCGCGCCTGCGGCGGCAGCGACGCGAAGCTC
>DATEGX010000337.1:0-18965 GCA_035279875.1 Binataceae bacterium (SeqCode)
GCGCCGGCTATTGCTCAAAGGAGGCCTCCTGGATATTCGCGTCCTGGCCGAGGATTTCCTGGCCAAAGGCGCTCTCGGTGGAGGCATAACTGCTGACTTCCGAACCCGAATTGTCGGCGGCGATTGCATCCTCGAAGGTCACGTGAGGTGTAACGGCGAAATATACCGCAACCCCCGCCGCCGCGGCGACCGCAAAAGCCATCGCCGCGCTGCCCCAGGTGCGAGCGATAGTGCGGCCGCGGGAGCTTCGCGCTGGCCGGATGCTACGCGTCGCAACTGAACGCAACGCCGCCGGGCGAAGAGGCCCGGCGCCGCGCTCCGGCTCCGTCTCTGAATGAAGCACCGGCGCACTCAAGGCGAAGAGGCGAAAAGAGCGGTCACAGCGCGGGCATTCACGGAGATGGGCGGTCAATTCGGCGCGGCGCGCCGGTGCGATCGTTCGACGCCAAAACCCTACAAAATCATTTCTCGCTTCAAAGCAATTCATCTGACTGCCCGGCCCTGCCGCTCGTAAAGAATTCGTTCGGCCTGCTTGCGCATAACCTGGCGGGCACGAAATGCCCGAACTTTCACCTTTGCTTCGCTCCATCCCATGATTTGCGCGATTTCGCTAATGCTTAAATCTTCGCTTTCCTTCAGCACCATCACGGTTCGATCGTCCGGACGAAGCGAATCGAGCAGCCGATGCGCGAGGTCGTGGGCCTCGCGCCGCTGCTCGGCAGCATCGACGATCTGCTCTGGGCTCGCATCGTTGACCAATTGAACCCAGTTGGCCTCGGCCGCGCTGAAATCGGCGACCAGATCCTCAGGCCGACGTTGTCGACGACGTAGCTCATCATAGCATACGTTAGTTACTACCGCGCGCAACCAGCCCAGAAACGGCATCTCGGCGCGGTAAGTCGAAAATCCGGCGAAGGCGCGGATGAAGCTCTCCTGGGTCAGGTCGCGGACCATCTCCCGATCCGAAAAGAACCGTTGGCAGAGCCGCTCGACGCGCTCGCGATAGCGCGAGGCAAGTTCGGCGAAAGCGGCTGTACGCCCGCTACGAACCTCCGCGATCAGTTCGTCGTCAGGTCGAACGGGCTCGCTCAAGGGTCGCGGCTCGATTGACAGGGCGGCCAGCATATCTGATGAGCAATACGCATCCCGCTAAGTCACGGTTACAAGGCGTCCGTCGACGCGCACCGGGCCATCCTAATATCGACGAAGTGGCGGGGCCGGAAGGCCGGCGCGAGCCAGGTCCTCGGGTGTATCGAGATCGAGCAATACGCCGGGATCGTCGATGTCAACATAGACTACCCGGTTCGGCGCGGCATTCACCACCGCGCGCGCACCAATCTCCTCTGGAGCCTCGAGCAATTCCTGAAACACCTCGCGGGCAAAAAGCACCGGATGGCCGCGGCGCGCGCCGCATCGAGCGACCACGATTGGGTTGTGCGAGGCCTGGTATTCGAGGACCAGCCGCTGGAAGGTTTCGGGCGCGACCGCCGGATGGTCGACCAGGTGCACGATCACGGCCTCGGCCGCGGGCGAGAGCGCGCCAATTCCCACTTTGATCGACGACAACTGGCCGCGCTGGTAGGCGGGATTTTCGGCAACGCTGATGCGCTCGTCGGCCGGCACCGCCGCCTGGACTTCCTCGCGATGCGCTCCCACCACGATCACCAGGCGCGGCATCACCGTGAGCATCGAGGTTGCGCAGCGCGCCAGGAAGGTTTGCTCGCCGATGCGCAACAACGGCTTGGGGAAAAAACCCATGCGACGCGACTCGCCGGCCGCGAGCAGGATACCTTCTATGGCTTCGGCCAAGTGAAACTAGTGGATGCGGCGCAGGCGGCCGCTTTTGGTCCCGAGCGATAGCTCGTCGCGGATACCGGTGCGGCGCTCGCGAATAATCTCGGCCATAATCGCCACCGCTATCTCCTCGGGGGTTTCAGCGCCGATATCGAGCCCCAGCGGCGCATGAATCTCTTCCAGCAGCCGCTGCTCGATGCCTTCCTCTTCGAACCGACCAAGCATCGCGCGCACCCGCCGCCGCGAGCCAATCATCCCGATGAAAATGCCCGGCTCATCTTTGGCCAGCCCCTGCTGTTGGAGCAACGCCGCCCGCAGCACTTCTTCGTCGAAGGCGTGACCGCGCGTAACCGAAATCACGTAGCAATGGCGGTCGAGGTGGAGCAAGCCAATCGCGGCCGCAAACGGCTTGACGATTATTTCGTCGGCCTGCGGAAAGCGCTCGCGATTGGCAAACGACGCGCGGTCGTCAATTACCGTGACGTGAAAACCCAGCATCGCGCCGAGCGTGGCGAGCGGCGCGGCAATATGGCCCGCGCCGGCGATTATCAGGCGTTGTGAGCCGATGATCGGATCGACGAACACGCGCGGGGCGCCCGACGCGCCGAGCCGCGCGACCGGCTCGATCGCCCCGTCGCGGACTTCGAGCAGACCGGGCACGGCGTCGGCAGCGCGCTCGGCCAGTTGCGCCAGGGCGTCCGCCGAAAGCCCGTTCAATTGCCCCGCCGGGGTCCGCGCGGCGTCGTCGATCACCAGCTTGGCGCCGGCCGGCACGTCACTCAGCGTGCCGGGGTCGATCATGGTAAGCAGCGCGGCGGCGCGGCTGTGTTGAACCGAGTCGGCCAAGTGGCGGGCAAGCGGCAGGTCGGTGGGCGGCGTCCACATGTCGATGAACACGTCCATAATCCCGCCGCAACTGCCGATTTCCTGCTGGTCGAAGTCGCCGGTCAGGTCGATTTCGGCAAGGCGCGCGCCGTGGCCCTCTTCGAGCAGCAGGCGGGCCTTGCGGAACACTTCGGCCTCGCCGCAGCCGCCGCCGATCGTGCCGAATTGGCCGTCGCTGCGAACGATCATTTTGGCGCCGACCTCACGCGGGGTCGAGCCGCGCACGTTGATTACGGTCGCCAAAGCCAGCGGCTTGCCGCGCTCGAGCGTGCGCACCGCCTCGGACCAAATCTGATCGGAGCCAGCCATATAACTATTGTGGCCCAAAGCGCCCGCCGCTTTCCAGTGGCGCGCCGGCGCACCTCCATGATGGTGGTTTTTCCCCGGAATGTCCGTGCCCGGCTGATACGATAAAGAAAAACCCCACGAACGTGGCCGCGATTTGCCCGACGAAAAGCATAGGACCGAGGATTCGCTCAACGAAAGCCGCATCCTGGTGCTGGGCGTGCAGGTCCTGCTGAGTTTCCAGTTTATCTGCGCCCTGGAGCCGCTGTTCGACACGCTCACGACACTTTCGCGCTATTTCGATCTGGTGGGACTCGGGCTGCTGCTGCTGAGCCTCTGCCTGCTAATCGCACCCGTGCCGTATCATCAGATGGTCTTTGCGGGCCATGACAACGAGGACCTGCAGCATTTCGCAACTTTTGTCATCACGCTCGCCCTGATGCCGTTCGCGGGTTCGCTGGGTATCGACATGTTTATCGCGGCCGAGCGCACCGGCGGCCGCGCGCTGGCAATATGGGTCGGGGCGGCGGCCATAGCCTGCGCGATTTTGTTCTGGTACGGGCTCGAAGCCGCGGCCTCATATACGCGGCATAATCCGCCGCTATTCGGTCTGATGAAGTTCCGGGAGTTTCCAATCGCGATGCAGCAAGTTCATCTCAACCCCGAACAACGGCTCGAACACGTGCTGCTCGAAGCGCGCGTGGTGCTGCCGGGTGCCCAGGCGCTGCTGGGCTTCCAGTTCGTCGGCGCGATCCTGAGCGGATTCGAAAAGCTGCCCGCCTCTTCGCGCTACGTCCACCTGGTGGCCCTGGCGCTGGTGACGCTCAGCACGATCCTGCTGATGATGCCGGCGGCCTATCATCGGATCGTCGAGCGCGGGCGAGCGACCGAGCAGCTTTTCCGCCTTGCGAGCAACGCCGTGGTCGCCTCGCTAATCCCGCTGAGCCTGGGGATTTGCTGCGATTTTTTCGTGGTCGCCCGCAGTATCACGCAGTCTCTCGCGCTGGCAGCGACGGCCAGCACCGCGATGGCGCTGTGCTTCTATGTCCTCTGGTTCGGCTTGAGCTTCTACCGCCGGCTGCAATTTCGCCGCGCGGCAACCTTCCCGGCCGATTGAAACCGTATCCGAGTCGGCGCCCGGCGGACGATTGACCATACGCGGCGGGGCGGATTAACTTGGCCTCAACCGTGACCGCCGCGCCAGGCCCGGATCACGACCAAGGAGAGCAGGCCAAGATGAAGACGATAAATACGGTGACCGGAACCGTCAGCAGCGACAAGCTCGGAACGACCCTGATGCACGAGCATCTGCTGGTTGGATGGGCCGGATGGGAACTCGACTGCAAGGCGCCCCGCTTCGAGCGTAAAGCCGCCCTCAAGCAGGCCATCGATCGGCTCAAGGAGCTCAAGGACCTGGGCCTCAATACCTTCGTCGATCCATGTCCCAACGATATCGGCCGCGACGTGGTCTTCATGGCAGAAGTCGCAGAGGCCAGCGGCGTCAATATCGTCTGCTCGACCGGCCTGTACAAAGAGGACCTCGGCTCGACCGCCTACATGCGGCAGCGCTCGGTCGAGGAAATCAGCGATATCTATACCGCCGAATTGACCCAGGGCGTTGGCGAGACCGGAATCAAGGCCGCGCTGCTCAAATGCGCCACCGGCAAGGATCATATTACCGAGTACGAGGAAAAGTGCCTGCGCGCTGCGGCGCGGGCCTCCAAGCGCACCGGCGCGCCAATCACGACCCATACCGAAGAAGGTACGAT
The DNA here is from genome assembly GCA_035279875.1 of Binataceae bacterium (SeqCode). GTDB lineage: Bacteria > Desulfobacterota > Binatia > Binatales > Binataceae > JAMXLL01. Next base: position 4,734 of record DATEGX010000337.1, read on the forward strand.
GGGGCGCGAGCAACTCGATATTTTCGCCGCCGAAGGCGTCGACATGGGCAAGGTGGTGATCGGCCATAGCTGCGGCGCCTCCGACCTCCGCTACCACACCGATATGCTCGACCGCGGATGCTACCTCGGGTTCGACCGTTTCGGCCTCGACTTTATCCATCCGGACCGCCTGCGCCTCGCTGCGCTGATCGGACTGGTCGGTGTGGGGTTCGAGAAACAGCTCGTGCTGTCGCACGATTCGGTGGCGTGCTGGAAAGGCCGCGGCTTGCCCGAGATGGACGAGAAGACGCTCAAGCTCATCGCCAACTGGAACCCGACGCACATCTTCAAGAATATCGTTCCGGCGCTGCGCAAGGCCGGCGTTCCCGAACAGAAGGTCACCACCATGATGGTCGACAATCCGCGCCGCTTCTTCGAGGCATGAGCGGAGCGCTGACCCGCGAGATGTGAGACGGAGCGGCCGGCAACGGCCGCTCTTTTTTTGATTTGTTTGCGCTCGCGAAACCGCGATACTAGCCAGACGAGCGCATCCTCCAATGGCCGCCAATCCCAACGAGTCAACCGCCCCGGCCCGCGCCCTGCATCAGCGGCTCTATCAGCGTTTATCCGCCGAGCGTACCCGCGCCGACCTCGATCGGCTCAATCGGCTGACGCAGCGCGGCCCAGTCGGGATTCTTCGCGCGGCGATAGCAGGCTACAGCCGCCATAACGATACGCTATGGGCGTCGGCGCTGACCTACACCCTGAGCCTCTCGCTCATCCCGATACTCGCGGTCGCGCTATCCGCGGTAAAAGGCCTGATCGGCATCGACCGGGTCAAACCGCTGATCGAGCACTACCTGGCGGTCAATTCGCCGCAAATCACCGACGAGATGCTGCAATTCGTCGGGAATATCAACGCGGCAACGCTCGGCGCGGTCGGCGGCGCGACCCTGCTGGTGACCGTGGTGCTGACCATCGGGACGATCGAGCAGGCGCTCAATACCATTTTCAACGTCGCGCAGGGCCGCACCTGGCTGCGCAAGTTCACCGACTACCTCAGCATCACGTTTACCTTGCCAGTGCTGATCGCGGCCGCGATGGCGGTCAAGGACGGTCTGCATACCAGCGTCCCTCAAGTCCCCGGACTCGGCTGGCTGGTCGCGACGATTCCGATCTGGGCGGGTTTCTCCTTCCTCTATCTGTTTTTTCCGAACACCCGCGTGCGATGGGATTGTGCGGCGCTGGGCGGCCTGGTTGCCGCGATCCTGCTCGAAATCGGCCAGTGGGCGTATCTTAAGTTCCAGGTTGGGGCCGGCCGTTACCAGGCGATCTATGGCGCGCTGGCGGCGGTGCCGATCCTGCTGACCTGGATCTATATCGCCTGGTCAATCGTGCTGGCTGGGGCCGAGCTGACCGCCGCTGCCCAGGGCACCGAATCGGCCTTTTCGCTCGACTATCATTCACCCGACTTCGTGCGGACCGCTTTACTGCTCACGGTTTTTCGCGCGGGCGAACGGGCCCAGGCGCCCAAGGCGCCGATTTGCAGCATCGATCGGCTGGCCGCCGAACTGGGCGCGCCCAAGGCAATTCTGCGTCCCATCCTCGACCGGCTCGCAGCGGAGGGAATTATTCTCGAGGCGGACAAGGCGGCGAGCCCGGCTCATCAAGGGATCTTTCTGGCCCGGGATTCGTCCGAATTGACGCTGGCGGAAGTTTTCGCGGCCTTCGAGCGTCCGGCTGACGATTCGCTCGGCGATCAACGAATCGACTCTGTATTGCGGGGTATCGCCGCGAGCCAGCACGAGGCGCTCGGCGCAATCACCGTCAAGGATTTGGTCAAGGGGAGCTTCGAGCCTAATCCCGCGCCGCGCGCGCCGGCGAATTAGCCGCGCCTCTCCGAAGCCTCGGCCAATTCGCCGAGCATCTTGTGGAGCGAACGCAAATCTTCGCGAATCTGGAATAACGTGCGATGGGTTTCGCCGTTCGAAGATGGCGGCGCGGTCAATTGTGAGGACTCAGCGGGTGAAGCCGCCCCGGCCGGTTCCGCTTGTGGCGGGGTTGTGCCACCGCGAAGCTGATCGAGACCCTTTTCCCGGATATACTTGCGCGCGCCGACGATCGTGTAACCTTCGGTATGCAACAACCGCTTGATGATTTTGAGGGTTTCGAGATCGGCGGCGCCGTAAGACCGATGACGCGAGCGGGAATGGCGCGGGCGCAGGAAGGGGAATTGGGTTTCCCAGAAGCGCAAAACGTAGGGCTCGACGCCGATCATCTGGGCGGCTTCGCCGATCTTCAGCGGCCGTTGCGCCGGTTCGTCCCCTGGCGCGGCGACTGCACGCTTAGCCTTGCGTGCCGGCCCTGATTTCACGCCCGCCCGTACCATTGCGCCGCATCCCAGCTATTGAGCATCGCACAGCCGTTCCTTGAGCACGCCGCTGGGTTTGAAGGATAGCACGCAGCGCGAGCCGATGATGATAGTGTCGCCGGTTTGTGGATTGCGCCCGCGACGCTCGCGCTTATGCAGTACGACGAAAGTTCCGAATCGGGAGATCTTTACCGTTTCTCCGCGACTCAGGCACTCCTTGATAATATCGAAGACGGTATCGACCACCTCGCCCGCCGCCTTCCTGGAGATGCCTGTCCGCTCGTAAACGCGTTCGACCAGATCGGCTTTCGTCATGCCACGCAGCGAAGCTCTCGCTTCGAAAGCCCGCCCTTGCGAGGCGCGCCGCTAAAGCCGCAACTCAGCCCCTAATCGCACCTTGGCCTGCTCGACCAGCAGTCCGTGGGTGCGATTGACCTCTTCGTCGGTCAGTGTCCGATCCTTTGAGCGGTATCGGCAGGCCAGTGCGACACTTTTTTTACCAACCGGAACCGAACCACCGTCATAGACGTCAAACAGCTCGACGCTCTCGAGTAGCGGTAAATTCAGACCAGAAACCGCACGTAGCACCGTCTCCGCAGGGACGTCCCGATCGACCAGCAGCGCTACGTCGCGACGCACCGCTGGAAACCGGGGCGGCGATTGCACCATTCGACGTGACTCAGAGGAATAAGACATTAAATTCGCTAAGTCAAGTTCAAACAGCACGCATGGAGCGCTAAATTCGAGTCTTAATGCCTCTGCGGGATGTAATTCGCCCAAAAGACCTATCTGTCGGCCTTCCAATGACACTTGAGCCGCACGCCCCGGATGAAGATATGGAGCAACCGCATGAGGCGCCGGCTCGAAGCTGAGTGCCGACGGCAGCCCGACCGAGCTAAGGCAAGCCTCGAGGATTCCCTTTAGGGTAAAGAAACTCGCTTGTACTGCCGGATGATTCACCGAACCCATCGAGTAGTCGCCATAGCTAACTGCAGCGACCCGCCTCGCCTCGCCCGGGATTCCGTCCTTCGACACGAAGACCCGGTTAAGCTCGAAGGCGTGCATCGCCAGGGCCTCGCGATTCAGGTTGAAACGGAGCGCCGCCAGCAGCCCCGGCAGCAGGCTCAAGCGCATTTCCGAGAGCTCGGTCGAAAGCGGATTGACCACCCGAACCGGCTCGCCGACAGATGGCCCGTCGCCCGAGGCCACGGCCAAACCGGGATAGCGGGCATTCTCGGCTGGCGCAATAAACGCGATCGTTTTGGCCTCGACCAGGCCGCAGCCGACCAATGCCTCGCGCAACCTTCGGACGAACGTACGCTCGGGATTACGCGCGGGGGCGACGGCGCTTCGCAGCGGCAACACTGCCGGGATTTCCGCAAGCCCGGCGAGCCGGGCTACTTCCTCGGCCAAATCAGCCGGTTCGTTGATGTCAGGACGGAACGGCGGCGCGATTACGGTCAGCCGATTACGTCCTGCGGGCTCGATCGTTGCGCCGAGCGCCTTGAGCCGGCGTTTGATTTCCGGCGGTGGCAAGCTCACCCCCAGCAATGAATCGATGGAGCCGAGATCCAGCGTGATTCGACGTGGGGCGGCCGGGTGGGGCTCGACGTCGCACGGCGGCATCGCAGCTTTCCCTCCCGCCAATGCGCCAATCAGTTCGGCAGCACGCAAAACGGCGTTGACCTGACCGGAGCGGTCGATTCCGCGCTCGAAGCGATAACTGGCTTCACTGCGAAGGCCCAACCGTCGCGCGGTGCGCGCGATTCGCATCGGCTCGAAGTAGGCGCTCTCGAGCACAATCGAGCTGGTGGTCTCCGACACTTCTGAATTACGCCCGCCCATCACGCCCGCGATCGCCAGCGGCTTGGCGCGGTCGGCGATCAGCAGGTCGCCTGGTTCCAGGGTGCGCTTGATGCCGTCGAGCGTCTCGAATTCACGATCGTCACCCGCCCGCCGCACGATAATCCCACCGTCGGCGATTTGCGCCCGGTCGAAGGCATGCAGGGGCTGTCCAATCTCGAGCATCACGTAGTTGGTCACGTCGACCACGTTGTTAAGCGAGCGCATCCCGCATAATTCGAGCCGACGGCGCATCCAGACCGGGGTGGGGCCGAGCGAGACTTCGTTCATCACCAGGGCCGCATAGCGCGGGCATAGCTCTGGCGCCTGAATATCGACCCGGAGCGGAACGCCGTTCGCATCTGGCGCGTCTGCGTTGCGCCTGGATATTCGGAGCGGCTTGAACCTTGGCGGCTTGAGCTTCGCGTCAAACAATGCCGCGACTTCACGCGCCAGCCCGAAAATCGAAAGACCGTCACCCCGGTTGGGTGTAATCGCGATATCCAGCACCGTATCCGGCACTTTCAGATAATTCTCGAACGGCTCGCCAGGACGGGCGTCGCGATCGAGTTCGACGATTCCCTCATGATCGTTCGACAGGCCCAGCTCCCGCTCAGAGCAGAGCATGCCCTCGGATTGCACCCCGCGAATCATCGCAGCCTGCAATGGCACCGCGTCGGCAAGGTTGCCGCTGCCCTCACCGTGCACGCCCCCTGCCAACCGCGCACCAACCCGGGCAAATGCCGCAGTCATCCCGGGATGAACGTTAGGGGCCCCGCAAACCACCCGGAAATGCCCGGCGGAGCCCGCGTCGACTTCGCAGAGGTTTAGCCGATCGGCATTCGGATGGCGCTCGACGCCGAGCACCTTCGCCACAAAAACGTCGCTGAAGGTCGCCTCGATGCGGTCGACGGCCTCGACTTCGAGCCCGGCCATCGTCAGCCGCCGGCACAGCTCCTCGAGGTCGGCCTCGACCGTAACGAATTCATGCAGCCAGCTCAGCGGCAATTTCATGATACGGCCTCACCCAGGCTGAACTGTCTGAGGAAGCGCAGATCGTTTTCGAAGAACAGGCGCAAGTCGTCGACTCCCAGTTTCAGCAGCGAGGTGCGTTCCACGCCCATGCCGAAAGCAAAGCCCTGGAACTCCGCTGGGTCATAACCGACCGCGCGCAGCACGTTCGGATGGATCATCCCGGAGCCGAGGATTTCGGTCCAACCCGATTGCTTGCAAACCCGGCATCCGGCGCCATGACATAGCAGGCAGGAAATATCGACTTCCGCACTTGGCTCGGTAAAAGGGAAGAAGCTGGCGCGAAAGCGCACTCCCGTATCGGCGCCGAAAAAAGCTCGCAGGAATTCACTCAGCACGCCCTTGAGATGGGCCATCGTGATGACCCCCGCACGATCAACCATGAAGCCTTCGATCTGGCTGAACATCGGCGAGGCGCGCACGCTCAACTCGTCGCAGCGATAGCAATTGCCGGGGCAAACGATCGCGAGCGGCGGCTTGCGCTGCTCCATCACGCGGATTTGTCCGTTCGAAGTATGGGTCCGCAGCAACAGGCCGGCCGGCAGGAAAAAGGTATCCTGCATCTCGCGCGCCGGATGGTCAGCCGGGAAATTGAGCGCGCCGAAATTGTGAAAATCGTCCTCGACGTCCTGGGTCTCGATCACCTCGAAACCCATCGACTCGAAAATATCCAACATCCGCTCGCGGCTCTGCGTCACCGGATGGAGCCACCCGCGCGGCACCCGCAGACCCGGCAGCGTAACATCGATGCGGGCCTCACCGAGCGAACGTTCCATCGCCACGCGCTGCTGCTGGTCGGCGAGTTCGGCGATGCGCGCTTCGAGCTGGCTCTTGATCTCGTTGACCAGCCGGCCGATTGCGGGACGATCCTCGCGCGGCACTTCCGGCATCCGGCGCATAATCTCGGTCAATTCGCCGGCGCGGCCGAGAATCCGCACCCGGACCGCCTCGATCTGCTCCTCGCTGGCCTGGTCAGCCAGTTGGGCGAGGGCGCGGGTGCGAATTTCCTCGAGTTGTTCCTTCATTTCCATTATTCCCGGCCGCCCAGCGGAGGCCGATTATCCCGGAGTGGTAAACATCAAGGACCATGTGGCGGCCACATGGTCCTCGAACACGCGCGCGTCAAAAGCCGGCGCTAGAGTTATGCGGCTTGAGCCTCTAGCGCTTGCTTGGCGGCGCGCACAAGGTCGCCGAACAGTTGATCGCGCCGCATCGCCAGGGCCGCAAGCTGTTTACGGTCGACTTCGACGCCGGCCTTTTTGAGTCCGTCGATAAAGCGGCTGTAGCTCAAGCCGTGCTCGCGCACCAGGGCGTTAATCCGCGCCACCCACAGCGAGCGGAAATTGCGCTTCTTCTGTTTGCGGTCGCGATAGGCGTAAGTCAGGCCCTTTTCGAGGGTGCTGCGGGCCTGTTTGTATAACTTGCGGCCACCGACGAAACCGGAAGCCAGCTTCAATTGCCGCTTATGGCGGCGGCGGGTTTTCGGTCCGCCTTTCGCGCGAGGCATTGGGAATCAATCCTTCCTTGAATTTCGCCCTGAAAATCCGCTTATTGCGCCACGATACGCCGCATACAAAGTGCTTATCCGGCCAACGTCAGAGGTACGGTATAAGCCGGTGGGCGCGCCGGGTATCACTCTTGTTAAGTGTGCCGGGCTGGCCCAAACGCCGTTTGCGGCCGCGGCTTTTATTTGTCAACAAATGGCGTAGATAGGCGCGTTTATGCTTTGCCTTGCCGTTCTTGCTAAAGCTGATGCGCTTGGCGGCGCATCGCGAGGTCTTAATCTTCGGCATTGCTCCGGTCCAAATCCGTAGTCTCAATCAGCGCGGCGTCAGCAGCACCGACATATTCCGCCCTTCCATCCGCGCGTTGCCCTCGGGCTGAGCGATATCCCTGACCTGCTCAATAATCCCGTCGATCAGGGAACGCCCGAGCTCCGGATGGGTTATCTGCCGGCCGCGGAACGAAACCGACAGCTTAACACGCTGCCCTTCTCCAACAAAGCGCCTGATGTGCTTAACTTTGAATTCGACGTCGTGTTTTTCGGTCAGCGCGCCCATCTTGACTTCCTTGACCGCGCTGGCAGCCGAGCCGCGCTTGGAATCGTGGGCTTTTTTCTTCTGCGAGTAGCGATACTTGTCGAAGTCGATAATACGACAGACTGGCGGTTGCGCGGTCGAGGCCACTTCGACCAGGTCCAGTCCGCGGCTCTCGGCCAGGCGGATCGCGTCGCGGACGGCCATAATCCCGGCCTGTTTGCCGTCCGCGTCGATCACCCGCACCTCGGGTGCGCGGATCTGCACGTTGACGCGAATTGCAGGCTCTCTCGATGGCGGCGTACGAAAATCTCTACGGATAAACCACCTCCCCCGGCCTCACGCCAGGCATACTTTAGTCGGGCCTAAGGCTCGCAAAAGCCCGAATTGCGAGCGAGCGTCTTCTACCCGAAATTGTCTCAACATAGCTCCAAAGCAGGGTTTACTCAAAGCAAAGGGCTCACGACGGCAGTGGTTCGGAATTGGCGCGAGCGATCAACTCCTCGAGCGCCATCGTCTGGTTCTTCTCGCCGCGCAAGAGCCTGAGCGAAACCTGGCGCGCGGCGGCTTCGCGCTCGCCTACCACCGCCATATAGGGAACCTTGGCGAGTTCCCCCTCGCGGACCTTGAAGCCGAGCTTTTCGTTGCGAATATCCGCGCTGGCGCGAAATCCGGCGCGACGCAGGAGGTCGGCGACTTCCCCGGCGTAGGCTTCGACCTTCTCGCTCAACGAGAGCACCCGCACCTGCTCCGGAGCGAGCCAGAACGGCAGCACGCCGCCAGTATGCTCCAGCAGCACACCGATAAAACGCTCGAGCGAGCCGAGGATCGCCCGATGGATCATGACCGGGCGCGCTTCACTACCGGCGCTGGTGGTGTACGTCAAATCGAAGCGCTCGGGCAGGTTATAGTCGAGCTGGATAGTCGCGACCTGCCATTTCCGCTTCAAGGCGTCGGGCACATAAATCTCGATTTTCGGCCCGTAAAACGCCCCTTCCTTGGGATTAATCTCGAAGGCTACCTCGTTGCGGCCCATCGCGCTGGCCAGTTTGCCCTCGCTCATGCGCCATTGCTCTTCGCTCCCGAGATGCTGGTCGGGCATGGTGGCCAGCTTGAACTCGACCCGCTCGAAACCGAGCGTCGAGTAGACGTCGCGCACCATCGCGAGGTTCATCGCGACCTCGTCCTCGATCTGATCCTCGGTACAGAAGATATGCGCGTCGTCCTGGGACATTACGCGCACTCGCGTCAGCCCATGCAGTACGCCCGATCGTTCGGCACGATGGAGCCGCGAGAACTCGGCGATTCTGAGCGGCAGATCGCGATAAGAGCGCTTGTCCGCGCGATAAATAAAGGTGTGGCCGGGGCAGTTCATCGGCTTGACGCCGTAGCCCTCGCGCCAGCCCTCGGGGCCGGTGTCGATATGGGGCGACGCCGCTTCCGGATCGAGCGTCAGGAACATGTTTTCGCGAAAGTTGTCCCAATGCCCCGAGGTATGGAACATCTCGTTGCGGTAAATCTGCGGCGTAATCACTTCGTCGAAGCCGTAGCGGCGGTAGAGCCGGCGGACGTAATCGACCAGCGCGTTGAAGATCACCATCCCCTTGGGCAGGTAAAATGGCTGGCCGGGCGAAATCGGATCGAACAGAAAGAGCCCCATCTCGCGCCCGATCTTACGATGGTCGCGCTGGCGCGCCAGTTCGATCATCGCGAGATGCTCTTCGAGCGCCTCCTTGGTGCTGAACGCGGTTCCATAGATCCGCGAGAGCATCGCGTTGTGCTCATCACCACGCCAGTAGGCGCCGGCCACGCTGGTCAACTTGAAGGCGCGCAAGTATCGGGTCGAGGGCACATGCGGCCCGCGGCACAGATCCATCCAGTCGCCCTGACGATAGAGCGACACCCGCGGGTCCGGAATACCTTCGATGATCTCGACCTTGTACTTCTCGCCCATCCGCTCGAAGGTGGCGATGGCCTCTTCGCGCGGCACTTCGACCCGTTCGACCTTGAGGTCGGCCTTGGCCAGTTCGCGCATCTTCTGCTCGATTTTCGGCAGATCGTCGACAGTAAACGGCCGCAGCGGCGCGAAATCGTAGTAGAAGCCGTCCTCGATAGTTGGCCCAATCGTGACCTGGGTACCCGGGTAGAGCGTTTGCACCGCCTGCGCCATCAGATGAGCAGTGGAATGTCGCAAAACTTCAAGACCCGCGGGACTTTCCGCGGGAATCGGCTCGAGGACGCCGCCCTCCACGAGCGGGCGGCTCAGATCGACCAGCTTGCCGTTCAGGCGTGCCGCTATAACGTCGTGGTCGAGCTTGCCGTCGAACGCCTCGCGCACGCGCGTGCCCTTGGCCGCGACGCGCGCAACACCGTTGACGGTGACGGTGACCTCAGCGCTCATTGGGCAGCATAATTAGCCGAGCCAACGATTGATTCGGCATCGAAGTCATAGCGGATCAGTCGCCATAACGAAGGCAACCGGGACGGCGCGAGCATCGGATCGCACAAAAATGGTAGGCACGGACGGGATTGAACCGTCGACCCCTTCCGCGTCAGGGAAGTGCTCTCCCGCTGAGCTACGTGCCTTTGACTTCAGGATCTTCACTGACAAATTCAGCAAAATCGAAGGATAAACAAAAACGCGGCGGCGGACAACCGAGCTTGGCGGCCGTCAGGCACGGACCTGGCCGCGGCCGTGGATGACGTATTTGTAAGTGGTCAATTCACGCAAGCCCATCGGGCCGCGCGCGTGCAATCGATTGGTCGAAATGCCGGTTTCGGCGCCAAAGCCGAATTCGAAGCCGTCGGTGAAACGGGTCGAGGCGTTGACATAGACCGTGGCCGAATCGACCTCGCGCTCGAAGCGCGCCGCCGCTTGCGGGTCGTTGGTGACAATCGCGTCGGCCAGGCCCGAGCCGTGACGCGCGATAAACTCGATCGCCTCGTCGATCGAGTCCACCACTTTTATCGCCAGGATCAGGTCCAGGTACTCGGTGTCCCAATCGGCCTCGCTCGCTGGTTTCGCGGCCGGGATAATTTTACGTGAACGATCGTCGCCGCGAAGCTCGACTCCGGCGGCCGCCATCCGGCTCGCTATCGCGGGCAGGAATTGTGCGGCGACCCCGGCATGGACGACCATCGTTTCCATCGCATTGCATACCGACGGCCGGCCGCATTTGGCGTTGAAGCAAATCTCCTCCGCCATCTTGAGATGGGCGGCGCGATCGACATAGGTGTGGCAAAGGCCGTCGAAATGCGGCAGCACCGGCACTTCCGAACCGGCCAGTGCCTCTTTCAGCGATTTGCCGCCGCGCGGAATTATCAGGTCGACCAACTCCGGATGGCGTTTCAGCACCTGGATCGCCTCGCGGTCGGGATTCCCGATGAACGCAACGCTGGAAGGATCGAGCCCGGCAGTATCGAGCGCTTCGGCCATCACCTGCGCCAGCGCGCGATTCGTGTTGAGCGCCTCTTTGCCGCCGCGCAGCACCACCGCGTTGCCCGCCTTGAGGCACAGCACCCCCGCGTCAATCGTGACGTTGGGCCGTGATTCATAGACGATCGCGACGAGGCCAATCGGCACCCTTATCTGTGCGATTTCGAGCCCGTTGGGACGGCTCCAGCGTGTCATGGTCTCGCCGATCGGATCGGGCAGCGCGATCACTTCCTCGACGCCGCGGGCGATCGCGGCGATTCGTGCCGGGTCGAGGGCGAGGCGGTCGAGGAATGCGCCGCTGATTGCGGCAGCGCGCGCAGACTCAAGGTCGCGCCGGTTGGCCGCGAGAATCGTGTCCTCGGCGTGGGCCAGGTTCCCGGCGATCGCCGTCAACGCACGATTCTTGCGCTCGGCCGGGGCCAGGGCGAGCGCGCGGCCGGCGGCGCGGGCGCGACGCAGTTGGGCGACAAGGTCGGTTTCGAGACTCATGCGGTTTTTTCTTCGAGCAGCACCAGGTTATCGCGATGGACGATTTCGTCGGCCAGCTTATAACCGAGCAGGCGTGCGATCTCCTGCGAACGCCGGCCCTTTACCTTGATCACGTCGGCGGCGGGATAATTGACCAGCCCGCGGCCAAACTCGACGTCCTCGCCGTCCAGCAGGCTGACGCAGTCGCCGCTCGCGAAGTCGCCGCGCACCTCGCGGATTCCCGAGGCGAGCAGGCTTCGTCCCTTGCTGCGCAGCGCTTCGGCCGCGCCACGGTCGATTGCCAGCGCGCCGCTGGGCCGCAAGGCGTAGGCAATCCAATGTTTGCGGCTGGCGAGGCGCCGGCTAGCGGGCAGGATTAGGGTGCCGATCTCGCGGGCGGGGTCGATCGCCGCCGCAATCACGCCTGGCTCGCGCCCGGGCGCGATTATCACGTTGATTCCGGCTTGCGCCGCCTGACGTGCCGCCTGCAGCTTGGTCGCCATCCCACCGCTGCCGAGTGGACCAACGCTATCGGTCACCAAGCCGCGCATCTCGGCCTCGGCGTCGCTAATCAGCGGGATCAAGCGCGCGTCGGGCCGCTTGCGTGGGTCGCCGGTCAGTACTCCGGGCACGTCGCTCAGGATTATCAGCAAATCCGCCTGGATCATCCCGGCGACGAGCGACGACAGTACGTCGTTGTCGCCCATGCGGATTTCCTCGACCGCGACCGTATCGTTTTCGTTGACCACCGGTAGAACGCCAACCGCCAGCAGCGCACCAATCGTATGCACGGCGTTGAGACGGCGGGAGCGCTCGGCCAGGTCCTGATGGGTTAGCAAAAGTTGCGCAATCGTGCGGCCACGAACCTCGAAAGCGCGAGCCCATCGGCGCATCAACTCGATTTGCCCGGTGGCGGCGGCCGCCTGCCGCTCCGCCATCGTCGCACCACGATGGCCCAGCCGGGCACGCCCCGCGGCGATTGCGCCGGAGGTCACCAGCACGACTTCGCGGCCCTCGCGCGTTACCGCGTCGATCTGGCCCGCCAGATCTTCGATCACCTCGACACGGAGACCGTCGAGATCCGACAGCACGGCGCTGCCAACCTTGATCACGATACGCCGCAGATGCGCCAGCGCCGCCGCTTTGTAATCTACCTGAGGCATTCCGCCGCAACCGCATCAGGCGTCTTCAGCGCGTGCGCAATCGCCGCCACCAGCGGCGCCATTCCCTCGACTTCACGCGCGGAAATCACGAAGGCTGCGAGCCCGGTGCGTGCACTTATCGAACAGGCAATTGCCTGGCTCTCGTCCGCGCCAAGCAAGTCAGCCTTGTTGAGCGCGATTACCGCCGGGCGCGTCAGCATCTCGGGGTCGAACGACTCGACCTCACGCCGCACTACTGCGAGGTCGCCGGCCGGGTCCCCGCTCAGGTCGAGCACATAGACCAGTGCCCGGGTGCGTTTCAGATGGCGCAGGAAACGAATCCCCAAACCATGCCCCTGATGGGCGCCTTCGATCAGTCCCGGAATATCGGCGACGCTGAAGCCTTCGCCATCATCAAGCTGCACACGGCCGAGATTCGGTACCAGCGTGGTGAAAGGATAGTCCGCGATCTTCGGACGGGCGGCGGTCAAGGCCGCCAGCAGGGTCGATTTACCGGCATTGGGCAAGCCGACCAAGCCAGCTTCGGCGACCAGCCGCAGTTCCAGCCGGACCCATCGATGCTCTCCGCCGGTGCCCGGGGTTGCAATTCGCGGGGCACGCCGGGTCGATGATACGAAATGCATATTGCCAAGTCCGCCCGCGCCGCCATGCGCAACCGTCGCGCGCGCGCCCGGCGCGACCAGGTCGGCGAGCGTTTCTCCGCTTTCCTCGTCGAAAACTACGGTGCCGGGCGGGACGCGCACGATCAGGTCGCCGCCCTGGTGGCCGTACTGCTGTTTGCCGCGGCCGGGTTCGCCGTCGCGCGCGACCAGCCGGGGCTTGTACTTGAAGTCGAGCAGCGTCGAAAGACCCTCGTCGACCGCGAAAATCACGTCGCCGCCGCGCCCGCCGTCGCCGCCGGCGGGACCGCCGAAGGGGCGAAATTTTTCGCGCAAAAACGCGATAGCGCCGTCGCCTCCCTTGCCGGCGTGTAGGTAAACTCTGGCCTCGTCGATAAAGCGCATTGGCGGGAGAGATTATAGCAGGGCGGGCGCGCTTGCTCGAAAATCCCGGGCGGGCAGTTGGCGGGCTGACTTGGGCATTGCGTTTCTACTGATTTGGGCTGTGGCCGCTTAAGGCCGGCGCCGCTAATTCGCATAATAAGTACGTCAATCGTGGAGAGCGAAAGAATAGCGAAGTTCATGGCCCGCGCCGGAATTGCCTCGCGTCGCGAATCCGAGCGGCTGATCGAGGCGCGGCGCGTGACCTTGAATGGCGCCCTCGTACTGCATCCCGCGACGATGGTGAATGCAGACGACGCGCTGGCGGTAGATGGCAGGATGGTCGCGCCACCCGAGCAACCGAGGATCTGGCGCTATCACAAGCCGGCCGGGTTGGTGACGACCGCGCGCGATCCGCAGGGACGTCCGACGGTTTTCGCCGCGCTGCCGAGGCATCTGCCGCGTCTGGTTTCGGTCGGGCGGCTCGACGTCAATACCGAAGGGCTGTTGCTTCTGACCAACGACGGTGAGTTGGCGCGTTTTCTCGAACTTCCCGCACAGGGGTTTTCGCGAACTTACAGAATCCGCGCTCATGGCCGCGCCGACGAAAATCTGCTGGCCCGGCTGGCTGATGGCGTCACCATCGACGGCGTGCGCTATCGCCCGGCTCACGCCGTACTGGATAGCCGGCGCGGTGGCAACTGCTGGATGACCATGACCCTGCGCGAGGGGAAAAACCGGGAAATCAAAAAACTGCTGGAGCATTTTGGATTGCACGTGACGCGCCTTATCCGCACCGGCTACGGCCCGTTCAAGCTCGACTCGTTGTCGAAGGGTGCGGTGGAGGAGATTCCGAGCGCGCAATGCAGGAAGCTCCTCCCACAGTACTTCAGTTGAAATCGAGCGGCTCAAATCCCCCCGTTGC
>DATEGX010000338.1:0-16064 GCA_035279875.1 Binataceae bacterium (SeqCode)
CGCGCTGAACGCAATCGACATTCCCTCCCTCCAGGGACTCGCTCAGTCGACTCTCGCCGCAACTATTGTTTCGGGCAAGCTTTCGGCCCAGGCGAAGTTGCGCACCGGATTTGCGCCCGGCCATTTCCAGCTTCATGCGGAGCCGGGCGGGCTCACGCTGGACGGATTCGAGGTGCGCGCGCCGAATGAAAGCCAGGATGTGCTCGGATGGAAGCACTTCGGTGTGAAGCTCCGGCAATTCGACCTTGGCTCACGCCAGGCAATTGTGCAGGAGGTAAGCAGCGACGGTCTGCATGTGATGGTCCTGCGGGAACACGGTGGCCAATTGAACCTCGCCTCGCTTCTACGCACGGAGCCGGTGAATAATCAGGCTGCCCGCGCTGCTGCCGGCCCGCAGCATCACGAGCGCCGACCGCGCCGGAGAGAATCCACGGCCGCGCGCAGGGCCGCCGCGAGGCGAACTCGCGTGGCTCAGGCAAAAGCGAAACCGGTCACCCCCTCCGCGGCGGGCGGCTGGCAATACAAAGTCGAGTCGATAGCGCTCGACAATACCGACGCCACGATTGAGGACCAGTCGCAGAGTCATCCGCTTGCCATGCAAATCGCGGCGCTCAATCTCAAACTGAAGGACGTTACCAGCGACCTCGCCAAGCCCTTCGCAATCCAGCTCGAAGGCCGAGTCAACAAGAAGGGGGTGTTCAAGATTGCCGGCGAGGCCGCGGTGGATCCGCTCAAGGCTCGGCTGCGCATCGATACCCGGCGGGTCGAACTGGCCAGCCTCGATCCGTTCATCACGAGCCAGCTCAACGCCAAGATCACCAGAGCCGAGCTCAACATGAATGGCGAAGCATCGGCTGAACTCCGCCGCGGCAAAATAGAAGCCGGCTATCGCGGCGGGATTACGCTCGGTAACGTGCGGATTCTGGACAAACTGACCGGCGAAAGCTTCCTGCGATGGTACGCGCTCAGCCTGGATCGGATCGATGCGCGTTACGGCGCGGGGGAACCGCGCGTGCGGATCGGGGAAATCGCGCTGAGCAGTTTCTACGCGCGCATCATCCTCAACGCCAACGGACGGCTCAATCTGCGTGACGTGGTCAGCAAACCGGGTGAAGCGCCGGTCTCACTGACTCGTGAGCGAAGCGCGACGACCAATCCGGCTGCCCCTGCACCGGCACCTCAGTCGACGCCAACTCCGGCGGCGACACCGCCCGCCGGCGCGCCGCCAGCGGCTGCCGCTACTCCGGCGCCAATTCCGGCGGATATCGGGATCGGCGGCATCAAGCTCCAGGAAGGCCAGATCAATTACACCGATGATTTCATCAAACCCAATTATTCCGCGGATCTGACCGAGGTCGACGGTAAGGTAGGCGCGTTCGGAACCAGGACGACGACGCCAGCCGATGTTGCGCTGTCGGGTAAAGTCAACGGCGATGCGCCTATTACGATTACGGGCGCGATCAACCCGCTTGCGCCGATGGCCGCGGTTGATATCAAGGCGAATGCGCAAGGGGTCGAGCTGACGCCGCTGGCGCCGTACTCGACCAAGTACACCGGCTATCCGATCACGGACGGCACGCTGACCGTTGACGTCCATTACCTGTTGGCCAATCAGCAGCTCACCGCGCAAAACCACATCGTCATCGATCAGCTCACTTTTGGCGATCGAGCGGTTAATTCGAGTGCGGCCAATCTGCCGGTGCGGCTGGCGGTCGCGCTCTTAAAAGACCGGCAAGGCCGTATCGACCTGCAGATCCCAATCTCGGGGTCGCTATCCGACCCGCAGTTCAGTATCGGCGGCGTAATCTGGCATGCCGTACTGAACCTCGTGATGAAGGCGGTCACGTCTCCATTCTCGCTGTTGGCTTCGGCAATCGGCGGCAAAGCCGGCCAGAATCTCTCGTATATCGAGTTTTCGGCCGGTTACGCGACCCTGACCAAAGCGGCACAGGCGAAGCTCGAGACCGTCGCCAAGGCGCTACAGCAAAAGACCTCGCTCAAGCTCGAAATCACTGGCCGCGTCGACCCGAAGCTGGACATTCCGGGGTTGCGCGCGGCTATGCTCGAGGCCGCTATCAAGCGAGCGAAGTCCGGCAAAAAGGATTTGACCCCGGCTCAAATCGAGCAGGTAAAAATCACACCGGATCAGTACGACAAGTATCTATGGCGGGTGTACAAGGCCGCCGACTTCGAAAAACCGCGCGATTTGATGGGCCTGACGAAGTCATTGCCGCCCGACCAGCTCAAGCAAGCGATACTCGCGCACACCAAAGTCAGCGACGACGACTTGCGCCACTTGGCCGACGCGCGTGCCACCGCAGTAGCGCAGGCGCTCAGCGGCAAGATCGACGCCGCGCGCGTCTCGACACTGGCGCCCAAGCTCAACGTCGACGGCGTTGGCGCCGGGAGTCCCACGACTATTGCCGACATGACGCTGCGATAGACGCCGCAGGGTCGATTCGTCAGGCTTTGACCGGCGGCAGCCCAGCCGCCTTGCGAACGACGTTCAGATACTCGGTCAGTCCCGCTTCCATCGAATAGCGCGGCGCGAAGCCGAGATCCTTGCGGATATTGTCGCACTTCATATTCGGCACGGTTGGGACGCGCTTGTCCGAAACCGAGATCTGCGCCTCGGGCAACAGCTTGCGCAAATGCGCCGTGACGTCGGCCATACGGCGTCGTTCGGCCGCGAGGTTATAGACTCGGCGCGACGGTTCGGCGGTATTCATCGCGCGGTACCATGCGTCGGCTGCGTCAGCGGCGTAAATCCAGTCGGATTCGGTATCGTCAGGCGGCATCTGGACCGCCTTGCCGAGCGCCGCCAACTCGGGGAGCACCATGTAATGCACGCCTTGTGGCGGCAGCAGACCGCTGGCGTAAGAGCCGCGCGCGCCGCGTCCCAATCCGAAGACCGAGGTCGGCCGGAGCCCGACCGTCGCCAGGCCGAAGCGCCGCCCATAGAGCGCAGCCAGGTTTTCTGCGTACAGTTTGCACATTCCGTAAAACGTCCCGGGTGCCGGCGGGTCATCCTCGTCGAGTTCGTCGTTGGGCGACTTGCCGCGGAAGCTCGCGCGGCCGTAGACCGCCACCGAACTGGCATAGACTACTCGTTGCACGCCGAAGATACGCGCGGCTTCGAACACGTTGAGGGTCCCGTCGCACATCACCTTCATATAAGAAACCACCTGGGCCGGAGCAGGATCGCCGAGAATCGCGGCCAGATGATAAATCTGGCTGACCTCGTAGGTTTTGATTGCGGCCGCAAGCTCGGAGGGCTCCGTGACATCACCGGTAATCATGATCACGTCGCCGGCGACGTCGGCAATCCGGTCGCGGTTGGGGTAGCGATCGAAGAGAATCAGGTCTTTGCCGGCAACGCCTTTCTCACGCACCAAGTAGCGGGTCAGAAACGCGCCGAGGAAGCCCGTTCCGCCCGTGATCATTATCGCCATGTGCTCCTCCACGCGGTTTCGCCGAATCTTTCACCGGCGAAGCCGCAGGCCGATCAAACGGTGGGAGTCTTCAGATTCGCTGCGCCCGCTCAATCGTAGGCGCGATGCGACGGATTATCTCGAGCGCCTTGCCGTCGGCCGTAGCGATCGCATCCCGCTGTGAAAACAGTACCAGGCGATTGGCCCCAGCGTCCTTGAGGAACTTGAGCTCATCGGCGGAAAGCCCGTCCTCATGCGGTCCGACAAACGCGGTGATTTGCAGGCTGTCGGGACTGCGGCCGCGCTCGCCGGCAAGCTTTTTGAGTTCAGCGACATCGCGTTTGAAGGTCTCCGGTTTACCGATCACCGGACACCATCCATCAAACGTCCGCACCACCCTTTCGCGTCCTTTGGGACCATGTGCACCGAGCAGGATAGGGGGTCCCTTTTTCTGAATCGGCTTCGGATCGCATCGGACGGCGGGGAACTTTACCAGCTCGCCGTGGTAAGCGGGCTCGGGCTCGGTCCAAAGTACGCGTAGCGCCTCGACCGTCTCGCGCAGCCGCTTCCAGCGCAGGCGAAATTCCGTACCCATGGACTCGGTCTCTTCCTTGAGCCAGCCACCGCCGACGCCCAATACCACGCGCCCACCCGACACCACGTCGAGCGTCGCAATAGTCTTGGCGGTTATCAAAGGTTCGCGTTCGGGCAGCAGGCAGATCCCGGTACCGAGCTTGATCCGCCGGGTCACAGCGGCCGCGATCGACAGGGTGACGAACGGATCAAGCCAGCGCCCATAATGCTCAGGCAATTCACCGCCGCCGGGTGGAATGGTTTTGAAGCCGATTGGGATTACCGGATGTTCCGGGATAAACAGGGACTCGTAGCCCAATTTTTCGACTTCGCGAGCGATTTCCCCGATGTCGCCGGTTTGCGCTGTTGCGGCGATCATTACGCCGATTTCCATGGGCAGCCTCCTTGGGTCGTTGGCCAACTCCTACAAGCTTCCTTCGGCGGCGGCAAACGCGAACTATGGCGACCGGAGATTTATCGCACGCAGAGAGGCCCCCGACTCCTGCGATACAGCTAACCGGGAGATTTGATCCCCAGAAATGAGCAGCGAGTCTGCACGGGCTTCAACGACCGCAGCCGATAGACAGAAGGTGCGCCAAATCAGACGTACGGATCGAAAAACCCGCCGCTGCCTCAGAGCAGATTGACGGTCTTGCCGCTGCTGCGATCTTCAAGCTTGGCTTCGGGCACGTTCCAGTTGCCGCCGTCGTTTCGTACCACCATCTCGACCGTACCCTGCGCCTTTTTGCCGGAAACGTTGAAATCAACCTTCCATCCAGGCATCGCACCGTTGGCGCGGGCCTCGGACTTTTGTGTGAGCTGAACGACGGTACCGAGATTTTTTTCGACGTTGGGGCTGCTCTTGATGAACAGCTTCGCGACATTAGCCGCCTGTGTCTTCATATAGGCGTTATGTTCAAAGCGGAACCCGAAAAAAGCGACGAGCGCGATCGCAACCACCACGACCACGGCGATAATCGTGTGCGGCGTGCCGCTGGTTTCGGCTTCGGTTTGGTTCTCTGGCGAGCTCATGAGTAACCTCCTGGGGGAAATCGTAACCGTCTCCGTCTTATACACCTAACGACATGACAGACCTGGCCCGTCGAGCTTGATATAGCAAGCCGAGCTAGCGCAACTTCACGTTGAACGCTTGTCTGCCTTTTTCGCCCGGACGCACTTCGAATTGCACTTCGGCGCCTTCCCGCAGATCCTCGAAGTAGACCTTGGGCGACAACCGCGAGCGATGGAAAAAAACGTCCTCGCTGCCGTCGTCTGGAACGATAAAGCCGAATCCCTTGTCCTTGACGACTTTCTTGATTGTACCGTACACGGAAAACCCTCCGGCTCATCGATGCGCGAATTGCCGACAACGTCCTGGCTCGGCCCGGCAACCAATGCGCACGCCTCGTATTGAGCTTAAGCCGCCGCGGCCGTATGTAAAAGACTTGCAATCTCGGCCGGTCATCGAGGCCTGCGAGAAAAAGATAAATTGCTAAAAGCAGTTACCCTAAGAGAGATTGAGCAAATCTTCGCGATCACCGATGCGATGGGTATTTCGCGCGAGGCGTTGGTGATCCCGCTCCGTACTGAAAATCCCGGCCGGGTTCGTGCGATCGCTGGCGGCCGGATCGAAATCGTGGTCGAACGCGACGTCGACTTCGAGCAATGGCTCAGCGGCCTCGAGCGTTTGATCCGTCCGTTGGCAAAGGCGCCGCCGGGCTGAGTTCGAGCAATACCGCGCCATGGTCGATCATGTCGCCTGCCGCAACGCAAATCCGCTTCACCACCGCGGCGCTCTCCGCGTTGAGGGCAGTTTCCATTTTCATCGCTTCGAGAACGATCAACGCGCTGCCGGCCTCAACCGCCTGCCCCTCGGCGACCAGCACTTTCACGACCTTGCCAGGCATCGGGGCGGTAATCTCTGGCGTCGCGAGCCCATGAGCGCGTCGCCCGCGGCCCTCGACCGGAACGAATTCGAATTGCGCGGGGCCGACCGCCACCAGGATCGAATTGCGCTGGCGGCCGGCAAGGACCCGAGCCGCTTTCGAGCCAATTCGAATGACGTAGGAGCCGTTTGCTGCCGACGACTCGATCGTGGCAGTGATTTCCTCGCCGTCGATCGTGACTCGTATCTCCCCGTGTTCCACGGACCTGACTTCAACGTTGTGCTCATGGGGAAGCCCCGGCTGTTTCAATTTCATCGCGGCCGCCACAATTCAAAGCTATCAAGCTCCCGCCACGGCGAACGGCTGCGCAGGTTGGCGTTCATCTCGCCGCTTTTGGCGTCGGCGGCGAAAATCGCCGAGCCTTTCGTCAACGCCGCTGCCGCAATCAAGGCGCTCTTCAGGTTTTGGTCGCCACGCTGCCAATGTGCGAAAAATTCCGGGATGAACGCGGTGGACAGATCGGCGCGAGCGAATGGCTCGCTGGCGATGACTTCGTGCAGGAAATCCGCGGTGGTGCGCACGCCCAGCAACGCGAATTCGCCGAGCGCCGATTCCATCTGTCGGCGCGCCTCCTCACGATTAGCGCCATAGGTAATCAGTTTGGCCACCAGGCTGTCGTAATATGGCGAAATCTCCGCGCCCTCAGCGAGGTGCGTGTCAACGCGTACGCCGGGTCCCGAGGGCAGAGCGAGATTGATCACACGTCCCGTGGCTGGGCGGAAATCATGCATCGCATCTTCGGCGTTGATTCGGCATTCGATCGCCGCGCCTCGCGGCGGGTCCGGATCGCCAAGATGCTCGCCCATCGCGATCAGCAGTTGATCCGCAACCAAATCGCGGCCAAAGCGCAATTCGGTAACCGGATGCTCGACCTGGAGCCGCGCGTTGACTTCAAGGAAGTAAAAGTCATCGCCCTCGACCAGGAACTCGACCGTCCCGGCATTGCTGTAACCAGCCGCTCTTGCCAAATCGACCGCCGCGCCGATGATGCGATCGCGCAACCCCGGCGCCAGCCCAGGCGCCGGCGACTCCTCGATAATCTTCTGATGGCGTCGTTGTATCGAGCATTCGCGTTCGCCCAGAGCGAGCGTTTTCCCGTAACTGTCGCCGAGTAGCTGAACCTCGATATGCCGCGGCCTAACCAGATATTTTTCGATGAACAAGCGCGCATCGCCGAAAGCCGCCTGGGCCTCACGCGCGGCCGCCTCGAGCGCCGGCGCGAGGTCGATGGCTGCCTCGACCACCCGCATCCCGCGTCCGCCGCCGCCCGCAGCCGCCTTGACCATGAGCGGAAAGCCGGCCTTCGCGCCGAAGTCGCGTGCTGTCGCCAGATCGGCGACATCGGAACCGGGCACGACTGGAACCCCCGACCGCACAGCGATACGGCGCGCCGCAACCTTGTCGCCCAGCTCTCCCATCACTTCGGCAAGCGGTCCGACGAAAATCAGCCCGGCGTCCCGCACGGCGCGGGCAAACTCCGGCCGTTCCGAGAGAAACCCGTAGCCCGGATGGATCGCGTCGGCGCCCGAATGCGCTGCCGCGGTGATAATTGCGGAGATATTCAGGTAACTTTTTGCAGGCTCCGACTCGCCAATCGACACCGCTTCGTCTGCGGCAGTGACGTGGGCGGCGCTCGCGTCGGCGTCCGAATAGACCGCCACGGTTTTGATACCGAGCGCGCGGGCGCTGCGGATTATGCGGAGCGCGATTTCGCCTCGGTTCGCGATCAGGAGCTTGCGCATTGCACGAATCCCTTTCACGCCCGCGAGCGTACCATAAGCTTGCGGATTGGCCGAAGTTTGCATGGGCCCGCGCTTTCGACTATTGCCGACCTGAAATTACAAGCCGGCGCGAGGCTACGATGGGTAATTACTTCGAGGATTTTCAGCCTGGGCAGAATTTCAAACACTGGCCGGGCCGCACCATTACGGAGTTCGACAACACCTGGTTCACCTTGATGACCATGAACACCAATCCGCTGCATTTCGACGCCGCCTTCGCAGCCAAGAGCCAGCACGGTCAGCGTTTGGTCAACGGCTTGCTTGTTATTGCGCTGGTGACCGGCATGACAGTCAAGGATATCAGCGAGAACGCGATCGCGAACCTAGAGTATGAGTCAATCAGGCACACCGGGCCGAGCTTCCACGGGGATACGCTCTACGCCGAGACCACGGTACTGGAAGTTACGCCCTCGACGAGCAAGAGCGACCGCGGAATCGTCTACGTCGAAACGCGCGGCCTTAACCAGCGTGGCGAGGTCGTGCTGACGTTGCGGCGCAGGGTGCTGATCCCGCGCCGTCCGGTGTAGGCGGCGCGCTGGGCCGCGGCCGTGCCGAGCCGGGAGAAAAATATTTTTGAAATTTGGCCGAAGCACCCGAAAAATTATTGATCGAAGTTGCGAAATCACTATTTTGTTCGTGTGACTGTCGCCGCGCCGGCAATTCAGCCGGCGTCAACCCACAAGGAATCACTTGCATGAGGGAGCGTTAGCGTAGGAAATGGCAAATTCAATCGCCGTCCGCACTGTGTATGATTTCCCGGTCGCTGGGCATCTCTGCAACGATGGAGCTGTCCGCTACGTCAAATTGATCCGGCGCGCCGGGTATTCGCAACCGCAGGGCACCTGCCCGCAGTGCCAAACCGCCTTCCAATATCAAAAACCGCAACGCTCGAGAGTGCGGCACTATAGCGGCGACGGCGCGACGCACTTTTAGCTTCGATCTCGCGACGGTCTCCGCCGTCGCCTCAACATAATCCGAATCGCTCGACCCACGGCAAACGACGCCGTCCCTGCGCTCTCATGGCGGGGGCGGCGGCCTTTGACGCTGGCCAGGCAAGCGGTAACGGCGGCCGTATCGCGGCGAGGGGCCAGCGGATCGGCGCTATTTTTGCGCGACCGGCGATGGCATTTGCGCATCTGCGTGCGCAGATGTCCGCTCGCGTACCAGGACGATTTGCTGTCCCTTGTAGTAGCGCGAGAATTGCCCGCCGACGAACAGCCAGTCCTTCGATGGTTCAAACCAGGCGTGCAGCTCCGGCAGGAAAGGGGCAACAATAAAGTTGAGGAAACCGAAGTCAGGCTTGATATCCACTTCGACGGTTTGGCCGGGATACCGCAGCCAAGCCCCCGGCGGCTTGGGCTCGGCTTTAACCGCGAACACCCGCGGTCCGGGCACACAGTTGAACGCGTGCAATTCAATCGGCCCGGTCCCTCCTCCAGCCAGATACTCCTGCAGCGGCAAGATGATGGCCGAACCCGCATATGAGCCTGCCGGGAACTTCAGTGTTGCGCTCTTTGTATCGGCTTTGCCTTTGACGTATTCCGTGCAGGCAGCCTGACCGGTGCGGAAATCGGCGGTTGAATGGCGCTGCGGCGAGCCGTCGGCGTTGTAGAACCAGCGCTCGAGCGTCAGCATCTCGGCGCTCTGGCTGCCGGGCACCGGACGCAGCGTGTCGTACTCTGTATCGGATTCGCCATCCTTAAAGTGCGCTTCGCCGTGGCCAATAAGGAGGCCATCGGAGCGCTGGCTCAGCGCAAAATCGCTGCGGCCGATGACTTCGGTTTGCGCAGCGTTCAAGACCTCGAAGGTGGCCCGCGGGAAATTCAGTGGGGCGGCGCGCGCGGCGGAGGAGAATTGCATCGCCAACCAGAGCACCGCTGCGGCGAGCACGCCGACTGTCCGGCGGAACGGCGGGCGGTGTTCGATATGGGCCATCAATAAAGGATTATGGCGGATTCGCGGCGCCGGTTCAGCAACGATTTTCCTTACCCTCGGCCGTCCTTGAGCGATTCATTCTTGCTGAGCCGCGCAGAGTTACCATTGCCATCGTGGCAGACCTCGCTGATTTAGTTGCGGAAATCGAGGCCCATCCGGCGCGCGATAATCACCTTCATGATCTCGTTGGTGCCGGCATAGATCGATTGCACGGCCGCGTCCGCGTAGTCCGTCGAGACCGGGAATTCCATCATGAAGCCATAGCCGCCATGGAGTTGCAGGCACTGGCTGGCGACGCGTTTGAGCAGGTCGGTGACCCACCATTTCGCCATGCTGACCTCACTCACGATCTCCTCGCCGCGCACGTGTGCCGCCAGGCAGCGGTCCACGAAGGCCTGGCCGACTTCGACCTCGGTTGCCATCTCGGCCAGCTTGAACTGGGTATTCTGGAAACCCGCGATCGGTTGGCCAAAAGCCTTGCGCTGCTTGGTGTAATCGACCGTATCGTCGAGGCATCGCCGCGCACTGGTGAGCGCGCCGACCGCAGTCACCAGCCGCTCCTGCTGCAGCTTCTCCATCAGCATCTTGAAGCCCGCGCCCTCGCGCCCGAGCAGATTACCGGCCGGCACCCGGCAGTCTTCAAAAAAAAGTTCACTGGTGTCCTGTCCCCGCAGGCCGAGCTTGTCGAGCTTGCGCCCGCGGACGAAACCAGGGGTATCGCGCTCGACCAGCACCAGGCTGACGCCGCGATGAGGCGGATTGGCCTTGGGGTCGGTCTTGGCGACGACGATCACCAGGTCGGCAATCTGGCCGTTCGAAATGAACATTTTGGAGCCGTTGAGCACGTAATGGTCGCCGTCGCGGCGAGCGGTCGTCTGCACCGCCGCGAGGTCGGAGCCGGTGCCCGGTTCGGTCATCGCGATCGCCAACACCAACTCGCCGCTGATTGCGCCCGGCGCATAGCGCCTTTTCTGGTCCTCGCTGCCATAGCTCGTGATATAGGGCAGACAGATATCCGAATGCAGCCCCATCATGAGGCCGTGCGCGCGCACCCGCGAAAGCTCTTCGATCACGATTGCGTCATAGAGGAAGTCAACCCCGCCGCCGCCGTATTCGGCAGGTGCATTAGGCCCCAGAAAGCCCGCCGCGCCCATCTTGCGCCAACTTTCGCGATCGCTCATCCCGGCGCGGTTCCATTCTGGAACTTTCGGGGCGAGTTCGGTTTCGGCGAAGCGGCGCGCCTGTGTGCGGAACATGTCGTGTTCTTCGGTAAATATTTCGCGGCGCATAGATCGCTGTCTCCCTGGCCGCACGCTCACTAGGACAATACGCTGGTCACTGGCCCAGGGTTGCGGCAATCTCGCCGCAATCCTTGCACGGCGTGCGGACGGTTCAAAGCCTCGTTGTAGCGGTCGAGGATCGGTCCTGAGCGAGCGAACGCCGAACTCATTCAATCAGCGCTGGGCGGCGCCGTTTCCGAAGGGGGTGGTGGAACTTGCCCGGAGGGCGCCGTATCCGGCTGAACCTCGGGCGGCGCCACCGTCAAGTTCTGCCCTGGTGGCGGAGCGTCGAGATTCCCAGCCGGAACCGCAACCGGCGCCAGGCGTCCGTAACCCACGCGCGCCATCAGATTGTTGGGCGATGATACGAGCGCACGCTGATAAGCCTTGAACGCCCGCTCCGGCTGGCCGAGTTCCTCGTAGCATGCGCCTTCGTAGCTCAGTGCCTCAGCGCTCCATTGCGGCAACCCGCTCGAGGTAATCTCGGCGCGGCGGAAAAAGGTCAAGGCTTGTTCGTAATTTCTTCGTATCAGGTAGCCGCGGCCTAGATAGTAGTAAGCGAAAGGATTCGACGGATCGATCGATACGGCGCGCGCGAGTTCGCGCAAGGCTTCATTCACATGGCCATCCCCGAGATGCTTCCGCGCGTCCTCGGTCAGCCTTATCGAGGCGGCGCGGGCGGGAGTATCCGCCTTCTTGATCGCATCGTCGAGCGGCGTGTCTCCAAGCCCCGGCCCGACCGCGATCGTGCTCGCGTCTAGCGCCGGCGGAGGTTCTGGGACACCTGGGCTGGGGGCTGGCCCAAGTCCTGCCGTAGCCCCAGGCTCACCTGACTCGGTGCCGACAGGAGTTGGGCCAATACCGGTGTCATCAGGCTCGCCAGCCGCATCCCCGGATGGCTCCGCGTCCGGCGAAGCTTCGGGTGAGACAGACTTGGCGTCGGGAACCTGCACCCAGTCGTCCGGGGCTTCCGGGGACGGCGAAGCCTCAGGCGATCTCGCCGGGGCTGCAGCGGGGCTCGGGAGGACCGCTGGGAGGACCCGCGGGGGTAAATCTTGCGAGGTTATCGCGAGCGCGCCTGCTCGCGGCATGCCAAAGATCAGGAGCGATCCAAGGGCGATCGTAACCAGCAATAGCAGGCCTCGACGGCGGTTCATTAATCGTTCGGCGAGCCGGTAGGGAGGTTCGGTGGATCAGACGCGTGGGGCGAGCTTGGACTCGAGGTACTCGAGGCGACCGAGCTCGACGATGTATGAAAGGGGCATACCTGGGTGGGCGCCATGTCTTTAGGAAATACCCCCTCCATGGTGACCGGGCAGTAAGGTCCCGCGAGATAACCGGTTAGGGGGTCGACTTTCTCAGCCACTACGCCGGGCGGCACCGCGAAGTCAATCTCGGGACGCGGCGCCGTGGCCTGCTTCATGAAATCCGTCCATGCGGGCAGCGAAGCTTCGGCCCCGGTCAGGCCCAGCGCTTCTTTCTGATCGAATCCGGTCCACACCACGGCCAGCAGATTGGGCGTAAAGCCGGCGAACCAGGCGTCGTTCGAATCGTTGGTGGTGCCCGTCTTGCCAGCCGCCGGGCGCATGAAGCCGGCCTTGCGCGCACCATAACCGGTGCCGTGGTTGATCACCTGCTGAAGCATGAAGTCGATAGTATAGGCGACCTCGGGCGAGAGAACCTGTTTTGCCTCAAGGTCGTGCCCCTCGATTACATTGCCGTGCTGGTCGACGACCGCCGTAACCGCGTAAGGCTGGACCTCCATACCCTCATTGGCCAGGATCGCATAGGTCGAGGCTAGCTGTAGCGGCTCGACCTCGATTCCACCCAGGATCACCGACGGATAGGCGGGCAGGTTGTTGAAGCCCACGCGCGCGGCCATCGCGAGCACGCGATCGAGTCCGACCTCATCGGCCAATCGCGCGGTTGCGGAATTGAGCGATTCGGCGAGTGCAAATTCCAGGGTCACGCGGCCGAAGTAGCGTCCCTTGTAATTTTTCGGGGTCCACGAGGTTTCGCCGAATTGCCAGGTGAAGGGTTGGTCGTCGATATAGCTGGTCGGCAGAAAGTGTTGCGGGCCGCCGTCGAAGGTTTCCTGCAACGCGGCCAGATAGGTTATCGGCTTGAAGGCCGAGCCGGGTTGGCGATGCGACTGCGTGACCCGGTTGAACTGGCTCTGGCGGTAATCGCGTCCGCCATCCATTGCGCGGATCTTGCCGGTCTGCGGCTCGATCGCGACCAGGCAGGACTCGAGTTGCTCGCGCTTTTCCTTGCGCCTGAGAGAGGGGTGCTTCTCTTCAAGGTTGAGCAGATTATGGTCAATCGCCCGCTCAGCCTCCTTTTCCATATGCACGTCGAGCGTAGTGAAGACGCGCAAACCCTCGCCGGTTAACACCGTCGGCGGATAACGTTCCGCCAGTTCATGCTTTACGTAGTCGACGAAATAGGGCGCGTCGTTGGCTTCGATGAAGGGTTCGCGCGTGCGGATCGGTTCGGTAACTGCGGCGTCGTAGGCCGGCTTGCTTATGTAACCTTCCTGCAGCATCGAGCCCAACACTTCGTTGCGGCGGACCCGGGCGCCGTCGGGATGGCGAACCGGGTTGAAGCGATTCGGCGAGCGGATCATCCCGGCAATCGTGGCCATCTCGGCGATCGACAAATCGCGCGGCTCCTTTGAGAAATAGAACTCGGACGCTTCCCAGACGCCATAGATTCCTTCCTGCCCGCGCTGGCCGAGGTAGATGTCGTTCAGATAAAGCTCGAGAATTTCGTCTTTGGGATAGCGCCGCTCCGCGATATACGCCATCAGCGCTTCCTTGACCTTGCGATGCCAGTCGCGCTTGCTGGTGAGGAAGAAATTCTTCATGAGCTGCTGGGTCAGCGTCGAACCGCCCTGCACGACATGGCCGGCGGAGAAATCGATCCAGGCGGCCTTGGCCGTTCGCACGAGGTCGATACCATGATGCTCATAAAAGCGATGGTCTTCTGCAGCCAGCACGGCATCGATAAAGGCGGGCGGAATATCCTCCAACGGCACCAGCCGGCGCTGCTCCCAATCGCCCTGGAAGATTGCCCCGAGCAATTCCGGCTCGAGCTCGATCGAATATTCGGGTTTGCCAGTGGCGAGGTTCTCAATCTCCTCGATGGTTCCGATCGGCGAAATCTTCATCTCGACCAGCTCACCGGAAAAGGCTCCGTAGGGATAACGGAAATCGTGCAGGAACAGCACCAGTTTCCCGCGCTTCTGGTCGAAGCTGTATTCGCCGCGAGCGCGGACCATGCCCGGCGCCACCGGATGATAATTCAGGCGGGCGAGCCGTTGCGAAAAACCGATATCGGCGAGCCGCTGGCCCGGATATATCGTGACCGAATCCGAATAGAGCAACGACGGGATGGTCCAGCGCTTGCCGGAGAAGCGGGTTACCACTTCCTGCTCGAGAGAGTTGTAGTAGCTGACGAACTGATAAATCAACGGAGCGGCGCCAAACAGCACAACCACGCATAGCGCCAGCAGGGTTATCTTGAGGGCTCGCTTCAACTTCCTGGCGAAATGGCGCCGGTCTGCGCCAAATCGATGGCCCCGATTCTACCCTTCGCGCTTCAGAGGGATGAAGAGGGTGCGGTTGTCGCGTTTGATCAGCAGCAGAACGATCTTGCCGGGCGCACTGGCCTTTAGCGCCCGCTCATAGGAGCCGAGATTGCTGATCGGCTTGCGGTTGACCTCAAGGATAACATCGCGTGCATGCAGGCCCGCATGCTCGGCTGCACTGCCTGCCGCTATCGATGAGACCAGCAAGCCGCGGGTATCGCCGAGGTCGAGTTCACGAGCGAGTTGAGGGGTCAGGTCCTCGACCTTGAGCCCGTAAGCCTCTTCGTTGCGCAGCGAAGCGCGCTCCAATTGAGCCTCGCCTGACGGCGCAACCGTGATCGGAATTTCACGCGCCGCGCCGCTGCGGAGGACTTTAAGCTTGACCGTCCGCCCGATCGGGACCGCGCCGACCAGCAGCGGCAACTCCTGGGAATCGCCTACCGGATGATGGTCGAATTCCACGATAATGTCGCCGCGGCGGAGCCCCGCGGCGGCGGCCGGACCGTTGTCGATTACTTCCGAGATCATCGCGCCGCGCACCTCGGCTATCTTGTCGCGGAGCGCAGCGTCAGCCGGAACCTGCTCGATATAGACCCCGAGCCATCCGCGCACGACCCTCCCGCTGGCACTCAGTTGAGGTAATTCGGCCTTGACCAGGTTTATCGGGATAGCGAAGCCGATGCCCATATTCGAGCCGGTGCGCGTATAAATCGCCGAATTGACCGCGACCACCGCGCCGCTCAAATCGATCAGCGGGCCGCCCGAATTACCCGGATTGATCGACGCGTCGGTCTGGATGAAATCGTCGTAATTGCCCGGAATGAAACGCCCCTCGGCGCTAACAATGCCGGCCGTCACCGAATGGTCGAAGCCGAACGGATTGCCGATCGCCATCACCCACTCGCCCACCTTAATATCGTCGGAATTGCCCAGTGGGGCGACCGGCAGGTCCTTGCCGGGGTTGATCTTGAGCAGCGCAACATCGGTCTTGCTGTCGCGACCGACCAAGCGGGCGGTGAACTGGCGTCCATCCTTGAGACTCACGAGGATTTGCCGGGCGTCCTCGATTACGTGGTCGTTGGTCAGGATGTAGCCGGTGGGATTGATGATGAAGCCTGAGCCGAGGCTATGCGGTTGCGGCAGGCCGTAGTGCTCGAAGGGCTGGCCAAAGCGATCGAACGGGTCGGAATCGTCCTCCGGAGAGGTATTCTCGTCGCTACTGGCCGTGGCCTTTTGTACGGTCGAGATATTGACCACCGCGGGCGAGAGCCGCGCGGCCAGCGCGACGAAGTCGGGCAGCGTCTGGGCCTGCCGCAATCCGCCGCCAAGCTCCGACCACAGCGAATCCGCGCCGGCGATGCCCAGCCCTATCAGCATCATTCCGGCGGCGAGTCCGGAGAGTATTACCTTGACAAAAACCTTGCGCCGCATCGCGGAATTCTCGCAGTCGGCGGGCCGGGGACGGTAGTCAGCGGCTAGCGCCGCGCTCTTTCAACGTATTTCATTCTGAGCTCGAAGAGAATCGCATC